>DATMVG010000237.1:0-6565 GCA_035563315.1 Allosphingosinicella sp. | reverse complement strand
GGGCGGCGGCGAGGCCGGCGGCGAGCGCCGCCTCGCCGCCCGCCACCGGAGCGGGCGAGACCAGCATCATCCGCGGCCCGGAGCCGGTGAACAAGGCCCGCATCGCGGCGCCGATCCGCTCGGGGGTCATGAGCGGCGCGTTGCGCTCGAAATTGTCGAGCACGGTGCGGGCGCTCGCCACCACCGCGCCGTTGTCGACCGCCCCGATCAGCTGCTCGGCGCGGACCTGCGAAAGCATCGTCGACTCGCCCTGGACGGCGGCGGCGGCGCCGGTGCGCAGATTGCGGATCTCGCGGTCGATTTCGGCGGCGCTCGGCGGCGCCCTGAGCGCGTCGGCGAGGATGGCGAAGCTCTCCTCAAGCGCCGGCCGCCACTCGCCCTCGCGGGCGGCGACCGCGAGCTGGGTCGTCTCGGCGATGTTGCGCGATCGGCCGGCATTGACCGAGGCGTTGATGAAGGCGGACCGGCCCCGGGCATGGGCCTCGAGCCGGCGGTTGAGGATTCGCTCGGCGAGCGCTTCCTCGAGGAAATAGCGCTCGCGCTCGATCGTGTGCGGAACGGCCCGATAGGGGCGCAGCCAGACCAGGGTCGCGGTGGTCGGGACGCCCGGATAGACGAGATTGGCGACCGGCGGCTCGACCTCGGCGATCCGGCCCGGATCGGGATCGGCGGGCGGCGGCCCCTCGGCCTGCCAGCCGCCGAAGCGGGCCCGGACCAGCGCCTCCATCATCGCCTCGTCGGCGTCGCCGACCATGACCAGGGTCGCCCGGTCGGGCCGGTACCAGCGCCGGTAGAAGGCCTTCAGCCCCTCGGCGGTCGCGCCGTTGAGGGTGGCCTCGGTGCCGATCGTGTCGCGGGAGGCGAAGCGAAGGCCGGCATAGAAGAGCGACTGGGACTGCTCGAGCAGGCGCTGGCTGAGCTCGGCTCGGCGGCCCTTCTCGGCGAGCACGACCGGCCGCTCGGCGGCCACCGCCGCCGGGTCGAAGCGGGCCCGGGCCATCATCTCGGCGAGCACGGCGAGGCTGGTGTCGAGCGCGGCCCGGCCGGCATGGGGAAGGTTCAGAACATAGACCGTCTCGGTCGGCGAGGTGCGGGCGTTGCTGTCGCTGCCGAAGCTTGCGCCGAGCTCCTGCCAGATCTCGCGGGCGCGACGGTCGGGAAAGCTCTCGGTGCCGCGGAACAGCATGTGCTCGACGAAATGGGCCCAGCCGCGCTCCTCCTCCGCCTCGTGGAGCGAGCCGGCGTCGATGCGCAACCTGATCGAGACCTGGCCGGCGGGCAGCGGATTGCGGCGGAGCGCATAGCGGAGGCCGTTGGGAAGGGTGCCGAACCGCCAGGCCGGGTCGCGCTCGATGTCGCTGCCCCGATAGAGCCAGTCGGCGTCGCCGGTCTGGCCGGCGGCCGGCGCGGCGATCAGCAAGGCGAGAAGCAGGGCAAGCGAACGCAACAGGGCCATGGCGCCTCCTAGTTGCACTGCGGCGGCGATGTCGAGCGCCGAGTCCTCCGGCGCTCCTCTCGAGCCGCTTGCGCCGAGGCCGGACGCGCCTGATTTTGCTTGCTTTTTTGTGCAAGTGCGAGCATGGCGCACGGCAGCTTGCGCGGGGTGGGGACAATCAGTGGGCCAGATCACCGGGACTTCCGGCGACGATATCCTTGAAGGCACGACGGGCGACGACGTCATCGACGGGCTCGGCGGCGCCGATTCCATTCGCGGCGACGACGGCGTCGACGACATTGACGGCGGCGCCGGCGATGACGGCATTCAGGGCGGCGACGGCGACGACGTGATCGACGGCGGCGCCCACAACGACTCGATCAGCGGCGATTCCGGCGACGATGAAATCGACGGCGGCACCGGCGTCGACACGCTGCGCTTCGGCTTCCTGGTGGACGGCGTCATGGTCGACCTCGACGAGGGCACGTCGAGCGGCGACGGCGACGACACGCTCGCGGGAATCGAGAATGTCGACGGCACACGCGGCGACGACCGGCTCACCGGCGACGGCAACGACAACCGGCTCCACGGCGCCGACGGCGCCGACATCCTCCGCGGCGGCGGCGGCAACGACGACCTCAACGGCGATTATGGCGACCCGGACGGGCTCGCCGTCGACGAGCTGGACGGCGGGGACGGGGACGATGAGGTCACCCTCGGACTGAACGATTCGGGCGACGGCGGGACCGGCTTCGACACGCTCTACATCGACCTCAGCAACCGGCCCGGCGGGACCGTCATCGACCTCAGCGCGGTGTGGGGCGGAGGCATTGGAAGCAACGGCTCGGGCACCGTCGAGGGCTTCGAGCGGCTCGGCTACATTTCCGGCTCGGTCGGGGCCGACGAGATCATTGTCGGCACCAGCGGGGAGGTCGAGGAAGGCATCGCCGCGCCCCACGTCCTCGGCCACTCCGGAAATGACGAGCTGACCGGCGGCGACGACCGCGATTCGCTCCACGGCGGTGACGACGACGACAAGCTCTACGGGCTCGGCGGCGACGACGGCCTCACCGGCGGCGACGGCGTCGACCGGATCGAGGGCGGCGCCGGCGATGACGTGCTGGTCGGCGGCCTCGGCGCCGACGTCCTCATCGGCGGCACCGGCGGCGACACCTATTCCTACCAGGGCGACGGCGCCTTCCCGAGCCAGGACCAGATCGTCGAGGCGGCGGCGGACGACGGCATCGACATGCTCTTCATCCACGCCGGAATCGCGGTCGCCGACTCCGCCTTCACCGGCGTTCGCAACGTCGAGCGGGTCGCGCTGAACACCCTCACCGACGTGCCCGGCTTCGAGGCCGTGCTCGGCGCCCAGTTCCAGGCGACCGGAATCCGCACCGTGATCGCGTCCGCCGACATCGACGCCTCGCAGGTCACCGCCGGCCTCTCCTTCATCGTCACCCGGCCCAACATCCGGCCGCTGACCGTCACCGCCGGAAGCGGCGACGACTCCTTCAGCTTCAGCGAGCATTCGCTGCCGCCCTTCGTCGAGGACTATGTCCTGGCCGGCGGAGCGGGCTTCGATTCGGTCCATTTCGACCAGGGCGGCAACCCGTTCGAGGGGAGCAATGGCGGCGAACTCCTGCTGAGCCAGTTCGAGGCCTTCGTCCTTGCGGGCGGCACCGATGCCGTCGCCGTCGCGGGGGCCGCGGACCAGGCCGGGCGAAACAAGGTCTACACGCTGACCCTCGCCGACTCGACGATGACGGCCGGGACCCAGTTCACCGTCGACGCCAGCGCCCTTCGCGCCGACCGGGCCGTCTGGCTGGGCAGCGACGGCGAGCTTGGAGGAACGGGCGAGAATTCGGACATCCTGCGGTCCGACGAGCTTCACCTCGATTCCTCGCAGCTGACCGGCGGCCGCTCGGTCAAGGCGCTGGGCGGGGCCGGCGCCGATCGGATCACCGGCAGCGCGGCCAACGACGTCATTCTCGCCGGCGGCGGCGACGACCAGGTCAGGGGCGGCGTCGGCGTCGATTCGATCGACGGCGGCGAGGGTTCGGACCTGCTCGAGGGCGGCCTCGGCAGCGACACCTATTTCGTCGACGACTCCGCCGACCAGGTCGTCGAGGCGAATGTCGCCGGCACCGACACCGTACGCAGCTCGGCGAGCTTCACTTTGGGAAGCTATGTCGAGAATCTGGTCCTGACCGGCGCTTCGGGCATCGACGGCACCGGCAACGGGCTCAACAACCTGCTGACCGGCAATGGAGCGGCCAACGCGCTGAGCGGCGGCTCCGGCCACGACCGGCTCGACGGCGGCGCCGGGGCGGACACGCTGACCGGCGGCACCGGCCACGACGTCTATGTCGTCGACAATGCGGGCGACCAGGTCATCGAGGGCGGCAGCGGCGGCAACGACACGGTCGAGAGCTCGATCGATTATACGCTTCCGACCCATGTCGAGCGGCTGGTCCTGACCGGCACGGCCGGGCGCGACGGGCGCGGCAATTCGGGCGACAACAACCTCGCCGGCAATTCGGGCGGGAACCTCCTGAACGGCGGCAGCGGCGACGATTCGATCGCCGGCGGCGGCGGCAACGACCTCATCTACGGAAGCCTCGGCGATGACGTGTTGAACGGCGGCGCCGGCCTCGACCGCTTCCTGTTCAACACCGCTCCGGGAGCGGGCAATGTCGACAATATCGTCGACTTCTCGATCGCGGACGACGTCATCAACCTCGCCAGCTACGTCTTCACCAAGGCCGGCGCCAACGGCATCCTCGCCGCCGGCGCCTTCCATCAGGGGACGGCCGCGGCCGATGCCGGCGACCGGGTCGTCTACGACCAGGCATCGGGCAGCCTCTTCTACGATCCCGACGGCAGCGGCGCCGCCGCCCAGGTCCTGTTCGCCACGGTGGCGGCGGGGACGGCGCTGACCAACGCGGATTTCGTCATCTACGGCTGAGCCCGGCCGTCCGCCCCGCGGAGGCGGAGAGGGCTCACAATGAGGCGGCCTGGGTCAGGCAGCCCCACAATTCGGAGCGAAACAGGCAGTGACGCAGATCAACGGCACCTCCGGGGCCGACAATTTGAACGGAACGCCGGGGCAGGATGAGATATTCGGCCTCGGCGGCGACGACGTCATCGACGGCGGCGGGGCCGCCGACACGGTCATGGCCGGCGACGGCGACGACATCCTCACCACGGGCTATGCCGATGCCGGCGTCGACTCGCTCCACGGCGAGGCCGGGAACGACCGCTTCAACCTCGGCCGCACGGCGGTGGCGAGCGGGGGCGGCGGCGTCGACACCTTCGCCCTGTCGAAGCTCGCCCACGCAAGCCGGATCCTCGACTTCCAGGCCGGCGCCGGCGGCGACAAGCTCGACCTTCGCCAGTTCGCGCTCGACAACAGCGCGTGGGACGGCACCGGCAATCCCTACAGCCTCGGCTATCTGACTCTGACCCGGCACCGGCTCGGCCTCACCATCGGCATCGACCCCGAAGGCGACGGCGCCCAGATCCTGCCCGCTCTCTACCTGGACGGAGTCGATCCGCTCGCCTTGACGGCGGCGAATTTCGACGGTCCGGCCGCGCTCGCCGCCGTTCCCGGCACCGCCGCCGCCGAAACCCTCTCGGGCGGCGCCTCGCTCGACACCCTGACCCCGGGCGCGGGGGACGACCTCGTCCTTGGCGGCGGCAGCGTCGATACCGCCGTCTTTGCCGGCCGGATGTCCGGCTACAGCTTCGCCTTCGACGAGGGCGGCTGGATCGTCGACGACATCGATCCGAGCAACGGCGACGAGGGCATCGACCGGCTCGAGGGCGTCGAGACCGCCCGCTTCGCCGACGGCGAGATCGGCCTCGACGTGTCGCCGCTGATCAAGTCCTTCGCTCCCGCGCTCGGCGAAAGCCGCGGCTTTCAGGGCACGGTCGCGGCCAGCGACGCCGGTGCCGTGATCGTTTCCTGGGTGACCAGCTCCAAGGTCGTCTTCCAGCTCCACGATTCCGCCGGCAACGCCCTCACCGCTCCGCTCGATGCGTTCCAGGGGACCAGCACCGGCTCGATCGGGGCCGCCTTCTTCGCCGACGGCGGCTTCGTCATCGTCGGCCAGCGGATCGGCGGCGGCCAGAGGCCGGTCGCCCGGCTGTTCAACGCCGACGGCACGCCGCGCTCCGACGAGTTCGATCTCGCGCCCGGCGCGGTGGCCAACCCCTACAACTTCCAGGTCGTCGTTCTGGCCGACGGCAGCTTCGTCGCTTCCTGGACGCGGGGTCAGCAGTCCGACGCCGATCAGGGCGCGGTCCATCTACGGCATTTCGGCGGCGACGGCGCGCCGCTCGGCGCCGCCTGGGAGCTTGACGAGAGCGCCGGCGCGCAGCGCCTCGGCCTCGTCGCGCTCGCCGAAGGCGGCCTGTTCCTGGCGTGGAAGACGGCGGAGGGCGCCGTCGTCGGGCAGCGGCACGGCGAAGACGGCACCTCCGCGGGGCCGTTGCTCACCTTCCAGCCGGCGCCGGATTCCGCTTATGGCGGAGTCGCCGTCGACCAGCTCGCCGACGGCCGGGTCATCGTCGCTTATGCCGCCGCCGGGGGCGGCATTCGCGGCCGCATCGCCGATCCGGCGGAGGCCGAGGCCGGCCCGGAAATCCTGCTCAGCAGCCTCGGCCGCGGCCCGATCTTCCCCGACGTCGCCGCCCTCGACGACGGCGGCTTCATCGCCGTCTGGGAGGCGAATTTCGCCGAGCGCTACGCGATGGGCCAGCGCTTCAACGCCGCCGGCGAGCGGGTCGGCGACGAGATGTCGATCTGGGCCGGGGACGCCCAGGCCGCGCCCAGCGTCGCCGCTCTGCCCGGCGCCGGCTTCGTCACCGCCTGGCAGAATAGCAGCTTCGACGGCCCGCTGCTCGGAATCGGGGCGGCGGTCCATGGCGGCCCGACCGTCGCCGGCGGCGCCGGCGACGACAGGATCAGCCTCGCCGACGGCCTGGCCGCCGCCGGACGGAGCGGCAACGACATCATCCAGGGATCGGCCGAGGCCGACCTCATCCGCGGCGATTCAGGCAACGACACGCTGCGCGGCCGCGGCGGCGCCGACCGGATCGACGGCGGCTCGGGCAACGACCTTCTCG
>DATMVG010000236.1:0-11822 GCA_035563315.1 Allosphingosinicella sp. | reverse complement strand
AGCGAGACAGCGAGCAGCGCCCGCCTCGTGCCGTCCTGCCAGTCCGGCCACAGCAAGGCGGCGGTCGCGGCGGCCCAGAGGAGGGCCAGCGCCGGCAGCCAGCGGCCATAGTCGGCGACCCGGAACGGATGGACGAAATGGACCGGAGCGAAGGTCAAGGCGGCCAAGGCGACGACGATCGCGGCCGCCACCTCCGGCGCCGGCGTGGCGACGTAGAGGTAGAAGGCGACGACGCTCCACAGGGCCGGGAAGCCGCGGAAATAATTGTCCTTCGTCTTGAGGTCGCGGCGGGTGAAATTGTAGAGCGCGGAGACGAGGATCAGCCCGGCCAGCCAGGGCGCGGCCGCCGCCGGCACCAGCGCCGCCTCGACGATGAACAGGGCCGGCACGAAGACGTAGGTCAGATAGTCGATGATGAGGTCGAGCGTGTCGCCGTCGATCCTCGGCGCGCGCTCCTTGACCCGCGCCAGGCGAGCCAGCGATCCGTCGACGCCGTCGATCGCGAGGCCGGCCAGAAGCCACAGCAAGGCAAGCCGGAAATCCCCCGCGATCACCGCCATCAGCGCCATCAGCGCGATCACCGCGCCGCTCGCGGTCAGCAGGTGCACGAGCCAGGCCGCGGCCGCGCCGCCGGCGCCAGGCGCTGCTTTCCGCCCGGTCTGGTCCATGGCCTAGATCCTCTCCATCAGCTCGAGGGCATTGGCGGTGGCGGCAGAGGACGCCGTATTGTCGAACATGCACCAAACATCGCGCCGCCGCCGAAGCTCCATCCCGACCAGCTCGGCATAGGCCGAGAGGCGGGCCTCGTCATAGCTCGATCGATAGATGGCCGGCGAACCGTGCAGGCGCCAGTAAGCCAGGCTCCGATGTCCGCCCGGAAAGGCCGCCGCCGGGACCACGGCCGGATCGGCCGCCGCCCGAGCGACGCCGAGTCGGTCGAGGAGCGCGTCCGCCTCGTCCTCGAACCAGCTTGGGTGACGCGGCTCGCAGACGATTCGCGCCGCGGCGGCCCCGGCCAGAGCCTCGAGGAAGCGCGCCGCCGAATTCGGGTCGAAGGCGAGGCTGGGCGGCAGCTGGACGAGAAGCACCGCCAGCCTGTCGCCGAGCGCGGCCACCTGCTCGAGGAAAGGCGCCGTCAGGTCCGAGCAATCGACCAGCTTGCGCTGGTGGGTGATCGACCTGGGCAGCTTGACCGCGAAGCGGAAGCCGTCCGGCACGCTCTCGGCCCAGCGCCGCCAGGTCGAGTCGCGATGGGGGCGATGGAAGGACGAGTTGATCTCGACTCCGGCGAAGCGCGCTGAATAGCGCTGCAGCGCCGAGCCGGCCGGCGGAAAATGCGCCGCCTCCCTCGCCGGAATGCTCCAGCCGGCCGTGCCGATGACGACAGCCATGGCGCTGGAACGCGATGGCGTCGCAGAGGATGCGCGGCCGCCGGGGTCCGACCCCTGGCGGGCCGGCGGGAGGGCCGTTGCGGCGCCCGGCGCAAGCTGCCACAGGGCGCCATGGCCGCCCCGATTCCGGATGAGCCCTCGGACGGGATCGAAGCCGCGCTGCCGGCCCGCCTTGCCCGCGGCGCGCTGCTCGCCTTCGTCTTCCTGCTGCCGCTGATGCAGCCGCCTTTCCGGCTGCTCGGCTACGAGGCGGTCGCCGCCGACGGCGCCTATCTGGTGCTGCTCGCGCTGTGGGCGGCGGCCCTCGCGACCGGGGCGGCGCGGCTGCGCTGGCATCCGGCCTTCGCCCTGCTCGGACTCTATTTCGCGGCGATGGCGCTCTCCGCCGCGGTTTCGGACCAGCCGTTCCGAAGCGCGGTCAAGCTCTCCACCCAGGTCTACCTGCTCAGCCTGCCGGTGATCGTCTTCAGCCTGGTCGGCTCCGAGCGCGAGCTGCGCGCGGTCTTTCGGGCCTGGCTGGCGGCATCGGCCGCGCTTGCTTTGGTCGCCGCGGCGAGCATCGCGGCTTTCCTTTTCGCGCCCGCAAATACGCTGCTCGCCTACAGCATCAACGATTTCGGGACGCTTCCGCCGGGCGACTATCCGCGCCTTCGCCTCACTTTCCTCTACGCGGCGATGCTGTGCAACTACCTCACCGTCTCGCTCCTGCTCCTGCTCGCGGCGCGCAGCCTCGGCTGGGTCGGCCGTCCGCTCTTCCTCGCGCTCCTCGCCGGGATCCTGTTCGCCGCCGCCTTCAGCCTCACGCCGGGCCTGGGCGGCCTGTTCCTGGCCGCGGGCGTGTGGCTGTGGCTGCTGCTCGCGCCGCGCCGCCTTTGGCTCGCCCGCTTCGCCCTGGCCGGCGGGATCGCCGCGGCGCTGCTGTTCGTCCTCGCCATGGCGGTGACCCCGTTCCTTCACCCGACCGCGCCGTTCCTGATCGCGGTGCCGGGGACCGATCTCACGCTGGCGCCGGCGGTCCGGCTGATGACCTGGCTCGACGCCGCCCGCAACTTCGCCGCCGATCCGCTGCTCGGCCGCGGGATCGGCGCCAACGCGGTCGAGGTCTCGATCATGATCCCGTCCGGGGCGATCGCCCGGCTGACCGACGCCCACAACGTCTTCCTCAACATCGCGGTCCAGTGCGGGCTGGTCGGGCTGCTCGCCCTGCTGGCGCTGCTCGGCTGGGTGGTTCGGACCGTGCGGCCCTTCAGGCTCGGCAGCGGCGGCGACGTGCTGAGGGTCGCGCTCGGCTTCGCCTTCCTCAACGCCTTCGCCTATCAGGGCCTTGGCGGCTCGTTCGAGGACGCCCGCCACCTGTGGGTCCTGTTCGGCCTGATCCTCGCCGCCGGCCGCGTCAGGCCGCTCGCCGGGCCGGCGCGATCGCCGCCGGCCACGCTCCGGCCGGAATAAGAAAGGGGCGGCCGATTGCTCGGCCGCCCCTCTCGTGGTGCGAAGAAAGCGAAGCTCAGCGAAGCTCGACGGTGCCGCCGGCCTCCTCGATCCGCTTCTTGATCTCCTCGGCCTCGGCCTTGGAGACTCCTTCCTTGACCGCCTTGGGCGCGCCTTCGACCAGCGCCTTGGCCTCGCCGAGACCGAGCTGGGTGATCGCGCGCACTTCCTTGATCACGTTGATCTTCTTGCCGCCGTCGCCGGTGAGGATGACGTCGAACTCGGTCTTCTCCTCCTCGGCCGGAGCGGCGGCCCCGCCGCCGCCGGCGGGAGCGGCGGCGACCGCCGCGGCCGCCGAAACGCCCCACTTCTCCTCGAGCGCCTTGGCCAGGTCGGCCGCCTCGAGCACGGTCAGCTCGGAAAGCTGATCGACCAGTGCATTGATGTCTGCCATTTCAAAGTCTCCATGTTTCCCGGCTCGGCGCCGGACTGAGGTTGTCGGTAAGGGTGGTGGTTATGCGGCTTCCTTGGCGGCATAGGCCGCGAACAGCCGGGCCAGCTGAGCGCCGGGCTCGTTGATCGTCCGAGCGATCTTGCTCGCCGGTGCCTGGATCAGGCCGACGATCCTGGCGCGCAGCTCGTCGAGCGAGGGAAGCTCGGCCAGCGAGCGGACTCCGCTCGCGTCGAGAACGGTCTCGCCCATCGCCCCGCCGACGATCTCGAGCCGGTCGGTGGTCTTGGCGAAGTCGACCACGGCCTTGGCCGCGGCGACCGGGTCGGCCGAGGTGGCGAGCGCGGTCGGCCCGGACAGCAGGTCCTTGAGGGGGGCGTAGGTGGTGCCCTCAAGAGCGATCAGGGCAAGCGTGTTCTTGGTCACCTTGTAGCGGGCGCCGGCGTCGCGCATGCGGTTGCGAAGCGCGGTCGACTGGGCCACGGTCAGGCCGAGATTGCGGGTGACGACCACCACGTTGGTCTCGTTGAACGTCTGCCTGAGCTCGGCGACCTGCTCCCTCTTCTGGGCGCGATCCATTCGTCTCTCCACTTCTGGCGCCGCGGACCATCCGCGACGCGGCTGAACGGCGCGGTCATCGCGCCGAATCGTCCGAAGGGGAGGGGTTCGCGCCGAAGCTTCGGCGGGTCCGCGCGGGCGACGGGCGCTGGCGCGGCTGAATCTCTTCCCCGTCTGGGCTGGAGATTAAGCCCCTCGCGGAGCGCCAGCCGTCTCGGACGGAAAGCCTGGGAGCGCGAGCGCCCGCAAGCGAAGCCGCGCATCTAGCGGCTCGACGGGGAAAGTCAATCGCGGCGGCCGAGGCCGAGCCGTCGGAGCAACCGCCGCCCGAGCGACGGCGTCTCGCCCGCGGCGGCGTCGGGGCGGAGCTTGTCGTAAGCGGCGAAGGTCGCTTCGTCGCGCGCCGCCAGGATGTGGACCCGCCGCCAGCCGGCCTTGGTGGTCGCGGAGAAATCGGCATCGACCCGGCTGTGCGGGAAGCCGCACCAGGCGAGAATGTCGCGGACCACCGCCGCCCCGGTCGGCAGCCACGACACGCCGTCGACCCCGGACATGAACTGGGTCGTGCTCTCCTGCTTGAGCACCAGGGCCTTGCCCGCGCGCGGCAGCACCGAGGTGGTGACCACGAGCAGCTCGCTGGTATGGTCGGCCGCGACCCTGAGGCCGGCGACGGGATCGGGAAGATGGTAGAAGAGCCCGCCGAACATGGTCACGTCGAACCGCTCGAGCCCAAGGCCGGGCAGGTCGGCGAGCTCGCAACGGGCGAAGTCGATCCGCCCGCCCGGCAGGTGCCGCTTCAGGAACTCGGCCTGGTCGATCCAGTGCTGGCGGGCGTCGAAGCCGAAGCAGCGTCCGGCGCCGAGCCGGGCCGCCGCGAAGACATGTCCGCCGGCGTTGCAGCCGCAGTCGAGGAAGGAGCGGCCGGCCATGCTTCCGCCGAAGACCTGGTCGACGATCGGCCGGATCATCAGGTCGGGCGCGTAGGTCCCCGGAATGAAGGCGTCGCCGCTGCCGCTGGCGGCGCGGGCGTCGTCGTCGATCGTGCTCACCCCCGGCGCAAGCTCGATTCGGTGGTGCCACGGCCCCAGCCGGGCGATGTCGCTGCGCAAGCCGTCACTGTCCATCGGCCCCCGATGCCACGGCCGATCCGCCGCGTCACGCCCGTCGCGACAGGCGCCGGCCAGGCGCGTCTTTCCATCCCCAGATTTATCCCCCGATTCGTCCCCAGCTTTGTTCGAAACGCCCGGAACGCTGTCGGCATGAGGGACGTTTTGCCGTCGTCCACATGATCGAAAGATCGAGTGGAATGAAGGCTCGGACCTTCGGGAAAGAGCTTTCAGGGAGCCCCGCCGGGTCAAACCGGCGGGGCTTACCGATTCCGGCCGGTCGCGCCCTCCCGGCCTGGCTTGGAGCCACCTTCCTTTTCGGACGGCCGTGACGATTGAGGCGCGGGCCCGGCGGCGGTTACGACCGCGGCTTGTCCGCTTCCGGCGCGGCTTCGATCATCCCGGCGACGAAGATGCTCGCATCCGCGCAGGACGGGTCGGCGCGCTGGACCCAGCTGAGCAGGCCGCGGTCGGTCGCCTCGCTTCCGCCCAGGCGAACGCGCTGGCCGTCGGTGAAGGCGCCGCCCGGAGCGAGCAGCCGGTGGTGCTCGGCGTCCCAGCGGGCCGGAAAGGAGAAAGCCGGCAGGGTCTTCGGCCCGGAACCCCCCGGGCCGGCGACGTAGAGGCATTTCCCCTCGACGTGGAGAAAGCCCTCGAGCGCAGCGAGATGGGTTTCGGGGCTCGGCGCGAGCAGCGCCAGCC
Source organism: Allosphingosinicella sp. (assembly GCA_035563315.1). Lineage (GTDB taxonomy): Bacteria > Pseudomonadota > Alphaproteobacteria > Sphingomonadales > Sphingomonadaceae > Allosphingosinicella. The sequence goes on along the minus strand of DATMVG010000236.1, from coordinate 6,186 downwards.
GGACCGTGCCGCCTTCCTCCACCACCGGCTCGCCGCCGTCGACCGGGCCGCCGCGATCTTCCGGGCCCGTCGCTTCATGACCGGCAAGCAGGCCGCATCCGCCGAGCAGCAGGGCCGCGAGGAGCAGGGGTGTGAATAGATGCATAGCAAAAGGGAAGGATCAACGGAGGGGGAGCAGGCCCAACGAGAATTCAGGCGAGAAGTTTCCGCCATCCTGCGGCATTGCCGCGACTCCTTCAAGTATTCGCCGAATCGAAAGGGGCCGGAAGCTTGCGCCCCCGGCCCCCCGTTTCGCTTGCCGCCGCGAGGCGCGATGCCTAGGCCGAGGCCACCTCGGCGACGTCGATCTTGAGGCCCGGTCCCATGCTCGAGCTCAACGCGACCTTGCGGACATATTTGCCCTTGGCGCCGGTCGGCTTGGCGCGGACGATGGCGTCGACGAAGGCGTCGAAATTCCGCCTCAGGTCCGCGTTCGAGAAGCTGGCCTTGCCGATTCCGCTGTGGATGATCCCGGCTTTCTCGACCCGGAATTCGACCTGCCCGCCCTTGGCCGCCTTGACCGCCTCGGTGACGTTCGGGGTCACCGTGCCGAGCTTGGGGTTGGGCATCAGGCCCTTGGGGCCGAGAACCTTGCCGAGCCGCCCGACCACGCCCATCATGTCAGGAGTGGCGATGACCCGGTCGAAGTCGATCGTGCCGCCCTGGATGGTCTCCATCAGGTCCTCGGCGCCGACCACATCAGCACCGGCCGCCTTGGCTTCCTCGGCCTTGTCGCCGCGAGCGAAGACTGCGACCCGCACCGTCTTGCCGGTGCCGGCTGGAAGGGTGACGACTCCGCGCACCATCTGGTCGGCGTGCCTGGGATCGACGCCCAGGTTGAGCGCGACCTCGATCGTCTCGTCGAACCTGGCGGTGGCGTTGGCCTTGGCGACCTCGATCGCCTCGTCGACGCCGTAGATCTTCTGGGTGTCGACCGTCTCGGCGATCTTCTTCTGCTTCTTCGTCAGCCTGGCCATCGCTTCAGCTCCCCGTCACTTCGAGGCCCATCGCTCGGGCGCTGCCTTCGATGATCCGCGCCGCCGCCTCGATGTCGTTGGCGTTGAGGTCCTTCATCTTCACTTCCGCGATCTCGCGCAGCTGGGCGCGGGTCACCCGCCCCGCGCCGACCTTGCCCGGCTCCTTCGAACCCGACGAGATGCGAGCCGCTTTCTTGAGCAGGAAGCTCGCCGGCGGAGTCTTCGTCTCGAAGGAGAAGCTGCGGTCGGCATAGACGGTGATCACGGTGGGGATGGGCATGCCCTTCTCCAGCTCGGTCGTCGCCGCGTTGAAGCTCTTGCAGAATTCCATGATGTTGACGCCGCGCTGGCCCAAAGCGGGGCCGATCGGCGGCGACGGATTGGCGGCGCCCGCGGGCACCTGCAGCTTTATATAGCCGGTAATCTTCTTCGCCATATGTCACTCTCTTTCAAGTCTAGCGGTCCGGACGGACGCCTCGAGGGCGGCCTCCCGCATGATGTTCCAAGGCTGTAGCGCTGGAAGCGCGCGCCTTTAGCGCAACCCGCGCCAAACATCAAATGGCCCGCGAAGGGACGCAGGCCGGCACCGCGGCCATTGACTCTTCCGGCTCGGGGCGCCTTGTGCGCTGCGCGCAAGGGCAGGGGGATATGATGGAAGCAGCGGTCGAACGCGGATCGAACGGTCTCGGCACGGGGGCAATGGTCACCGGGATCGTGGCTCTGGTCCTCGCGCTGATACCGGGCATCGGGATCGTCTCGCTGATCGCGGGCCCGGTCGCCGTCGTCCTCGGTCTCGTCGCCATGAACAGGAAGGGGCTGCCGACCGGCAGCGCCAAGGCGGGACTGGTCACCGGGATCATCGCCGTGGCCATCGCTGTCGCCTGGCTGGTCTATCTAGGCGGGCGGGTCGCGGCCGACCGGGCGGCGGGCGCCAGCGGCGAGGTCACCACTGAATGGCTCATCGGCGAGTGGAGCGCGGAGCGCGGCAATTGCGCCGCTGGCCAGGTCACGACCTTCAAGGCCGACGCCTCCTACACGGCCCCGTCGAACAACCCCGACCGGCTCGCCCTGGGAATCTGGAGCGTCGAGAACGGCATCCTCGAAATGGGCAACATCTTCCAGCAGTACCGCTTCCGGGTCGAGCGAGTCTCGGGCGACGAGCTCAGCCGGCAGATCGAGGGCGGGCCGGCGACGAGGCTATATCGCTGCTGAGCCGGGCGCCGAACGGCGGCGTCGGGGCTCGCTCTACTCGCGCGCTCCCGCCCAGGAAGCGTCGTCGACGGTCACGTGAAGGCTGTGCGGGCTCTGAGCCAGATCGAGCAGGAAGACCTCGTCGCCATCGGCATTCTGGACCGTGTCCATCGCCCGCGTCAGCGTCGCCTCGAAGGCCGGAAGCCGCGCGTAATCGGAGGCGATGCGAACCCGGTTCGGGCCGATCTTGGTCACCGTGATGCGAACCTCCGAGCGCGAGGATCCGCGCGCATCCGAAATGACGTCGCCGAAATAGCTGCCCTGGGCGGTGTCCGCGAGGTCGGCGCGGGCCGGGGCCGCGGCGGCGGGACGGCCCCTCGCGGCCCCCGCGCCGACGAGCGCCGAGGTCGCCGCGGCCCCGAGCAGAAGCGCGGCGAGAATGATCTTGGGCGAGCGCGCGGGAGTCGGCACGGGATCCTCCGTCTGGGTCATGGGTCCCGCTCTGTCTAGCACGCCCGGCAAGGGAGTCTATCGAGGCGGCTTCCATCCCGACCCGGGCGCCCGGCGCTAGGCGGCGATGGCGAATTCCTCCTCCGAATCCCCGGTCCGCTCCGCCGCCGGCACCTGACCGGACGCCGCCGCCGCTTCGATTCCGGCATCGCCCGCCTGGGCGGTCGCCGCCATCCGCGGGTTCGGCACGATCAGTCGGGAGATCACCACCAGGACGGCGCCGGCGGCATAGGCGGCGAGCACCGCGACCGGGCTCCACAGCAGCGACACTCCGAGCGCGACTCGCAGGTAGAGGGGATTGAATCCGAAATCCTCCCCGAGGCCGGCGCAGACCCCGAAGAAGGTGTCGTCGCGGGTGAAGAGGTTGGGCTGGCTCATCGACATCGATCTACTCCTTCGGCGGACCGGCCGATGGACCGGCCCGGATGCCCCTTCCTCAGCACGACCCGTGCCAAAAGTTGGAGCCATTGTCTTTTCAAGCACTTAGCTGAATCCCCGTCGCTCAGACCGACGTCGGGGATGACGACCCGCGCCAAAAGTTGGGAAAAGGCGCCAGATCGAGTCGGCCCACTCCGGCCGCCGCGGCCGGGCTGCTCGGGCCGGGGCCGCCGCAGAACGGCTCGGCCGCGCAACGTTTCGTCCGATCCTCCGGCGCTTCGGACCGAGGCAAGGAGAAAGTCGGGCCGTCGCCGGTTCTTGCCTTGCCTGCGGCCCGAGCCGCGACACGAAGACGGCGCCCGCATGACGGCGCCGCCCACATTTGAACCGATGGAGTAGATGCGATGAGAACAGCCGCTCTTGCTATTGCGTTGCTGCTGAGCAGCGCCGCGGTCGCGCAGACCCAGACCAGCGTCCAGACGACGCCGCCCGACGTCGACGTCGACGCGGACGTCGGCATCCAGCCCGACGGCGATCTCGACGTCGACGCCGACCTCGACGTGGATCCGGGCACGACGACGACGACCACGACCGACACCAGCACCGGCACCACCACCAGCACGACCACGACCGGAATGACCGGGACCGACACCGGCACGACGACGACCGGAATGACCGGCACCGACACCGGCATGACGACGACCCACACCATGGCCATGGCCCCGGCCAGCGGCGCGGTCGTCCAGGCCGGCAACGGCGACCCCGAGGAGGACGCCCGCGGAATCGCCGTCATCTCCGCTCCCGCCGTCGTTCCGACCGGGTTCAACGGCGTCGCTGGCAGCGGCCTCGGCGGCCCGCTCGCCGATCCGGCGACCGGCACGACGATCGACGCGGCCGACGATTCCTACCCGGCCTGCTCGGCGACCGTCACCGACAATTGCGTGCAGGCCTACGAGCGCGGCGGCCGCTAGAATCGGAGCGGTTTCGGGGACGGCCGGCTCGGCCGCCCCCACCGCGCCTGACACGGCGCGCTTCCCGGCCTCGACGGCCGGGAGGCGCGCCGTTCGCGCGTCGGGGTGGCACCGGTAGCGACGGAGGCGCATCGCTGCATGTTCCGGAGGGTGTCGACGGGCGGACCTCAGTTGGCCGCGCCCGCCACCTCCTCGGCGGGGCCGCCCATGCCGGTATAGGCGCCGGCGCCGCGGACCATCGCCAGCGCTTCGCCGGCCGTGGGCGACGTTTCGATGATGTGGACGGCGGCCCCGACCTGGGTCACCGTGAACAGCTGGCGCGCGAAATCCAGCGGCAGTCGGACGCAGCCGTGCGAGGCGGGGCGGCCCGGGATCTGGCCGGCATGAAGCGCGATTCCGTCCCAGGTCAGGCGCTGCATGAACGGCATCGGCGCATTGTTGTAGAGGTTGGAATAATGCTCCCGGCGCTTCTGCAGGATGTTGAAGGTGCCGACCGGCGTTTCGTGGCCGCGCCGGCCGGTCGAGACGGTCGAGACCCCGATCAGGGTTCCGCCGCGATAGACATAGGCGCGCTGGAGCGGCAGGCTGACGACGATCTCGACCGCACCCTCTTCCGAGAGGCTGGGCTGCCAGACGAACTCGCCCGGATCGAGCGAAGCTGATTCGGCGACGATCTCGCCCGCCTGCGCAGCATAAGCAGAGCAGATCGGCGCGAAGGCCAAGAGAAGCGCACCGACTTTTACCAAGGTACCGCGAGAGATTACTTTGCTCATGTCCAGCTCTGCCTGCGGGTTATTGTCCCCGCACCTTTCCTCTGGCCGGGATTGGCCGTGGCGGGCGTCCTAGGGGCGGTTCATTGCCGGATTGTGCCGAGCGCCGGGCTTTGTTGTTTCGATTGTGGCAGTGCCGTGGAACTGGATGATGCCGGATCAAGTCAGGCATGACGACGCGGGGGTCGGCGCATTGGGTGAGGTGGGCATGACGGAGCATTTTCCGCGATCTGCGGCGGCTGCCGCTTCGTCTTCCCCGCGGCGGCGCGCGCGGTCTATGCTGGCTCATGGTTCGCTTCGATTCCCGCCGGCTCGAGCTTCGCGCGGCCCTGGTGCTCGGCATGCTGCTGGCGCTCGGCAGCTGCGCGCGCACGGTGCCGCCGCCAAGCGCTCCGCCGCCGGCCCCGGTCGAACCGCCGCCCGCTCCGGAGCCCGCCAATGCGGTGGCGGCCGGGGTTCGCGCGGGACCGCGCCTCGATTCGCTCGGCATCACCCGCTTCGCCGCCGCCCGGGCGCTGGCCGCGTTCCGGCTGAGCTGCCCCGATCTGCTCCGCCGCGAGGATGCGTCGGGCCTGACCCGCCAGGCCGACTGGGCGTCCGCCTGCGCCGCCGCCGGGCGCTGGCCCGATGCGGATCCGGCCGCCTTCTTCCTCGCTTATTTCGAAGCCGCCATCGTCGGCGAGGGCGAGGCCTTCGCCACCGGCTATTACGAGCCCGAAATCCGGGGATCGAGGACCCGGCAGCCCGGCTACGAGGTGCCGGTCTACGCCAAGCCGCCCGACTTGCTCGACGCCAACCCGGCGACCGGCGAGCGCGGCCGGGGGCGGGTCGACGAGAATGGCGATTACGTCCTCTACCACGAGCGCGCCGAGATCGAGGAAGGCGCGCTGGCGGGCAGGGGACTCGAAATTGCCTGGGCCGCCGACCCGATCGACCTCTTCTTCCTCCAGATCCAGGGGTCGGGCCGGCTCAGGCTGCCGGACGGGTCGGTGATGCGGATCGGCTATTCCGGCCAGAACGGCCGCGAATATGTCGCCGTCGGCCGGCTTCTTCGCGACCGCGGCATCCTCGAGAGCCCGTTGACGATGCAGGCCATCGTCGCCTGGCTGCGCGCCCACCCCGAGGAGGGGCAGGCGCTGATGCGCGAGAATAAGAGCTACATCTTCTTCACCGAGCTGACCGGGCCCGGCCCGCTCGGCTCGCTGGGGCGGCCGGTGACTCCCCAGGTCACCGTCGCCGCCGATCCGAAGTTCGTGCCGCTGGGAGCGCCGGTCCTGCTCGCAGGGATGGAGAGCGCCCGCGCTGACGGCCTGTGGGTCGCCCAGGATACGGGCGGCGCGATCCGCGGCG
>DATMVG010000235.1:0-5342 GCA_035563315.1 Allosphingosinicella sp. | reverse complement strand
CGATCGGCGCCGAGGCGGTGACCGCTTCGGGCTCGGTCACGTGCGAGGCGAGGGCGAGGAGACAGAAGCTGAGCATCAGCCTGGCGCCGTGCCAGGCCCAGCGCGAAGCTCGGCTGGCGGCGATCGGGGGCGAGGGCGTCGTCATCGCCCCGCCCTTGCCCAAAACTGCAAGACCGACCAGCGCCGATTTTCGCCCGTTTCGCAATGGGACGCCCGCCGGCTGGAACCTTCCGCGCCGGTTCGGGCGAGGTTGTCGGCGCGAACGGCGCAAAGGTGACGAACGTGCCGCTACGTCGACTGCGAAGTGCGACGAACCGCGGCGGCGAAGCGGTCATTCCCTTCCCTCCGACCCCGGCAGGTCGCCGCGCTGAGCCCGCTCGATGGCGCGGAGGGCCGCGATGAGCAGGCGATCGTCGTAGACTCGCCGAGTCCCGCGCTTGAGGCCGCCGTAGAAATAAGGCTGCTCGACGCCGTCGAGCGCTCGTCCGATCGCGGCGAACCAGCCGTTCCTCCGGCCGGCGGCCTGCGCCTCGCGCCAGGCGCGGGCGAAGCCGCTGTCTGGCCCGGCCCGCTTCAGCAGCTCATAGGCCGACTTGCGGCTCATCCCCGCCGCCCGCGCCGCAAAGGCGACGACTCCGATCCGCGCGAGGATTTGGATGAAGGTTCGCTGCCGCTCAGGCGTCCAGCCGTCGTGGCGGTAGCGGCCGCAAGCGACCGGCTCGAAGGCGAAGGGATCGGCGGGTGATTCGCTCACCCACCAGTCTATGATGCAAGCGAGCGGCTGTAGGAAAGTTCTTTTTTCGTTCTCGTTGCGGGAACGTGCGTTCAACCCTCGCCGCTCCCATCGTCATGCCGGACAATCCTGCATCACCTCAGTGGGGCGCGACCGAGTCGAAAGGCGGAACCCGGATCAGGTGCGGGGGTGAGAGCAGGACGGCGAGCTGGACTGAAAGGTTTTCCAATGCGGCGGCGAGGTTCAGGTGCTCAGCGTTCGACTGGTCAAGGAGGCTTCTTCGGTGATTTGCCGCAGATCGGATATCAGCCTTCCAAACTCCGGCGACAATATCGAGCCTCCGGCAGCGGACCAGCTACGAACGTCCTCAACGAAGTCAAAGCCTCCGATCTGAACGCAGGACTGGGCGATCTTGGTAAGCTGGCGCGCCGCGCCCAAATGGTCTCCCGCATCGAAGAGGCGAAGTGCTTGTTTACCCATGTTGAAGCGCTCGACTGTCCAAATGCCGGCCCCGACGATCGTAAGCCCGCCGGCGATTGTCGTTACGGTCGTGGCCGCTCCATAGGTTTTGACACCTACGGCCACAGCCTTAGCTGCAGTCACGGCAGCATGTTTGGAGGCAATAAACTTGGCGGCGACAATGGCACCCTTGATTGCGAAAGGAATAAAGATTGGCAATGGCATTGCAAGGCATCCTCATGAGACTCTCATCTTAGCCACATGATAGCATCCGCACCGTCGTTGTCGATGCTTTTTGACTGACGAGCAAAGCAATCCGGAGGGCGCTGGTAATGTATGCCACAGTTCTCGAGTAGCGGCTCAATTCAGGCGATCGCCGGCGATGCGTCATCCGCAAGCCGTGACGGCAGTCAGCTAATGCTCACGAAGCTGTCGAGCACGCGCTTGCGGCCGGCATGCTCGAAGTCGATCTCGAGCTTGTTGCCTTCCACTTCCGCCACGGTCCCGTAACCGAACTTGGAGTGGAAGACTCGCTGCCCCACCGCGATGTCGCCGCGGCCCGGATTGCCGAAGCTGACGGCGCTGGCGCGGGCCTCGATGACTCGCGGGGGGGTGCGTTCGAACAGGCCGCCGGCGGCGGCGCGCTGCCAGCCCGGGCCGCGGCCGGTGCCCCGGGCGACGTCGGCGAAGGGGTCGGCGCGCTCCGACCAATTGGCCCTCCACAAGGACTCGCCGCCGCTCATCGTCGTCTCCTGGTCGAGATGGGGAGCGGGCAGCTCGGCGACGAAGCGGGACGGGATGCTCGACGTCCACTGGCCGTAGATTCGGCGGTTGGCGGCGTGCAGGATGAAGCACTTGCGGCGTGCCCTTGTGATCGCGACGTAAGCGAGGCGGCGCTCCTCCTCGAGGCTCGCCATGCCGCCCTCGTCGAGGGAACGCTGCGACGGGAAGACGCCTTCCTCCCAGCCGGCGAGGAAGACGGTGTCGAACTCCAGCCCCTTGGCGGCGTGGATGGTCATCATCGTCACCTTGTCGGCCTCGTCGGCGGCCTCATTGTCCATCACCAGGCTGACATGTTCGAGGAAGGCGCCGAGATTCTCGTAATCCTCCATCGCCCGGGCGAGCTCGGCCAGGTTCTCGAGCCGCCCCGCGCTCTCCGCCGAGCGGTCGGCCTGGAGCATCGCGGTATAGCCCGATTCGTCGAGCACGAGGCGGGCCAGCTCAGGGTGCTTGAGCTCGTCGAGCTTGACCCGCCAGCGGGCGAAGTCCCCGACCAGATTGCCGAGCGCTCGGCGGGCCTGCGGCGTCAGCTCGTCGGAATCGAGGATCAGGGCCGCCGCCTGCGCCAGCGGCACGGCTTGCGCGCGCGCCAGCGAGTGGATCTTCGCGACTGCCTTGTCGCCGAGGCCGCGCTTGGGGACGTTGACGATCCGCTCGAAGGCGAGATCGTTGGCGGGTTGATGGATCAGGCGAAGATAAGCGAGCGCGTCCCTGATCTCGGCCCGCTCGTAGAATCGGAAGCCGCCGACGATCCGGTAGGGCAGGCCGATGGCGATGAACCGGTCCTCGAACTCGCGCGTCTGGAACTGGGCGCGCACCAGGATCGCGCATTGATCGAGCCGCCCGCCGCGGCGCTGAACGGTCTCGAGCTCGTCGGCGACCCGCCGAGCCTCTTCAGGCCCGTCCCAGACTCCGATCACCTGGACCTTCTCGCCTTCGCCATGCTCGGTCCACAAGGTCTTGCCGAGCCGGCCCGCATTCTGGGCGATCAGGCCGGAAGCCGCGCCGAGGATGTGCGGAGTCGAGCGGTAATTCTGCTCGAGCCGGATGATCTTCGCGCCCGGAAAGTCGGTCTCGAAGCGCAGGATGTTGGTCACCTCGGCGCCCCGCCAGGAGTAGATCGACTGGTCGTCGTCGCCGACGCAGCACAGATTCTTGCGCTCCTGAGCGAGCAGCCGCAGCCACAGATACTGGCTCTGGTTGGTGTCCTGATATTCATCGACCAGAATGTAGCGGAAGCGCTGCTGATAATGTTCCAGCACGTCGCGGCGGGTCCGAAGGACGACGAGCATGTGCAGCAGGAGGTCCCCGAAATCGCAGGCGTTCAACTGCTTCAGCCGCTCCTGGTAAAGCAAATAGAGCTTCGCCCCCTTGCCATTGGCATAGGCCTCGGCCTCGCCCGAATCGACCTGGTCGGGCGTCCAGCCCTTGTTCTTCCAGCGGTCGATCAGGCCGCCGAGCATCCGGGCCGGCCAGCGTTTCTCGTCGATGTCCGCGGCCGCGATGAGCTGCTTCATCAGCCTCAGCTGGTCGTCGGTGTCGAGGATGGTGAAATTGCTCTTCAGCCCGACCAGCTCCGCGTGGCGGCGCAGCATCTTGGCGCCGATGGCGTGGAAGGTGCCGAGCCAGGGCATCCCCTCCACCGCTCCGCCGACCAGCCTGCCGACCCGCTCCTTCATCTCGCGCGCCGCCTTGTTGGTGAAGGTGACGGAGAGGATCTCCGAAGGCCAGGCCTTGCGGGTGAAGAGAAGATGGGCGAGCCGGGCGGTCAGCGCGGCCGTCTTGCCCGTTCCGGCGCCGGCCAGGACCAGAACCGGCCCTTCCGTGGTCAGCACGGCTTCGCGCTGCGGCGGGTTCAGCCCGCGCAGATAAGGCGGTTCGGCCGTCGGGGCAGGGCCGGCGTCGGTCACAGCGAACAGCTAGGGAACGCCGGCGCGGGGGGCAAGCTCGAAGCGCCTTCCCCAGGCTCAGGCGGCGGGCCTCCGACGGCTGGCCGAGCCGGGGCCGCTAAGGCCTGAAGCCGGGACGAACCGGCATCACCAGCATATGGCTGCCTCCGCTCGCGACCAGCCTGCCGTCCTTCGTCCAGACCCGGCCTTCGCCGTAGACGAGGCCGTCGGCGGCGAGCGGCGCGGCGGCCTCGATGAGCAACCATTCGTCGGCTCCGGAAGGCGCGTGGAACCAGACCGCGACATCGAGGCTCGGACCGACATAGTCGAGCCGCTCGGCGCGGCGGGCCCAATGCGCCGGCCACAGCAGAGTGTCGATCAACAGCAACGAGCGTGCCTGTGCGAGGAAGCGGTCGGCGCCGGTTCGATAGCCATGGAAGCGCAGCCAGCGCTCGGTCCGCGCCCCGCGCGGATTGCCGTGCCCGGGACGCTCCGGGCTGGCGATTCGAAGGTCGAAGTTGCGCCAGAAGGCGAAGCCGCCCGGGTCCTCGGGCGGCGGCGCGAGCGCCTCGGGCGGCGCCACGGCCGGCATCTCGATCTCGACATATTGGGGGTCGGGGCGGTGCGGGGCGGCGGTGGTCCACACTTGCGCCGTCAGCGTTCGCTCGCCTTCCTGGACCAGGGTCACGCCGAAACAGGAGGCCGAGCGGCCGGCCTTCAGAGTCTCGACCTCGAGCCGGGCCTCGCCGAAGCGGCCCCGGCGCAGATACTGGCACGATATTCCCGCGGGCCGCTGGCCTCCTTCAACGCGCAATCCAGCCGCCCGCAGCGCGATCGCCGCGAGATAGCCGCCGTTCGGGCCCCAAATGTCCCATCTCGGCGATATCTCGGCGAACAGCGCCCCGTCCCGTTCGACCAATTCCGTGTCGTCGGCGAAGGACATGGGGGCTCTCGAACGAAGGATCCGGGGCGGCCTGCCTAGCGCCGTCCGGCCCGGCGCTCCAGTGCCGGTCGAACGGGCGGGACCGGCGCCCCAGGCCGGTCGCCGCAACGGCGCTCGCTACCACAAGCGCCGCCGCGCCCGGCGCCGGTCGGGCTCGGCAGGCAGGTCCTCGACCACCCATTCGTGATTCTCGACGATCTGCGAGCGGATCGGCCTGCCGCGCCCGTCGCGCGAAGGATCGAAGCGGAAACGCTCCTCGATGACCCGGCAGGTGGTCCGATCGAGCGCGCCGCTGCCGCTCGAGCGGGTGACCATGCAGCCGCTGACCCGCCCGTCCGTCTCGACGGTGTAGCGCACCGAAACGGTGCCGCCGATGCCGGCCTCGCCGAGCCCCGGCGGATAGTCGCTATCCCTGATCCTGCCGCGCAGCCAGCGCGGCGGCGACAGGCCGCGGCCGTCGCCATAGCCTCCGCCTCCACCGCCACCGCCGCCGTCGCCGCCGCTGCCGGTGCCGTCGCCGAGCCCGCCGCTGCCGGTG
>DATMVG010000234.1:0-12413 GCA_035563315.1 Allosphingosinicella sp. | reverse complement strand
GCGCCGGTAGTCGGCCGCCGCGGCGGCGCCGTCGACGGCCTCGAGCGCGAGCAGCGCCCCAAATTGCGAAAGGCCTTCCGTGAGCAGCGCGGCGCCCGGCGAAGCGCTGACCGGCCGGATTCCGACGCCCCACCACTGGTGGCCGAATTCGTGCGCCCAATAGGGTCCGTCGAATGCGCCCCTCATCTTCGACGGGTCGGAGAAGATCATCCCGTATTCGCTCGTGCCGAGCACGCGCGACTGGAAATCGATCTCGACGAGGGCGAGCGAGCGGAACGGCGCCGGCCCGAAGGCGCGCTCCAGGGCGTCGATCCGGGGGGCGAGGTTCCGCGCCAGGTCGGCCGCTTGTTCGGGAGTCCCGGTCGAAAGGATCGTCAGCGGGGACGGGCTGCCGATCCGGGCTTCCGAGTAGGGCCCGTAAGCGAAGGCCAGCTTGGCCGGACCGCTTGTCTCGAAAAGGAATCGCTGGCGCCCTCCGGTGCGATCCTGCCGCTGGAGCGCGCCGGTCGCTATCGCCGCGAGTCCGGCCGGCAGATCGAGGACGATCCGCCCGCGCTGGCGTTCGGCGAAGCTGCGCTGCGGATACCAGAGTTCTCCGCCGCCGCCGGCGAACCCCGACTCCGCCGCGACTCGCAGCTGCGGCGCCGCCGTGCCGGCTTCTAAGCGATAGCGGAAACCGATCATGGCGACCGATCCGGCCGGACATGTCTGGCGCAAGCGGAGGATCCAGCGGCGGTCGCCGCCTTCTTCGGAATTGGAGGAGGCCGGGATGTTCAACCGGCGACCATTGCAGCGGAACGACCAGCGGGGGTCGCGGGCCAACGGCGACAGGAGGATGGCGAAGCTCCCCGTGTCGCTCTCCAGCGGCGGGAAAACGGCGCTCCCCCTGACGTCCAGCCCTCCCTCGTTGGAGCGCAATTCGATCGCGTAGGTCGAGAGCGCCTCGGGCGGCGAGGCCGACGGGCTGGCGAGCAGCGCCGACCCCAAAGCCATCAGCACGGTGCGAAGCGACATCGCTTCAGTCTATCGGGAGACGATGTCGCGTTCTTGAACGCATTGTGCCGAGAGCCGAGGCGCGAAGGGTGCGGTGACCCGCTCAGTCGGTGAACATGAAGGTCCCGCCGACATGGGCGACCGGATCGTCGGGGTCGCCGTCATGAGCGAGGCCGCGGACGAAGCCGACGCTCCTCGTCGCGCCGTAGCATTGGCCGCGCCCGACGATGGTTCGCCCGGGCACGGCGGGGCGCAGATAGTCGACCCGGAGGTCGAGCGTCGCCTGATGCCGGAAGCGGCCGAGCCTGACCCAGATGGCGATGCTCGTCGCCATGTCCATCAGGCTGATGATCGGACCCGAAGCGATGATCCCGCTCTCGGGCATTCCGACCAGGCGCTCGTCATAGGGCAGGGTGAGCTCGGCCCAATCCTCGCCGTGAGCGCGATAGGCGATGCCGAGCGCTCCGCCATGGCCGACCTGGCGGACATAGGCCATGAATCGCTCGGGGTCGAAGCGTTCGGCCGAGCCGGGATCGGCCGGGCTCACGCGGCGAGCCGCTCCGCGGTCTCGCGGATCAGGGCGATCATGTTGGGGATTCCCTGAGTGCGGTTCGAGCTGAGCTGGTTGCCGAGATCGAAGCGGGCGAGCTCGCCCTCGATGTCGCTCGCCAGGATCCGGTCGGGCGCGCGGTCCTGGACGGCGAGCAGGATCAGGGCCACGATCCCCTTGGTGATGGCGGCATTGCTATCGGCGAGAAAATGCAGGCGTCCGTCCTCGCACGGAACCGGATAGACCCAGACCGAGGCCGAGCAGCCGCGTACCAGGGTCGCGTCGGTCTTGAGCGCGTCCGGCATCGGCTCGAGCGCCCGGCCGAGATCGATCAGCAGCCGGTAGCGGTCGTCGGCGTCGAGCAGCGCATAATCGGCATAGACGTCGTCGAGGGAGTGAAAGGACACGAAGCGCCCTTAATCTCCCTCGTCCGCCCCGTCACCACAGAAGCGGCGTCGAGGCCGCTCGAATGCCCCTCCCGGGAGGGGGCGGCACGAGGAGTCAGAGCTCGGCGCCGTTGGCGATGGCCTCGAGCCTGCGGATGCGGTCGCGCAGCTCGGCGAGATCAGCGCGGCCCGCGGCCGGGCGGCCGCCGATCTGGATCCGGCGAACGTCGAGCCAGCTTTGCCATCCGCGCAACGCTCCGGCGGCGAAGATGGTGACGGCGGCGGTACCGGCCGAAGCCAGGGCGACGGAGAGCGCGGGGTCGGTCACCGTGCCTCCTAGCGGTCCCGAAGCTGCTCGATCTGGCGCTCGAGGCTGTTTTCCCTCTCGACGGTGATCCGCTCGATGACGGCGAGGCGGTCCCTGAGCGACTTGACCTCCTCGCGCAGCCGGTGGGTCTCGGCGTCGTCGCGGGCCGAGCTTCGCCCCTTTCGTCGCGACGCCCCATAATGGGCGCGAGCGACGCTGGCGATCATCACGATCGCGACGATCAGCAGCACCATCAGTTGGTTGCCGTTCATTGCGCCATCCTTCCCTGCCGCCGCCGCCTCAGTTGAGCGGCCGGTCGCGCAGCCGCTCGATCTCCTCGGCGACGACGATCCCCTTGTCGGTGACGATCCGCTCGAGCACCCGCACCCGCTGCTCGAGGCGCTCCGTCTGCGCCGCCGACAGGGCCGATCGCTCGGCGTTGGCCTCCGCCATCGCCTTGAGCTGCGCTTCCTTGAGCTTCGCCCAGCGCCTGAACATGTCGCTTCCCATCCCGGCGAAGACCGGAATTCCGACGACGACGACGAAGAACCAGATCCAGTCGGGCATGGTCGCTCCTCAATTGTTTCGGCCGCGCAGGCTCTCGATTTCCTGGACGACGCGATGGCCGTCGTCGGTGACGATGCGTTCGACGTTGGCGAGCCGGTCCTTGACCGCTCCGAGCTCGGCGCGAAGCTGGGCGTTCTCGGTGCTGAGCAGCTTCATCCGCTCGGCCGTCTCCGTCGTCATCCTCGGCTCCACCGCCTTGCCCCAGCTCGTCTCCAGCGGATAGCCGTGCTTGATCCTGAGCCAGGTCGTGAACACCCAGCCGACGATCGCGATCAGCCCGAGCGTCATCCCGCCCGCGATGATCCAGGGCAGATGCGGTATGATCACCTGGTCGGCCATGTCGGTTCCTTGCACTCTGTCTTCCTTCCTAGTTCCTGGTCACGCGCAGGCTTTCGATTTCCTGCGTCAACCGGTGGCTGTCGTCGGTGACGATGCGCTCGACATTCGCCATCCGGTCCTTGAGCGAGCCGAGCTCGGCGCGCAGTTGCGCATTCTCGGTGGAGAGCAGCTTGATCCGCTCCATCGCTTCGTCGCTGGTCTTGGGATAGACCGCCTGGCCCCAGGCGCCGTCGAGCGGGTAGCCGTGTTTGATCCGCATCCAGGTGGTGATCACCCAGCCGATCGTCATCGCCAGGATCCCGCCTCCGATCGCGAAGGCCATGGTCGTCGCCGGCAAATCCATCGCTTCTCCCCTCCATTCGTCGCGTCGTGCCGCTCAGCGCAGGCTTTCGATTTCGCGAGCGGTGCGCTCGGCCGGATCGGTGGCGATCCGCTCGAGCACGGCCATCCGCTCCTCGAGCCGCTCGACGGTGAGCCGAAGCAATTCGTTCTCGCGCGCGAGGCGCGCATTCTCGCGGGCGTCGGCGACGCTCGCCGCCGGTTCCGCCGCTCTCGCCGCGTTGCGGCTCTGAAGATACTGAAGGTAGTGGATGATCACCCCGGCCGTGGCGCAGATGGCGACGATCGGGATCAGAATGCCCAGGTTCATGATCGTGAATCCCTCCCTTTTTCCGGACTAGCGCAGGCTCTCGATCTCGCGCGCGGTGCGCTCGGCCGGATCGGTGGCGATCCGCTCGAGCACGGCGAGCCGCTGCTCGAGCCGACCGACCTGGCCCTTGAGGCTGGCATTCTCGGTGACCAGATGCTCGATGCGACGGGCGGCCTCGCCATGGCCGCCGCCAGCGGCCGCGGCCGCTTCGCGCCGAGTCCGGGTGAGTCGGTTCGCCCACCAGCCGATGCTCCAGATCGCCGACATGATGATGACGAAGGCGGCAATGGCGTTGGTCATGTCTCTTCCCCTGTTCCGGCGCCGCCTCAGCGCAGTTGTTCGATCTCGCGGGCGAGCCGGCTGTTCGAGCTCGTCACATAGGTCTCGACGTCGGCCAGCCGGCGGTCGAGGTCGCGAAAGCGCGAGCGCACGTCGCGCGCGGTTCGGCGCGGATTGGCGCGCACGCCCTGCCAGAATTTCTGCTCGGCCGGATCCTGCTCATAAAGCGAGAGCGGCTTCTTCGGCGCCATCCAGGCGGCGAGGAAATAAGCGAGGAACGTCCACGGGCCGCTGAGGAAGGTGAGCACGACGACGGCGATCCGGATCATGGTGACGTCGATGCCGGTATAATCGGCGATCCCGGCGCACACTCCGGCCCATTTCTTGTTCTGCTTGTCGAGGTAGAAGCGGGTGCGGGGCGAAGTCATCTGGACCTCCTCGAGGGATGTTTGGTGCGGCTGGCCTCTAGGATCCGCTCGCTGCGGTCCTCGAGCGCGGTCTCGACCGGATCGCAGGCGATCGAGCGCCAGTTGGGGTTGTCGGCCTGGACGATTCGCTCGATCGTGCACATCCGCTCGTCGAGCCGGCGGGCGAGGTCGTGCAGCTCGTCGAGCAGGTTCTCGTCCTCGGTGGTGAGGGTCGCGGCGGTCTTCCACTTGCTGACATAGTGGAAGATGATCCACGGCAGCCCGATGAAGAGCATCGCGACGACGAAGATCGGGACGAGCACGTCTTCCATCTGATCAGCCCTCCTGCTTGTCGGCGCGGCCGCCATTGTCGCGCTTGGCGAGCGACGCCTTCAGCGCCTCGAGCTCGGCGTCGACCTTCTCCGAGTTGCGAAGCTCGGCGATCTCCTCGTCGAGCGACTTGAGCGGCGCGCCCAGGCTCAGCGCATCGGCCTCGCCCTCGGCGAGATCGGCGCGGCGCTCGAGCACGTCGAAGCGGGAGAAGGCGTCGTCGACCTTCGGCCCCGAATAGAGCTCGCGCAGCCGGGCGCGGTTGTGGGCGCTTTCCATGCGGGTCATGATCGCGTTCTGGCGGGCGCGGGCCTCGCGAAGCTTGTTCTGGAGCTTGGCGATGTCGCCTTCCGAAGCGCGCAGGGCATCGTCCAGCACTTCGATCTCGACCTTGAGCTGGTCGGCCATGTCGGCCGCCTTCTGCTTCTCGAACAGGGCGGCCTTGGCGAGATCCTCGCGGTCCTTCGACAGCGCCAGCTCGGCCTTCTCGACCCAACTTTCCTGCAGCCGGTCGAGCTTGCTGATCTGCCGGCGCATCTCCTTCTGGTCGGCGATGGTGCGGGCGGCCGAGGCGCGAACCTCGACGAGGGTCTCCTCCATTTCCAGGATGATCATCCGGATCATCTTGGCCGGGTCTTCCGCCTTGTCGAGCAGATCGGTGACGTTGGCGGCAATGATATCGCGCGTCCGCGAAAAGATACCCATGGGAAAATACTCCTTAGCTGTAACGAACGGCCTGGCCGGGCGGCTGCGGTGGTGGCGCGGGGAGCTCATCCGGATGAGCTCGCCCGGCTTGACCACCACCCGCACCGGCCGCGGCTCAGCCATTCGCCTGCATCCCGGTCTCGACCAGGGCGTAGGCGGTGCTGCCGGTCGCTGCGGACTGGCCGGGGCCGACGGCCGCGGCGACCGAGAGGGTCGAAAGGACGAGCGCGCCGACCGCGGCAGTGGCGACGCGAGCGATTTTGTCGAAGTTGAACATTGTCGGTCTCCCTGAACCTTGGTTTTCGTTTCCGTCCCGCGCCGTTGGTTGGCGGTGACAGGCTTCGATAAGCAGGGCTCGTGCCAAGGGCAAAAAACGGCGGAAAACCGCTAAAAACGTCGCTCCGACGGCGGGCAAAAGCACTTTGCCCTTGCCAAGAGGTGGGAAAATACGCCAACAATCGGGAATGGAGCGCAACACCCATCTGGTCGGCCAGTCCTCCACCTTCCTCGATGCGGTGGAGCGGGCGAGCCGAGCCGCGCCGCTCGACCGCCCGGTCCTGGTGATCGGCGAGCGCGGCACCGGCAAGGAGCTGATCGCCGAGCGACTCCACCACCTCTCCTCCCGCTGGGACGCGCCGCTCATTATCATGAACTGCGCCGCCTTGCCCGAAACTTTGATCGAGGCGGAATTGTTCGGCCACGAGGCGGGCTCGTTCACCGGCGCCACCAAGGCCCGGCCAGGTCGCTTCGAGGAGGCCAATGGCGGGACCCTCTTCCTCGATGAGCTCGCCACGCTTTCCAGCCCCGCCCAGGATCGGCTGCTGCGCGCCATCGAATATGGCGAGGTGACCCGGATCGGCGCCAGCCGCCCGATCGAGGTCGACGTTCGAATCGTTGCCGCCACCAACGAGCATCTCCCGCGCCTCGTCGAGCAGGGCCGCTTCCGGGCCGATCTGCTCGACCGTCTGTCCTTCGAAGTCGTCACCCTGCCGCCGCTCCGCCACCGCGAGAGCGACATCCCGATCCTGATCGACTTTTTCGGCCGGCGAATGGCGCTCGAGCTGGGCTGGGAGGCCTGGCCGGGTTTCAGCGCTCAGGCGGCCGCCACCATGCAGGCCTATCCCTGGCCGGGCAACGTGCGCGAGCTCAGGAACGTCGTCGAACGCGCCGTCTATCGCTGGGAAGGGCAGGAGGGGCCGATCGAGGACATCCAGTTCGATCCGTTCGAGAGTCCGTGGCGGCCGCTGACGGCGCCGGGGAAGGAGCTCGTCCCGGCCAACGATGCCGCCGAGGCGCCGGCCGCCGGCGCGGCCTCGGGCCGGGCCGATTCGCCTTCGCCTTGGGATCCCGCCGCCTGCGCCGATTTCCGCCTCGCCGTCGCCGAATATGAGAAGGCGGTCCTCGCCGCCGCGCTCGAAAAGTGCCGCTGGAACCAGCGCGCCGCCGCCGCCGCCTTGTCGCTGAGCTACGACCAGCTGCGCCACGCCATGCGCCGCCACCAGCTTCAGGGCTGAGGCCGCCTGCGCGAGGACGCCACCATGCCCCCACCCGACCTCGGCACGCCGCTAAGCCCCGACGAGATCGCCGACGCCCAACGGCGAATTGCCGGCGCCGCGGTCCGCACGCCATTGGTCGCGGCCAAGGACGGCAGCGCCTGGCTCAAGCTGGAATGCCTTCAGCCGACCGGTTCCTACAAGATACGCGGCGCGACCAACGCGCTCGTCGCAGCGCTCGACCGCGGCGCTCCTATCCCCGCCATCGTCACCGCAAGCGCCGGCAATTTCGGCCAGGCGCTCGTCGCCGCCGCCGCGCGCCTCGGCATCCCCGCCGTCGTCCACGTTCCCGCCAAGGCGGCCCGGGTGAAGGTCGACAACCTGAGGCGGATGGGCGCCGACGTCCGCGAGCACGGCTTCGCGGACTGGTGGCGGATCATGGAAACCCGCGAGACCGGCGACGAGGGCATCTTCTTCCACCCGGTCTGTGAGCGTGAGGTCGTCGCCGGCGCGGCCACGATCGGCGTCGAGATCGTCGAGGATCTGCCCGAGGTCGAAGCGGTGCTGATCGCGATCGGCGGCGGCGGTCTCGCCTGCGGAATCGCCCAGGCGGTGAAGGCGCACCGCCCGGAAGTGCGAATCCTCGCCGTCGAGACCGAGACCGCGCTGCCGCTCAAGGCGGCGCTCGCCGCCGGCGCGCCGGTGACCGTGGAGCGGACGCCGAGCTTCGTCGACGGCATGGGCAGCACCCGGGTCCTCGACGCGATGTGGCCGCTTCTGCAGCGGCTGATCGACGACGTCGTCGTCGTCAGCCTTGCCGAGGTCGAGCAGGCGATCCGCTATCTGGTTGCCGATCATCACGTCGTCGCCGAGGGCGCCGGCGCCGCCGCCGTCGCCGCCGCCGCGAAGCTCGGCCAGGGCGGCTCGGCGGCGATCGTCTCGGGCGGCAATATCGACTGGACCGAGCTGCGCCGGATCCTCGCCGAGTCGACCTGACCGAAATCGCCGCAAAGCCTGTACTCGTCAGCGTTCAACGCTCGAGTGGCGAGCGTGGGTGTCGTGCCAACCGGGGTGGATGCGCAGCAGGTCGAGCAGCCTGCGCGCCGGGCGCCCGCCGAAGACCGGCGGATCGCCGTAGAGACGATGGCCCAGGAAAATCCGGCGATAGCGTCGAAGCGCCTGCTCCGCGGTCAGCCAGCGGCCGGGCGCCTCCTCCCCGAACAGGCCGCTCGCTCCGCCGGCAAAGCGGTGGCGAACGAACCGGCCCTCGCGAGCCGGCCGGGGCGGCCGCTGGAACTTGACCCAGCGCTGCTGGACGATCTTGAAGCGGTCATAGCCCATCTCGCCGAGCAGGCCGATCTGCTCCTCGACGGGGACCGAGGACTCGAGCGAGACGTAGCTCGGCCGGAAGCCGGTCCCGCTCAGGGACCGGAGCGCCGCCACGTCCATGCCTTCGATGTCGATCTTGAGGAAATAGGGCTCGCCATGGGCGCGGACGATCTCGTCGAGGGGGACCGCCTCGACCGCGATCTCCTCGAAGCGGGCGCCTCGCTTGCTTTTGATCGCCGCCCATTCGGGCCTGAGGGTGCCCCATTCGGTGCGCTCGCTTCGGTAGAAGGGCCGGCTTCCGGGAGCCTCGGCGACAGCGAGGTTGAGGATGGTCAGTCGGCCGCTCTCGACATGAGGCAGAAGCCTCGCCGCGGCCAGCGCGCACAGCTCGGGATTGGCCTCGACGGCGACGACCCGGAAGCCTTTCTTCAGATAGAATTCGGCGTCCTCCCCCTTGTGCATGCCGAGGTCGTAGATGAGCGGGGCGTCGGCGCCGGGCGCGGCGGCGAGCGGCGGGCTGTCCGAGGGCGTGTCGCGACGCATCGGGTCCTTCCATAAGCGGTCCGGTTTCCGCTGTCCCTCTCCTTCCCGTTCGGCCCGACGGCGAGAGGCGCGATGTTGAGGCGGCCTTAACCCGCTTCGCGCTATCGCATCGGCTCGTTTCTGGTCCTCCGAGAAGGAAGTGCCTTGCTGCATCCGGGCCCGCTGATCGCCGCCGGCGCGCTCGACTTCGCGGTCGAGCCCGGCGCCGCGCCGGCGCTCGACCTGGCCGCCGCCGGCGATCATGGCGTCCACGCCTTCCTTCGCGCCGCCTGGTTCGCCGCCGGTTGCGGCGAGGACGAGCTCACGACCCTGTCCGCCCGCCGCGCCGGCTCCGGCGAGCCCGTCGCCGCCATTCCGCTTCGGCGACGCGCTATCGGGCCGCTGTCGCTGCGCGAGGTGCCGGGCAGCTACTGGCCCTTCCGAAGCTTCCCGCTCGCCGCCGACGCGGGCGTCGACGAGCTGGCCGCATTGCTGTCCTCGGCCGAAGCCCGCGCCGCGCTCGGTCGGGCCTGGCGGATCGGCCCGGTCTATGCCGATGATCCGACCGTGGTCCGCCTCACCGCGGCCGCGCGCGTCGCCGGCTGGACGCTGCTCACCCGCCGCCTCGGCACCAGCCACGTCGTCGATCTTCGGCGCCTGACCGCCGCCGGCCCGTGGCCGAGCACCAAGACGTTGCGGAAGAATCGCTGGCTCGAGCGCCGCCTGGCCGAAGCCGGCGAGCTCGGCTTCAGCGAGGTCACCGGCGAGCGCTGGAGCCCCGCCGTGTTCGAGCAGCTCGCCGCCATCGAGGCCGAGAGCTGGGTCGGGCGCAAGGGCGGCGACTCCAAGTTCCTCGATCCGGACGCCCGCCGCGGCTGGGAGCGCGCCGTCGGCGATCCGGCCATTGCCGGCATGCTCGCCTGCTCGATCCTCCATGTCGGCGAAGTTCCGGCCGCCTTCACCTTCAGCCTGAGGACCGGGGCGACGCGCTACTTCCTCGCCAACAGCTACAGCGAGCGTTTCGCCGAGCGCAGCCCGGGGCGAATCCTTCTCTATCGCGACCTCCAGGACGCCGCCGAGGCTGGGGTGGAGACGATCGGCTGGGGTGCCGGCGACCCCGGATACAAGAGCGAGATGGGGGCTGAGCCGGGCCCCGATATCCTCGATCATTTGATCGTCCGCGGCGCCGTCGCGGCGGCGCTGGCGCGCCCGCTGTGGCGCGTCCGCGGCGGCTGATCGGCGAGTCGGAGGAAGCCGCGATGCTCGCCTTGTTGAGGAACCAGGCGATGCGCGGGCAGGGCAGGGCCGCCGCGGCCTGGGTCGCCGCCGGCCCCGGCCGCGCCGTGCTGGCCGGAGCCTTGCTCACTTTGGCCGGCCTGTCCGCCTTCACCCTCTACGAAACGGCATGGCTCGGCCTCCCGATCGCCCGTGAGGAGCCGGCGGTCTTCGACCTCTACCATCTCGTCCGTTCCGCCTTCACCTTCCTCGCTTGCGGGCTGCTCGTTGCGGCGCTGGTACGGGCGAGGGCCCGGCCATGCGGCCTCGACCGCGACTTGAGCCGCCCGTCCTCGCTCCTCGCCGGCGCCGCGGCCTTCGGCGCCGCGCTCGCCGCCGCCGCCCTGTTCGCTGTCGATCCGTCCGCCTTCCACCTTCACGCGCAGGAGGACCGGCCGCTCGAATGGGCCTCGGCCGGTCTGCTCTTTCTCGCCGGCGGCCTGCTCGCGCTCGACGCTTTGCGGCGCTCGCGGGCGGGCGCCGGCCGCTCCCACCTGCCATTCCTCCTCGCCGCCGGCCTGGCGCTGGCGCTGCTGGTCATGGCGATGGAGGAGATCAGCTGGGGCCAGCGCCTGTTCGGCTTCGCCACGCCCGAGCGCCTCGCCGAAGCCAATTGGCAGGGCGAGTTCAACTTCCACAATCTCCAGACCGACCTTTCCGAGACCGTCTATTTTTTCGGCGCCTCGATCTTTCTCATCCTGCTGCCGCTGCTTCGCGATCTCGTTCCGCCGGCTTTGGCCCGCCAGCGCCTGTTCGACTTCGTCCCGCGCCGAAGCGTCGCCCTGGTCGGAGCGCCGCTCGCCCTGTTCAACTACGGCCACTGGAACCTGCTTCCGGTCCAGCTCGGGACGATGCTGGCGCTGTTCGTGATGCTCGCCTTCGCGGCGGCGGCGCGGCGCCGTCGCGACCGCGTCGAGGCGGCCGCCTTCGGCCTTGCCGCCGTCGCCGTGGCCGCCGGTGAGGCGCTGTTCCTGGTCCTCGGCCCGGCGATGACCGAGCTGCCCGACGCGACCGAATATAAGGAGCTGTTCATCGCGCTCGGCTTCGCCTGGTACGCCTTCACCGTGGCGCGGCGTCGGTCGCTCGGCTGATCAGCGGCGCAGCCGGCGGAGCCATTTCGCCGCGCCGGCCGCTCCGGCCGCCCGCTTGGCCAGACCGATCGCCCCGTCGAAGCCGTTGAGGGCGTGGGCGGCGAGCAGGTTGGCCGGCGTCGGCTTGACCAGAAGCAGGTCGACGCACTCGACGCTGCCGGTGGCGAACAGCCTCTTGTGCTGGCCGTCGCCCTCGGTGAAGTCGAACAGCCGGAAGCGCCGCTCCTCCATCAGCTGCCGCATCGCTTCCAGCTGGAGGACGGTGCCGGGGGATGCGTCCGCAAAATCCGGATCATAACCCAAATAGGCATAAACCAGGGTCTCGCCCTCGAGCGGAGCAGAGCGGGTCTCGCTCTCGGAGTCGCCGGGAGCGCGGCGGCGAGGGTCGCCGTCGGGCGGCGGAGCGGGGTCGGGGTGGGTCTCGCCGTCGGCGGGAGCGCGGCGGGTCTCGCCCTCGGCGCGGGGGGGAGCGGGCCGGGGCTTGGCCTCGGCGGGCGCGTAGAGGTAGCTGACCGGGCGGCCGCCGACGAACAGAAGCCAGGCCCGCACGCGGTCCTCGCCGGCCAGAGCGCGCATCGCCGCCAGCGCCTCGGGCCCGTTGGGAAGGCCCGCGCCGAGCAGCCGCTCCTGATAGGTGAGCGCCGACACCACCCGAGCGGAGCGGTGGAATTCCTCCATCTCGGCGGCGGTCCGGTAGCAGCGCAGGTCGAGAGTCCCGCCCGACCGCTCGGCCAGCTTCCTCGACTTGCGCTTGAGGGTCGAGCGGCTGCGCGCCGAAAGCCCGGCCAGCCACGCCTCGAAGCCCTGGCCGAGATCGGCGTAGCTGCGCGCGTAACGCTGGCGGACGAAGGCCTTCAGCCCCTCGTGGCGGGCGGCGAGCGCCGGCGCCGCGGCGGCGGGAAGGCCGGTCACCAGATAGCCGTCCGCCTCGCGCCCGAGCGGCGGCAGCTCGGGCGCTTCGCCGGCCAGTGCCTCGGCAAGGCCGAGGCCGAGACGAACCAGCCGCCGCCGCACCGTCCACAAGGTGCGCGCGCCGATGCGCAGCGGCAGGGCGGTCTCAGAGGCCGGCATAAGCCGCCAGCCAGCCGAGCGCGGCGATCGGCGCCGCCGCCGCAAGCGCCGAGGAAAGCGGCCGCTCGTAGCGGGCATTGCCCCAGGCCTGCTCGATCATGCGCCGCCCGGTGCGCAGCG
>DATMVG010000233.1:0-7866 GCA_035563315.1 Allosphingosinicella sp. | reverse complement strand
CGGCGATGGCTTGCTACCGTCTCTATTTCATGGACCGTCATTCCGGGCATATCGAGCGCTTCGAGGAATTCGAGGCCGCCGGCGACGGCGCTGCGATCCAGCTCAGCGAGGGCCGCGGCCATGACGGAGCGCTCGAGCTCTGGTCGGGGGGCCGTAAGGTCTTTCGTCTCGAGGCCTTGCCCCAGCTCGCGCCCGGCACCCTCCCCGCCCCTCGCGTGGCGAGCTGGCGCCTAAGGGCCTGAGGATTCGGTCCGGCCCGGCGGCCTCAACCCGCCCCGGCCGCCGATCGGCCATCGAATTCCGGCGCGTCGCCCTCGAGCGGCCTGCGCCTCACTCGACGGTCACGCTCTTGGCGAGGTTGCGGGGCTGGTCGACGTCCGTGCCCTTGGCCACCGCGACGTGATAGGCCAGCAGCTGGACCGGCACGGCATAGACCAGCGGCGCGATCAGCGGGTGGACCTTGGGCATCGCGATCGTCGCGATGGTGTTCTCGCCGGCCTCGGCGATGCCCTCGGCGTCGGAGATGAGGACCACCTTTCCGCCCCTCGCCTGGACCTCCTGCATGTTCGAGACGGTCTTCTCGAACAACGGCCCCGACGGCGCCAGGACGATGATCGGGACATTGTCGTCGATGAGCGCGATCGGGCCATGCTTCATCTCGCCGGCGGCATAGCCCTCGGCGTGGATATAGCTGATCTCCTTCAGCTTGAGCGCGCCTTCCAGGGCGAGCGGATAATCCTGACCGCGGCCCAGGTAGAGGACGTCGCGGGCATCGGCGATGACGTGCGCCATCGCGGCGATCTCCTCGTCATGGTTGAGCGCCGCGTTCATCGCGGCCGGCGCCTCGGTGAGGTGGAGGACGATGTCGCGCTCCTCCTCCTCGCTCATCATCCCCTTGTCGCGGGCGACCTTCGCGGCGAGCGCCGCAAGGACGGCGAGCTGGCAGGTGAAGGCCTTGGTCGAGGCGACGCCGATTTCGGGGCCGGCATGGGTCGGCAGGAGTAGATCCGCCTCGCGCGCCATCGAGCTGGTCGGGACGTTGACGACGACGGCGATCTTCTGGCCCTGGGCGCGGGCGTGGCGGAGCGCGGCGAGGGTGTCGGCGGTCTCGCCCGACTGCGAGATGAAGAGGGCGAGACCGCCTTCCTCGAGCACCGGCTCGCGATAGCGGAACTCGCTTGCGATATCGAGCTCGCACGGCACCCGGGCGAAGCGCTCCAGCCAGTATTTGGCGACCATGCCGGCGTAGAAGGAGGTGCCGCAGGCGACGATGGTGATCCGCGGCACCGGCGCGAAGGAGAATTGCATGTCGGGCAGGGCCACCTTCTGCTCGAGCGGGCGAAGATAGGATTGCAGGGTCTGGGCGACGACGATCGGCTGCTCGAATATCTCCTTCTGCATGAAGTGGGCGTGGTTGCCCTTGTCGACGCGGGCGGTGCTCGCGCCCGACGCGACCGTCTCGCGGCTGACCTTGTTGTTGGCGCGGTCGCGGATGCTGACCCCGTCGTGGGTGACCACCGCCCAGTCGCCTTCGTCGAGATAGGCGATCTTCTGGGTCAGGGCGGCCAGCGCGAGAGCGTCCGAGCCGAGATAATTCTCGCCCTCGCCATAGCCGACGGTGAGCGGCGCCCCCAGGCGGGCGCCGACGATCATGCCGGGATGGTCGCGGAACAGGATCGCGATCGCGAAGGCGCCCTGGAGGCGGGGCAGGACCGCGGCCACGGCCGCCTCGGGCTCCCTGCCCTGGGCGAGCTGGTCGGCGACGAGGTGGGCGACGCATTCGCTGTCGGTCTCGCTGGAAAAGGTCCTGCCCTTGGCCTGCATCTCCTCTCGAAGCGCCCGGAAATTCTCGATGATTCCGTTATGGACGACGGCGACGCCCTCGACGACGTGGGGGTGGGCATTGCCGACGGTGGGCGCGCCGTGGGTCGCCCAGCGCGTATGGGCGATTCCGACATTGCCAGTCAGGGGATCGGCGGCGAGCGCCCGGGCGAGGTTGTCGAGCTTGCCCTCGGCCCGGCGGCGGTCGAGCTCGCCGTCGACCAGGGTGCAGATTCCGGCGGAATCGTAGCCGCGATATTCGAGCCGCCTGAGGCCGTCCATGAGCCGGTCGGTGACGCCCTGCCGACCGACGATTCCGATAATCCCGCACATGATCCGCTACGTCCCACCATTACCATCCGGGTCGAGCCCGTCGAAGCCCTCTAACTGCTATTGCGATAAAGGAAAGAAAGCCCTGCAACAGGCTCGCGGCCGGTTCAGCCTTTCCCGGACCGAGCCGCCTTCTTCGCCTGCATGGCGGCCCGGAAGGCGGCGGCGCGGCCCGGCTTCTCGACCTGCTCGCCGCGCGCGAGGGCCACGGCGTCGTCGGCCACGTCGCGGGTGACGACCGAGCCGGCCCCGACCAGCGCGCCCTTGCCGATCGTCACCGGCGCCACCAGCGCGGAATTCGACCCGATGAAGGCGCCCTCGCCGATCACCGTGCGATATTTGAGGAAGCCGTCATAATTGCAGGTGATCGTGCCGGCGCCGATATTGGCGTCCGCGCCGATCTCGGCATCGCCCAGATAAGCGAGGTGGTTGGCCTTGGCGCCGCGGCCGAGCCTGGCCTTCTTGACCTCGACGAAATTGCCGACCCGAGCGCGCTCGCCGATCTCGGCCCCGGGCCGAAGCCGCGCATAGGGGCCGATCTGGGCGTCGTCGGCGATCGTCGCGCCCTCGATATGGCTGAAGGCGCGGATGCAGACGCGCTCGCCGATGCTGACGCCCGGGCCGAAGACGACGTTGGGCTCGATCACGCAGTCGCGGCCGATCTCGGTGTCGTGGGCGAACCAGACCGTGTCCGGAGCGACCAGGGTGACTCCGTCGGCCATCGCCCTCAGGCGCCGGCGGCGCTGCCATTCCGCCTCGACCAGCGCCAGCTCGGCTCGGCTGTTGACCCCGGCCATCTCCCACGGCTCGGCCTCGATCACCGCCGATTTGCGGCCGTCAGCGGCGGCGAGCATGACCACGTCGGGAAGATAATATTCGCCCGCCGCATTGGCGTTGCCGACGCGGGCGAGAAGCCCGAACAGATCGGCCGCGCGGGCCGCCATCAACCCGGAATTGCAAAGGTTTATGGCCCGTTCTTCGGGCTTCGCATCCTTATATTCGACCATCTTCTCGATGGTTCCGTCGGCGCTGGCGAGGATTCGGCCATATTGGAGGGGATCGTTGGGGCGGAAGCCGACGACGACGACCGCCGGCTGGTCCTCGCCGTGCAGGCGCTCGAGCATGCGCGCCATCGTCTCCGCCTCGATCAGCGGCGTGTCGCCGTAGAGGATCAGGAGGTCGCCGGCAA
This sequence comes from Allosphingosinicella sp., assembly GCA_035563315.1. Taxonomy (GTDB): domain Bacteria; phylum Pseudomonadota; class Alphaproteobacteria; order Sphingomonadales; family Sphingomonadaceae; genus Allosphingosinicella. The sequence continues at coordinate 4,526 of DATMVG010000233.1, read as the reverse complement.
AGTCGCCGAGCCTCGGTTCGGCCTGGCGGACGGCGTGAGCGGTGCCGAGCTGCTGTTCCTGGACGACGATCTCGCCGCCGCGGGCGTCCACAAGCCCCTCGACCTGCTCGCGCCCGGCACCGACGACGACGATCTTGCGCGCCGGACCAAGGCCCTCGAGGACCCCCATCAGGTGATCGAGCATGGCTCGGCCGGCGATCGGATGGAGCACCTTGTGCACGTCCGACTTCATCCGCGTGCCCCGCCCGGCGGCGAGGATGATGGCGGCGAACGGTCTCGGTCTGATCATCGGGGCCCCTGGATTTCGCCGCCCCTCTCGCACGGAAACCTTGCCATTTCCATAGCCTGCACCCAAGCCGCGACGATGAGAGGCTTCCCGTTCGACGTCGTCGCGTTCGACCTCGACGGCACTCTGGCCGATACGGCTCCCGATCTGGCGGCCTCGCTCAACCATACCCTGGCGAGGCTCGGCCGGCCGCCGGTCGAGCCGGAGTCGGTGCGCCATCTCGTCGGCCACGGCGCGCGGGCTTTGCTTCGGCGGGGGCTGGCGACGAGCGGAGCCGCCGAGGAAGCGCTGGTCGAGCGCGGCTTCCCCCTCTATCTCGAACATTATGCCGCCAACATCTGCGTCGGCACGCGCTGCTATCCGGGGCTCGAAGAGGCGCTCGACGCGCTCGCCGCGCGCGGGGCGGCGCTCGCCGTCTGCACCAACAAGCCCGAGCGGCTGACCCGTCTGCTGGTCGAGGCGCTCGCCTGGGACGGCCGCTTCGCGGCGATCGTCGGCGCCGATTCGACGGCGGCGAGGAAGCCCGACCCCCTCCCCTTGCGCGAGGCGATCGCCCGAGCCGGCGGGGGGCGCGCCACCTTCGTCGGCGATTCGATCATCGACGCCGAGACGGCGCGGGCGGCCGGAGTGCCGTTCGTCGCGGTGAGCTTCGGCTTTTCCGACCGGCCGGCCGCGCAGCTCGGCGCGGATGCCGTGATCGACTCCTATGCCGAGCTCGTTCCGACGCTGGAACGGCTCTGACTCCGCCGTGAGGCGACGCGTGCCCCGAGCCTAGGGCACGGACGGCGGGCGCGCGGCGCGGCGCTGCGCCTCGAGGAAGCGCCGAAAGTGCGGATAGAGCAGATCGTTGGCATGCCCCGACAGATGGTCCTCGTCCTGGAACAGCGGCTGCCCGGCGCGAAGCGCGTCGCACGGGTCGGCCGGGCAGAGGATTGGGAACGGATCCCACAGGCTCACATTGGGCACGTCGCGCGCCAGCCTCCGCATCGCCTCGAGAGGGGCCGCCCGGAGCGAGGCCAACTGGCCTTGCGGCATATGGAAGCCGCCGGCGCAGGCGGGGTTGCCGCGGTTGAACCAGTCGACGCAGCGATAAAGCGGGCTTCGGAAGATCGGCTTGGGCGCTTCGAGGACGAGAATCGCGCCCGTCCCGGCGAGCCGGCTCAGAAGCCGGCGGGCCTCGCCATAGGCCTCCGCGCGCTGCGCGGCGCCGGGGTTCGCCGATCGGCGCTCGCTGAACCGCGGCAGCCGCAGCGAGGGCATGAACAGAACGTCCCCCGGACGCAGCGTGCGCGCGAGCTCGTCGACCACCTCTCGGTAATAAGCGGCGCATTGCGGGCGCGAGGCCATCGGCGCCGACAGGCTCGGAAACTCGCAGGTCGGACTCCAGTATGAGGTCACGGGCACGCCCGCCTCGGCGGCATGGCGGCCGAACAATTTCATGTAGCTGTTGACGTGGGAATCGCCGGCCGCGAACAGCCGCCCGGCGCCGTCGCCGGGGCAGCTCGGCCGCCACGACCGGCGCTTGCCGCCGCCGAACGACGCCACCTCCATGGCCGGCGGGCACGCCCCGGGACGGCTTGCGCCCCACCAGCGCGCCTCGTCGGCGACCAGGGACAATTGCCGAGCCGACCTGAACGCCAGCACCGCCGTGCCGGCGCCGGCCAGCATCGCCGCGGCGCCGGCCGCGATCACGATCCGGCGCGGCCGCAGGCGGATCCGGCCGGAGCGGCGGATCGGCTGCTCGACCAGCCGGTAGGAAGCGATCGCCGCCAGCAACGCCAGGGCGGTCGCCGCCAGCGCCTCGGCCTTGCCGTCGAGGCCGACGGTCCAGCGGAACAGCACGAAGACCGGCCAGTGCCACAGATAGAGCGAGTAGGAGATCTTGCCGATGAACACGACGGGCCGCCGGGAAAGCGCGCGGGCGGCGAGCGAATCGGGCCGCGAGCAGACGAGGACGATCAGTCCCGCCGTGGCCGCCGCCGGAAGCAAGGCGAGCGGGAACGGGAACCAGCGCCCGCCGGGAATGAGGAAGGCCGCGCCGAGGACGAGGGCGCTCGCCGCCGAGCCGAGCAGCACGGCGGAGGGCCGCGCGGCGGCGATGCGCGGCCGCCAGCGATTGATCGTCAGGCACAGAAGCATGCCCGTGCCGAGCTCCCAGAAGCGCGCCGGCATCAGGTAGAAAGCGTAGCGCCAGTCGATCCAGGTCAGCCAGGCGCAGGCGGCGAGCGAGAGCAGGGTGGCCAAAGCGATCGTCGCGATCGCCCGCCGGTTGTCGCTCGGGGCGGCCAGGGCGCGTTGGTAGAAATAGAAGAAGAAGGGGAAGATAAGATAGAATTGCTCCTCCACGCCGAGCGTCCAGCTGTGGAGGAAGGGATTGAGGTCGGCGCCAGGGTCGAAATAATTCTCGCGGTCTAGCGCCAGAAGCACGTTGCTGAGGCCGAAGAAGGCGGCGACGCCGGTGCTCCGGCTCTCCAGCAGGCCCCTCGGCGGGATGAACAGGATCGACGCCAGGGTGGTCGCCGCCAGGACGACGACGAGCGCCGGCAGGATGCGCACGATCCGCCGGGCGTAGAAATAAGCGAGCAGGTCGCGAAGCCGCGAGAAGCGCAGGTGGGCCAGCGAGGCGGTGACGACGAAGCCGGAAATGACGAAGAAGACGTCGACTCCGACAAAGCCTCCGCGCAGGTAGCCGGGCCTCAGGTGAAAGAGGAGCACCGACAGGATGGCGACCGCGCGCAGCCCGTCGACGGCGGGGAAATAGCCGAGCTTCGCGCTCTCCGATCGTGGCTCCACGAAGCCCTCATTCCCTGCGCAGCGAGGCCATGGTAGTGGGGCCGCTCCGCTCAGGGAACCCGCCGGCCGAATCGGAAGCTAGCGGCCGGCCTTCACCCAGAGATGGCGGGCGAGCATCAGCGGCGGCATGCGCAGCCAGTGGGAGCGGACGTAGAAAGCGAGGCGAAGCAGCGGCCGCACGGGCTGGCCCCAGCCGTTGCGGGCGAGGAGGCGGGCGGCGAACAGGCGGTCGCTCGGCCGCCGCCGTCCGGCCAGGCGGCGATCCACGGGAGTGAGATAGAGGCGCTCGGCGAGGCGAAGCGCGAGCCCGACCGCCCGCCGCAGCTGGTGCAGCCGGGCGCGCTCGCCGAGCCTCTCCCAGAAGCCGGGATCCCGGGCGAAGTCGCGGAGCAGGCGGTCGATGTCCCACAGGTTCCGGAGCCCGCCGGCAAGGTCGCCGTCAGCGAACAGGTGAGCGGCGGCGTGGACGATGATGTCGGTCGGCGACAGGATGCGAAGGCCGCTTTCCAGAGCGACGCTGTCGGCGATCAGCGCGGCAGCGTCGGGCTTCGGCCGCGCCGTCGTCGGCAGGATATTGTGGTGGACGTCGATCATGCGGTCGCGGGTACGATGGATCAGCGGCGGCAGCTCGTGCATCCAGCGGCGATAATAGAGGTCGTCATAGCCGTCCGCCTCCTTCAGCCGCTCCCAGCCGGCGCCGAGCAGGGCCGCCTCGACCGCCTCGAGGCTCTCACGCGGGACAAGGATGTCGAGATCGCCGACCGAGCGGCCGACGCTCGCCGAGAGGCCGGCGGCATGGAAGGCATTGCCCTTGAGGAGGACGACCGGGATTCCGAGCGGCGCCAGCGCGCGGCGCGTCATCTCCGCTTCCCACAGCGCCTGGGTCCGCGCCTGGAGGGCGTCGCGGCGGGCGCAGTCGAGGATCGCCTCCACCTTGAGCGGAAGCGCTCGGCCCTCGAGCCGGAAGGCGAGGCTGCCGATCAGCTGCTCGGCTCGGGCGGAAGCGATGAGTGCGTTCCAGTCGCAGTCGCCCAGGCCGTCCGGATCGCGCAGGGCTCGAACGAGGAGTGCGGCGCCGGTCATCCGACCTGCTCCCACAGAGCGTCGACGGTCGCGATCGCCGTCGCGGCGTCGGGATAGTCGATCGCCGCGGCCGGACAGGCGGCGACCAGGCCGGTCAGCGCGTCGAAGCCGGCGCCGCCGAGCGAGACGTAGTTGGTCGACGCCTGAGTGAGGCGCATGAACACCTCGGCCTGGCCGACGGCGCGGGCCTCGGCGGCCTCGCCGAAGCGCGGGAACAGGATCAGCGCCGGGCGCGCCGGCTCGGCCATCGCCGCGAGCGCGTCGGCCCTGGGCCGAAGGTGGCGGATCGCGCCTTTGGGAGTCCCCTCGAGAAGCGGGCCGAACCGGTCGGCCGGGACCGTTCGCTCCATCACCTTGATCGCGC
>DATMVG010000232.1:0-2410 GCA_035563315.1 Allosphingosinicella sp. | reverse complement strand
CGCGGCCGGCCGCCTCGCCGAGCTGCTCGCCCAGGTGCCGCAGATCGGGGCGCCCGCCCGGCCAGCGCCGCTGCCCCTGCCGCCGCTCGGGGCCCTGCAGTTCGACCGGGTCACGTTCCGCTACCCGACCCGTCCGGAGGTGAGCGCGCTCCACGACTTCAGTCTCGCCGTCCGCCCTTCCGAGACGCTGGCGGTGGTCGGCCCGTCCGGGGCCGGCAAGACGACCCTGTTCAACCTGGCGCAGCGCTTCTACGACCCCGAGGCCGGCGCCGTCCGCCTCGACGGGGTCGACCTTCGTCAGGCCGATCCGGCCGAGGTCAGGGGGCGGATCGCCTTCGTTCCTCAGGAGACGGTGATCTTCGCCGCCTCGGCGCGCGACAATCTGCGCTACGGCGACTGGGAAGCGCCCGACGAGCGGCTGTGGGACGCGGCCGAGGCGGCCAATGCGGCCGAGTTCCTGCGCAAGCTCCCCGACGGCCTCGACACCTATCTGGGCGAGGGCGGCGCAAGGCTCTCGGGCGGCCAGCGCCAGCGTATCGCCATCGCCCGGGCGCTGCTCCGCGGAGCGCCGCTGCTCCTGCTCGACGAGGCGACCTCCTCGCTCGACGCGGAATCTGAGCGGCTCGTCCAGAACTCCCTCGAACGCCTGTTCGTGGGGCGGACGACCATCGTCATCGCCCATCGCCTCGCCACCGTCCGCGCCGCCGACCGGATCATCGTCATGGACCAGGGCCGGATCGTCGAGGAAGGCAGCCATGACAGCCTCAATGCCGGCGGCGGCCTCTATGCCCGGCTCGCCCGCCTCCAGTTCGAGGGCCTCGCCGCCTGAGCGAGGGGACAGTCGCTGGGGACAGTCACTGGTGACTGTCCCGAAGGCGTCCGATCATTCCTGCAGCGGCGCGAGCTCGGGGATCCAGGCGCAGCGGCGCTCGCCAAAGACCTCGACCGCCGGCGCCGGGAAACCGGGATCGGCGAAGGCGCCCACGGGGATCGAGACCATGCCCGGGCGCAGCTCGATCTCGTAGAACATCCGGGTTCCGCACTCGGGGCAATAATGGTGCCTCACCCACGAGCCCCGGTCCGAAATTCGGGTGTAGGCGGAGTGCTCGCCGCTGATCTCGACCTGGGCCTCGGCATAGGTCGCGTTCCACGAAAAGGCGCTGCCGGTGCGGCGCTTGCACTTGAGGCAGTGGCAGACGGAGTTGCGCGCCGGCTCGCCCGCGGCGGCGACCGCGAGCCCACCGCAGCTGCATCGGGCGGTCCGTGTCGTCATCGGCCGACCCTAGCATCCCGGCGGCAAAGAAAAAGGGCGGCGCCGGCGCGCCGCCCTCGATCAGCATCGCATCGGGCAAAGCGTCAGAAGTTGGCGTAGGCCTCGTTGCCGACGAAGCCCATCGCCTGGACGTTGGCGCGCTTGGTCACGGCTAGCACCTCGTCGACCTGCTCGTAGCGGGCGTCCGGGTGCGGCTGCAGGTGGAGCTCGGGCGTCGGGGTCATCGTCGTCGTGATGTCGAGATACTGGCGCAGGGTCACCAGGTCGACCGGGGCGCCGTTCCACAGCACCGCGTCGTTGGGCATGACCACGATCTTGTTCTTGACCGGGTCGATCGGCGGCGGGGTCTGGTTCGGCTGGTTCTGCGGCAGGTCGAGCTTCACCGCATGCGACTGCACGGGGATGGTGATGATGAACATGATCAGGAGCACCAGCATCACGTCGATGAGCGGCGTGGTGTTGATGTCCATCATCGGTTCGGATGATTCGGGATTAAGGGTTGCTGCACTCATTATCTGGGCTCCCGTGCGTGCGGATCAGAGGCGGCGGCCGCCGCTCGGAAGCGGCTCGGAGATGAAGCCGATCCGGGCGTAGCCGGCCCGCTGCATCGCGTAGATCGCGCCGCCGATGCAGCGATAGGGCGTGTTGATGTCGCCGCGGATATGGACTTCGGGCATATTCTCTTCGGTGATGTTCTCGACCCCGCCGACATTCTCGATCTGCTGTTCGAGCGCCGAGACGGCGCGGTCGAGCAGCTGCTCGGAGTTCATCCGGGTCAGGTTCCAGTAGACCTCGCACTCGCCGTTGACCGCGCGCACCGACAGGTTGACGTTTTCCGGCTTGGTGACGGTCGGTTCGAATTCGACCTTGGGCAGCCGCACCGGCACCGACTGCAGCACGACGGGCACGGTGATCAGGAAGATGATCAGAAGCACCAGCATGACGTCCACCAGGGGCGTCGTGTTGATGTCCGACATCGGTGTTTCTTCAGCGTCGCCGCCAGATTCGCCGACCTGCATTGACATGGCTCAGATCCTATCCTGACTTCCCGCCGCTTCGGCGGCGGTCGAAATGGGCGGCGGAGCCTGCTCCGCCGCCCAGCGGGTTCAGGCCTTGGCGCCGGTGGCCGCGCCGCCG
>DATMVG010000231.1:0-25911 GCA_035563315.1 Allosphingosinicella sp. | reverse complement strand
GAATGGTCGGCTCAGCATATCGCGCAGTGCAAGACGAGGTTGGATCGCCTTTACCGGGTCGCCGGGGAGGCCGAAGCGGGCGGGTTCGACCCGGACGTGGTGGACGCCTTGGCCGACGACCTCAACACGCCGCTCGCTTTGTCGCGTCTCTCCGCGATCGATGACCCGGCGACTTTGCGCGCCAGCGCCAGCTTGCTCGGCCTGCTCGGCGACAGCGCCGCCGCCTGGTTCCAGGGCGAGGGCGACTCGAGCATCGACGCTCGGATCGCCGCCCGCGCCAGCGCCAAGCAGCGCCGCGACTTCGCCGAAGCCGACCGCATCCGCGCCGAACTGGCGGCCGAGGGCATCGTGCTCGAGGACAATCCCAACGGTACGACTTGGCGCCGCGCCTGAAATCCCTGCGCCCTCGGAAAAGTGGGGGCGAGGGCATCAGCGGCCGGGATCGCGGCGGGCTCGGAGGCTTGCACGAAGGCCGCCTTGGCCGCCTGGACGCCAGTCTTCCGATCTTTTGCGTTGGAGGAGGGCGGTCTTCGCTTCGCAGGGCCGGCGGTGGCGCTGAGCGCCCGGGCCGCTTATATCGCGCCCGTGCCCGCCGCCCTCTACAATCGCGACATCCTGCGGCTCGCAGCGTCGATCCCGCATCACCGGCGGCTCGCCCGGCCGCAGGCGAGCGCCGAAAAGACCTCGCCGGTGTGCGGTAGCCGGGTCGCCGTCGACGTCATCGTCGACGAAGCGGGCAGGCTGGTCGAGCTTGGACAGGAGGTGCGCGCCTGCGCGCTCGGCCAGGCTTCAGCCGCCCTGATGGGCGCCCACGCGCTCGGCCGGGGCCCGGAAGATCTGGCCCGTGCGCGCGATGACCTCGCCGCCTACCTCGCCGGCCGCCGCGGCGATCCCGGCGAATGGCCGGGCCTTGATATTTTCGGCGAGGCGCGGCCGTTCACCGCCCGCCATCCCTCGATCCTGCTCGCCTTCGAGGCGGCGGCCGAAGCGGCCGCCCGTGCGCGCGAGGGCTGATGGCGCCCGAGCCGGTCGCCGACGCCGCAACGCTCGTCCTTCGCGACGGCGTCATCATGCTCGCCGCGGCCTTGCTGTTCGTGATGGTCTTCCGCCGGCTCGGCCTCGGCGCCGTGCTCGGCTATCTCGTCGCGGGGGCACTGGTCGGCCCTGACGGGCTCGGCCTGATCAGCGCGCCGGAAGACATGCTCCACATCGCCGATTTCGGCATCGTGCTGCTCCTCTTTCTGGTCGGCCTGGAGCTTCACCCGAACCGGCTGTGGCGGCTCAAGCACGACATATTCGGCCTCGGCCTCCTCCAGGTGTCTCTGGCTGGACTGGCTCTGACCGGCCTCGTCTATCTCGCCACGGGCTTCAGCCTCGCCGCGTCGCTCGCCATCGGCCTGCCGCTCGCATTGTCGTCGACGGCCCAGGTGCTTCCGAGCCTGCGCGGCGACGGCTCGATCAACACGCCGGCGGGCGAGCGCGCCTTCTCGATCCTGCTCTTCCAGGATCTTTCCATCGTCCCGCTGATCACCATCATCGCCGCTCTCTCGCGCGCTCCGGCCGATCCTGTCGCGCCGCCGGGATGGCAGCTCGCCCTCTACACGGTCGGTGCCATAGCCGGCCTCGTTCTCGCCGGTCGCTTCCTGATCAACCCCTTGTTCCAACTCGTCGGCCGAATCAGCGAACGCGAATTGTTCGTCGTGGCCGGCCTGTTCATCGTGCTGGCCAGTGCGGCGGTGATGGAAGCGCTCCATCTTTCGACCGCGCTCGGCGCCTTCATTGCCGGGGTCATGCTCGCCGATTCGCCCTACCGGCATGAGCTCGAGGCCGACATCGACCCGTTCCGCTCGATCCTGCTCGGCCTGTTCTTCCTCGCCGTCGGCATGATGCTCGATCTCGACGCGATCGCGGACCGGCCGTTGTTCGTCGTCGGCATGGCCGCGGCGCTCATCGCCGTGAAGGCGACGGTGTTGTTCGGCCTCGCGCGCGTCTTTCGGATGGCGCCGCGGCGAGCGCTCAAGCTCGGCCTGCTCCTGAGCCAGGGCGGCGAGTTCGGCTTCGTCCTGTTCGCAGCCGCCCAGGCGGCCGTTCTGATCGAGCCCGCCGCGGCCAGCCTGTTCGGCGCCATCGTCACCGTGTCCATGGCCGCGACGCCGTTCCTGATGATGTTCAACGACTGGCTCGACCGCCGCTCCAGCCGCCGCGCCGGCGACGGGCTCGACGGCCCGGAACTGTCCCAGCCGTCGCAGGCGATCGTCATCGGCTACGGGCGATTCGGGCAGACCGTGGCGCAGATGATGATGGCCAAGGGCATCGCGGTCACCCTGATCGATTCCAAGCCGAGCCAGATCGAGGTTGCCGGCAGCTTCGGGATGAAGGTCTATTATGGCGACGGGACTCGGATCGACCTGCTTCGCCTCGCCGGAGCCGCGGAAGCACGAGCGATCCTGTTCTGCATCGACGGCAAGACCCTGACCGCGCGGCGGCTGGAGCCGATCCTGGAAGCCTTTCCTCAGGCCGCCGTGCTCGTCCGAGCGTTCGACCGGCTCCACCTGATCGAGTTGCGGGAACTCGATCTGAAGGGCGTGATCCGCGAGGTGTTCGAATCGGCGGTGGCGATGGGGCGCGAGGCGCTCACGCTGTTCTGCGTTGACGACGAGGAGGTCGACCGGGTCGAGGAGGAATATCGCCGGCGCGACATCCAGCGGCTCGACATCCAGGCTTCGTCGGGCGACATTCACGCCTTGCGCGAGCGGATGTTCAGCCCGGAAAATCCGCTAGGCGACCGGGAGCCCGGCTGAGCTCAGCTCGCGCTCGAGGAAGGCCTCGACCTGCGCCGGCTCCACCCCTTCCTCGACAAAGGCCTCGCCGATTCCCCGCGCGAGAACCAGGCGGAGGAGTCCGTGCCGCCGCTTCTTGTCGTGGGCCATTCGGGCGACAAGCGCCGCCGGGTCGGTCGCCTCGAGCCGCGTCGGCAGGCCGACGGCGCGAAGGTGCGTCGACACGCGCTCCGCGTCGGCCGGCTGGCACAGCCCCCGCTGAGCGGAGAGACGAAATGCGAGGGTCATGCCGAGGGCGACGGCCTCGCCATGCGCCATGCCCGTCTCGGCCTCGATCGCGTGTGCGAAGCTGTGGCCGAAATTGAGCAGCGCCCGCGGTCCGCCAGTATCGCGCTCGTCGCGAGCGACGATCGCGATCTTGGCGCGCACGCTGGTCGCCACGGCGTGCAAGCGCGCCGTCTCATCGCCGGCCAGCAGGGCTTCGGCGTGGGCTTCGCACCAGCCGAAGAAGCCGGGATTTCCGATCAACCCGTATTTGACCACCTCGGCATAGCCGGAGCGCAGCTCGCTCGGCGGCAGGGTCTCGAGCGTGGCGATGTCGATCAGGACCGCCTCCGGCCGGTGAAAGGCTCCGATCAGGTTCTTCCCCTGCCGGCTGTTGATAGCGGTCTTGCCTCCGATCGCCGCATCGGCCTGGGCGAGCAAGGTGGTCGGGACCTGGACGAAGCCGCAGCCGCGCTTCAGCACCGCCGCCGCGAAGCCCGCCAGGTCGCCGATCACTCCGCCGCCGACGGCGATCACGCAGTCGCCCCGCTCGACTCCGGCTTCGAGCAGGGCGTCGAGCAGCCGCTCGAGCTCGTGGATATTCTTGCTCCCTTCGCCAGGCGGGAGCACCCGGATGCCGAGCAGCCTCGGGCCCGCGGCGGCCGCAATCCGTGCCGGCCAGCCCGCCGACTCGACATTTTCGTCGGTGACGATGAACTGGCGCCCGGGCGGCAGCAGTGGGCCGGCCTCATCGAGCAGCCCGCGGCCGATCGTGACGGGATAACCTGCCGAGTCGACGCGGATCACGGGCCCTGCTCCGCCAGCGCGGCGAGGATCGTGTCGACAGCCTCGCAATGCGGCGCCGGGGTGCTGCGGACGACAAGATGCGCCTGGGCGTAGATCGGGTTGCGCTCGGCGGCGAGGGCGGCGAGCACGACATGCGGATCCCCGCCTCGCAGGAGCGGCCGATGTCGGCTCCGGCCGACCCTATCGGCGAGGGTCTCGATGTCGGCCTCGAGCCAGACGGCGAGGCACTGGTCGAGGATCAGCTCGCGCGTCTGCGGGTCGACGAAGGCGCCGCCACCGGTCGCGATCACCTTCGGCGGTCCTCCGACCAGCCGAGCGACGACGCGCCGCTCCGAGTCGCGGAAGTGTCCCTCGCCGAAGCGCTCGAAAATCTCGGCGACGGTGAGGCCGGCGCCGCGCTCGACCTCCGCGTCGGTATCGAAGAAGGGTCGCCGCAGCCGTCGCGCAAGCGATTTGCCGACCGTCGATTTGCCGGCACCCATGAGGCCGACGAGGACGATCGAGCGGTCCGTCGGGGCAGGGGAGCAGGCCATCCGCAGGGGCTATACAGGCCGCGTCCGAGTGGGGCAAAAGGCCGGCCATGCGCAGGACCAGTTTCGCTCCGACCCGCCGCCGCAGATCGCCGCTGCCGATGCTGCTGCTCGTTCTTCTCCTCCTCCTGCTCGGGTTCCTGATCTACCTGTCGACGGTGGACACCGAGGTGCCGACGGAGCGCGTGGAGCAGGATGTGACGAATGAAGTCCTGGCCAAGTAAGGCGCTGCTGCTCGGCGGGGCGGCGTCACTGTTGCTTGCTTTACCCGCGCTGAGCCAGGAGCGCGAGGGCCCCGAATCGCTGCTCCCGCCCGGATTCGGGGATCCGCAGAACCTGCCTCCGCCCGACGAGAAGTCGGAGCCGGCGCCGCCGTCTCGCCCGGCTCCGCCGCCGACCGCCAGGTCGCCTTCAGTCCAGGAATCCTCCAGCCTCGAAGAGGAGGATCTCGAGGAGATGGAGCGGCCCCGGCCGACCAACTATTTCTCGATCCCGGAAGGGGCGGCGCGGCCCACCGACGTCGTCGGGGTGCTCGAGCCGGGCAATTTCGGGCTCGCCACCGCGGCCTTCGGCCGCTCCAACGGCGCCTTTCTCGCCGCTCTGATGCGCGATCTCGACGCTCCGCTCCCTTCGCGCTGGACCTCGATTCTCCTGCGGCGCGCCTTGCTGTCGAGGCTCGCCGCGCCGCCCGCCATCCACCCGGTCGACTGGGTGGCGGTACGCGCCGATCTGCTGCTGCGGATGGGAGAGGCCGACGCCGCCCGTATGCTCGTTCAATCGGTCGATCAGGAATTCGCGACGCCGCGGATGATCGAGATCGCGGCTCAGACGGCGCTCGCGACCGGCGATCCCGCGGCCCTGTGTCCGCTGATCGGTCCGGCCGGGTCGAGCGATGCGGTCTGGAAGCTCGCCGAAGCGATGTGCGCCGCACTCGAGGCCGAACCGGCGCGCGCCACCGCGCTGGTCGATGAAGCGCGTCGCCGCGGCGATCTCGCCAGCGTCGACGTCCTGCTCGCGGAAAAGGTGATCGGCGCCGGCGCCGAGGCGCGGCGCGCGGCGACCATCCAGTGGGACGAGGTCAGCGCGCTCAACCCCTGGCGCTTCGGCCTCGCCAGTGCGACCGGGGCCGAGATCCCGCCCCGTCTCGTCACCGGTGCGTCGCTGCCCATCCAGGCCTGGTTCGCCCGGGCGCCGATGGTGCCGCTCGAACAGAGGCTCGGCGCTGCCTCGGTGGCCGCGTCGCTCGGAGTCTTCTCGTCGCATTCGCTGGTCGAGATCTACAGCCTGATGCTCGATCGGAGCGATCCCGCCGAGGTCGAGGGCACGGTGGCGGCGCGGCTTCGCACCGCCTGGACTGACCGCGCTCCCGGCGAGCGGCTGGAGGCGATGCGCCGGCTGTGGCGAGAAGGCGAAGGCGGGCATGAGCGCCACGCCCGGCTGATCCTCACCGCCGGTGCGGCCGCGCGAATCGCGCCTTCCAGCGATTTCGCCGCCGACGCGCCGAACCTGATCGCCTCGATGCTGACCGCGGGAATGGACCGGCAGGCGGCGCGCTGGAGCCCCGTCGTCGAGGAGTCCGGCGACGACCGCGCCTGGGCGATGCTCGCGATCGCCGCGCCCCGACCCCTCGTCGATCTGGGCTCGGGCCGGATCGAATCTTTCATCGAGCGGGACAGCGGCTCGGGCCGCGTGCGCTCGAAGATTCTGATCGCGGCGCTGGCCGGACTCGGGCGGATCGCTCCGGACGAGGTCTCGGCCCTCGCCGCGGGCCTCGATCTGCGCCTGGGCGGGGACGACCGTTGGGGCGCTGCGATCGACTCGGCGGTCCGCGACCGAGCGCCGGGAACCGTCGCCCTGCTCGCGGCGGTGGGGATGCAGACCGCCGACTGGTCGGGGGTCCCGCCGGCCTATCTGTTCCGGATCGTCCGCGCCTTGCGCTCGGTCGGCCTCGAATATGAAGCGCGGATGATCGCCGCCGAGGCGATCGCCCGGTTGTGACCGCCGGCGAGGATAGCCGGCTGATCGCCGCCTTCCTCGAAATGATGGCCGCGGAGGCGGGCGCCGCCGGCAACACGCTGCTCGCCTACCGCCGCGACCTCGCCGGCGCTTCCGAGCTGCTCGGCGGCGGCCTGGCGGCGGCCGCGCCCGAGCAGCTGCACCGGCTCGCCGAGGCTTGGCTTCCGCTCAAGCGGGCGACGGTCGCGCGCAAGGCCGCTGCGTTGCGGCGCTTCTTCGGCTTTCTTCAGGACGAGGGGATCCGAGCCGACGATCCGTCCGCCGCCTTGCCCCGCCCAGGCGCCGGGCGACCGCTGCCCAAGATCCTCGATCACCAGGCGGTCGAGGCGCTGTTTGCGGAGATCGATCGCCGCAAGGCCGAAGGCGGTGCGGCGGCGCTGCGCATGGCCGCGCTGGTCGAGCTGCTCTACGGCTCCGGGCTGCGCGCGACCGAGCTGGTGTCGCTGCCGCGCAACGCCGTGTCGGCGGACAAGCCCTTCCTCATTCTCAAGGGCAAGGGCGGCCGCGAGCGGCTGGTGCCGATCTCCGATCGCGCTCGCGCCGCTGTCGCCGAATGGGCGGCGCATGTGCCGCGCCAGTCCCTCTATCTATTCCCCTCCGGCAAGGGGCACCTCAGCCGCGTGCGCCTGCACCAGCTGGTCAAGGCGCTCGCCGCCGATGCCGGCATCCCGCCCGAGCGGATCAGCCCGCACGTGCTGCGGCATGCCTTCGCGACCCACTTGCTCGAGGGCGGTGCCGACCTTCGCGCGGTGCAGATGCTGCTCGGCCACGCCGACATCGCCACCACCCAGATCTACACCCATGTCGACTCGCGGGGGCTCATCGAGCTGGTCAACAGCCGCCATCCGCTGGCCGACGGCGGCCGCGTTGACGCGAAGCGGAACCCGGCCTAACCCCGCCCGCGCCGATGCCGACCTTTCTCGATTTCGAAAAGCCGATCGCAGAGCTGGAGGCGCGGGTCGCGGAGCTGCGCGAGACGGCGTCGGCCGGCGAGCTCAACATCGAGGCGGAGATTACCCGCCTCGAGGAGCGCAGCCGGCGGCTTCTGCGCGAGGCCTATGCCAAGCTGACCCCCTGGCAGAAGACGCAGGTCGCCCGGCATCCGGAGCGGCCGCACTTCCGCGATTATGTGGAGGCGCTGATCGACGATTTCGTGCCCCTGGCCGGTGACCGGGGCTTCGGCGAGGATCAGGCCATCGTCGGCGGCTTCGGCCGGTTCCGCGGCCGCAAGCTGGTCGTGATCGGCCATGAGAAGGGCGACGACACCGCTTCGCGCCTCAAGCACAATTTCGGCATGGCCCGCCCCGAAGGCTATCGCAAGGCGATCCGGCTGATGGCTATCGCCGACCGTTTCGGCCTACCCGTCCTCACCCTGGTCGACACGCCCGGCGCCTTTCCCGGAGTCCAGGCCGAGGAAAGGGGGCAGGCGGAGGCGATCGCCCGCTCGACCGAACAATGCCTTGCGCTGGGCGTGCCTCTGGTCGCCGCGATCGTGGGCGAGGGCGGGTCGGGCGGCGCCATCGCCATCGCCGCCGCCAATCGCGTGCTGATGCTCGAGCACAGCGTCTATTCGGTGATCTCGCCTGAAGGCTGCGCCTCCATCCTCTGGCGGACGGGCGAGAAAGCGGCCGACGCCGCCGAGGCGATGAAGATCACCGCGGCGGACCTGCTCCAGCTCGGCGTCATCGAGCGGGTGGTGCCGGAGCCGGTCGGCGGGGCTCATCGCGATCCTTAGGTGGCCGTCGCCACGCTCGGCGACGCGGTCGCCGAGGAGCTGGAGGCGCTCGCGCCGCTCTCGCGCGAGGAGGTCCGCGCGCAACGCCGCGCCAAATATCTCGCCGTCGCCTAGGCGCGGCGCCGGAACAATCGTCGAGGGGCCGGTGTTCACCGCGCGGCGCTGACGTCCGCGTAAGGAGTATCCGATGAAGGTCAGAGCGCTCTTCGCCCTCACGCTCTCCCTGGCGGCCTTGGGCTGCGCGAGCTCCGGCCTCGTCGGCAGCGGCGAGCAGCGGGCGATCGCGCCCGGCGTCGCCCAGCAGGCGGCCCAGCAGCACGGCCAGATCGTCCAGGAATTCGGCGGCGCCGTTCCCGCGGAGGTCAGCGCCTATGTGGAAGATGTCGGTGCCCGGATCGCGGCGCAAAGCGGCGTCTCCACGGGCGGGTTCAGGTTCACGACGCTCAACTCGCCGGTGATGAACGCCTTCGCCGTCCCCGGCGGCTACATCTACATCACTCGCCAGCTGCTCGGGCTGATGGGCAGCGAGGCGGAGCTCGCTTCGGTCCTCGGCCACGAGGTCGGCCACATCACCGCCGATCACAGCGCCGCCCGGCAGAATCGCAGCCTGCTCTCCCAGCTCGGCGCGCTCATCGTCGGGGCGGTGACGGGGTCGGGTGAGCTCGCGCAGCTCGCCGGGCAGGTCAGCCAGGGCCTTTTCCTGCAATATTCCCGAAGCCAGGAGCTCGAGGCCGACGATCTCGGAGTCCGCTACATGAGCGCCGGCGGCTACGATCCGCTGCAATCGCCGCGCATGCTGGCCGCGCTCGGGGCGTGGAGCGACATGGAGACCCGCTTTGCCGGCCGCGAGGAGGACCAGCGAGCGACGCCTTCCTGGGCGCGCACCCATCCGCTGTCCGCCGAGCGGGTCACCCGAGCGACGCAGCGGGCGCAGGCGACGGGGACGGCCGGTCGGGGAATGGTCAACCGGGACCGGCATCTGGCCGTGCTCGACGGAATGATCTTCGACGACGATCCCGCCCAAGGGATCGTCGAGGGCAGGGACTTCCTCCACCCCGATTTGCGGCTCGCTTTCTCGGTGCCTCCCGGATTCGGCATCCAGAACGGCACTCGGGCGGTGTCGGTGATCGGATCCAACGGGCAGGCCCAATTCTCGACCGGTCCCTTCTCGGGCGACCTCGAGGCCTATATCGGCCAGGTGTTCCGCGGTCTTGCCGGGCAGCAGGCCCAGATCCAGTACACCCAGCCGCGGGCCGCCACCGTCAACGGCCTCGAAGCGGCCTATGCGACCGCTCACGTGCAGACCCAGCAGGGGATGCTGGACGTCAGCGTCTTCGCCTACCGGTTCGATTCGAACCGTGCCTATCATTTCGTCATCGTCGCGCCGCCGGGAAGCCGGCTTGGCCCGTTCGCATCGATGGTCCAGTCGCTTCGGCGGCTTTCCGCGCAGGAGGCCGCGGCGATTCGCCCGCGGGTCATCCAGATCGTTACGGTGGGCGCCGCCGACACCGTCCAGAGCCTCGCCGGCCGGATGGCCTATGGCAGCTATCAGACGGAACGATTCCGAATCCTCAACGGCCTCGCCGCCGGCGATTCGCTCGCTCGCGGCCAGCGCGTGAAGCTTGTCGTCTACGGCCGCCGCTGAGATTTTGACCCAACAGGAAAGGGGCGGCGGAATTTCTCCCGCCGCCCCTTCTTCAACTCAGCCGTCAGCGAGTCGCTTACGGGTTCGAGCCCTTCATGGCCGTCGAGACGTTGGTGAAGGTCGAGTTGAGGCTGGTGCCGAGGCCCTGCATCGCGGTGATGGCGGCGACGGCGATCAGAGCGGCGATCAGGCCATATTCGATGGCGGTCGCGCCCTTCTTGTCTTTGATGAGCTTACGAATGAACTGCATTTCCGGTCTCCTTGGTTCCAATTCCACTCTCGGAAGTCCACACTTCCACGCCGCCCGCGCTTCGAAATATGGGTCAGCTGATTCTCGGTTTAGGGGGTCGAGGTTGCCAAACATTTAACGCGGCTCAGGCCCCGCCGACCTCATTCGCGACATAGTCCCACATATTGATCGTGGTCTGCCCGAAGGAGGAGACGGCCCCGACCATGGCGAGGAAGATCAGCGCCAGGATCAGGCCGTATTCGACCGCCGTCGCGCCTCGCTCGTCCTTGAATATCGCGAAGAAACGCCGCATCGCCCGATTTCCTTCTGCTCCGGGCACAGCCCGCCCATTCGCTGCGGAAATAAGCCCGGCATCGTTAAGGGAGTCCTACCGGAGAGAGGCGAGTTGCAAGAAAAACCGACAATGACGGTGGTGGCGGCCGCGCTGGTCGACCCGGCGGGGCGGGTCCTGCTGCAGGAGCGGGCCCCCGGCCGGGCCATGGCCGGCCTGTGGGAATTTCCGGGTGGAAAGGTCGAACCGGGCGAGACGCCCGAAGCCGCGTTGATCCGCGAGCTCGAAGAGGAGTTGGGCATCGCCGCGCACCGGGCCCATCTCGTTCCGGCCTGCTTCGCCAGCGCTCCTCTGGACGGGCGCCACATGATCCTGCTCCTTTATCTGTGCCGCGAGTGGGCTGGCGAACCGCGCGCGCTCGACGCGAGCGCCCTCAAATGGGTTCGTCCCGCCGAGATGGTCGGGCACGAAATGCCGCCCGCCGACGCGCCGCTCATCCCTCTGCTGGAGGCCCTGCTCTAGGCTTCGGCCGAAGCGCCGCCGCGAGCGAGGCCGTCGCGCTGCCGCGCCGGGCCGGCGTCGGCTGGTCGGGCGACGGCGCCCAGCCGCTCATGTAGACGATTTCGAAGCGTTCCGCGGTCTTGCCGTCCTCGCCGGCCTCCGCGGCAAACGCCGTCATGGCCGCGGCGAGGGCGGTGCGTCCAAGCGGCCGCTGCGAGCGTGCGGCGAGGACATTGGTCGCGCCCATCGCCCTCAGGTCGTCGACGAGCCGGAGCAGCGACGGAAATCGTACCGTCACCGTATCCGCGTCGGCGACGGGCATGGCGAAGCCGGCGCGGGCGAGGAGATCGCCGGCGGCGCGGACGTCGATCTGAGGATGGATGCGCGGCGACGAGGCCATGCCCGCGGCTTCTTCCGCCGACCGCATCGCCCGCCGCAGCGCGGGCAGCGTCCCGGCCCCGGCAAAGGCGGCGAGGAACAGGCCGTCGGGGCGCAGCGCCCGCCGCGCCAGCGCGAGCGCGCCGGGAAGATCGTTGACCCCGTCGAGGACTCCGACCGAGACGATCAGGTCGAAACTGCCGTCGCGGAAGGGGAGGCGGTCTTCGTCGCATTGGACCCCGCCCGCGGCGCCGGCAAAGCGCCACCCCGGATCGGCCGGGGTCACGCCGAGGACGCGCCCGCGCAGTCGCTCGGTCAGGTAGAGATCGCCGCAGCCGAGATCGAGGGCCTCGCGAAAATCGCGGCGGACCAGGTCGAGCCGCTCGATCAGCTCGTCGGCCGCCCGCCGCCGAAGATAAGCGGCGCCGTCGCCGCGGCCCGCCGCGCGGTCGCGCCGGAGGCGGCGCAGGCCTCGATCGAACGGACGGTCCTGGGCGGGCGAGGGCTCCACGCGCGGCGCTATAGCAAAGCCGGCGGGCGGACCAAATTTGTGTCCGCCCGTGGACAGCATTGTTCGTATTCGGACATTCCATCCCGTTCGCTCCGGCCCGTCCGCACCGGCGTGGCTGTGGCACGGCTCTTGCTCCATTAGACCGAGATGAAGCTGCCACTCTCCGCTTTGACTTGCCCGGCCTTCCCGATAAAAGCCGCAGGGGCGAACAAGTGTGTTGCGCTACTAAGACAGCTGTGCGAATAGAAAAGCGGCATGACCGAGCATAATTTCGAGCAGATGCGCCGCGCGATGGTGGCGAGCCAGCTGCGGACCACCGGCGTCAACGACCCGCGGGTGGTCGCGGCGATGGGTGCGGTCCCGCGCGAGCGCTTCGTCCCGGCGGAGCGCTGCGCCTTGGCTTATGCCGACGCGCTGGTGCCGATCGGCCACGGCCGTGAGCTCAATTCGCCGATGGCGGTCGGCCGGATGCTGACCGAGGCGCATCTTCGCGGCGACGAGCGGGCGCTGGTGATCGGCGCCGCCACCGGTTACTCGGCGGCCGTGCTCGGACGGCTGGTGCGCTTGGTCGTCGCGGTGGAGGAAGTGCCGGAGCTGGCGGATTTCGCCCGGAAGGCCCTTGCCGGCACTGGCATAGAGGTGGTCCAGGCACCGCTGGTGAAGGGGCACCCGGACGGTGCGCCCTACGAGTTCATCCTGATCGACGGCGCGGTCGAATATGTGCCGTCGGCGATCGTCGACCAGCTCGGCGACGGCGGCCAGTTCGCGCTGGCGATGATCGACGAGGGGGTGACCCGGCTGTGCGTCGGCCGCGTCGTCGGCGGCGCCTTCGGGACGAGCGCCTTTTCTGATGCCGCCGCGGCGGTGCTGCCGGGCTTCGCGAAGCCCCGCGGTTTCAGTTTTTGAGAATGGAGTGAGAGCGTGATGCGGGGACGGTTGCTGGCCGCGGTGGGGATGGCCGCCATGACCATAAGCGGCGCGGCCTGGGCCGAGACGCAGTCGCTGCGCGAAGCGCTGGCGAAGACCTATACCGCCAATCCGACGATCATGGCGGAGCGGGCGCAGCTGCGCGGCCTGGACGCGGACGTGGCGCTGGCCCGGTCCCAGGGCAGGCCCCAGGTCAGCGCGACCGGCGGCCTCAACCAGGACGTGATCACCAGGAACATCGTCGGCAGCAACGGCCGCGACTTCAGCCTTGGCGGGAATATCAGCCTCCCGCTCTTCGCCGGCGGCCGGGTCCGCAACGCGATCCGAGCGGCGAACACCCGGGTCGAAGCCGGCCGCGCCGATCTTCGCGCCACCGAGGGCGATATCTTCACCGAGGCCGTGGCGGCCTACATGGACGTGATCCGCGACCGATCGATCGTCCAGCTCAACCAGAATCAGGTGCGGGTGCTCGAGACCAACTTGCGGGCGACTCGCGACCGCTTCGAGGTCGGCGACCTGACCCGGACCGACGTCGCTCAATCGGAGGCCCGCCTGGCGCTCGCCCGAAGCAGCCTCGCCACCGCCGAGGGACAGCTCGAGTCGAGCGAGGAGAATTTCCAGCGCGTGATCGGCGACGTTCCCGGCGACCTCCAGCCGCCGCCGCCGCTGCCGCAGCTTCCCGCGACTCCGGAGCAGGCGGTCGAGATCGCGCTCCTCAACAATGCCGACCTGGTCTCGATCGCGGCCCAGGCCCGCGCCGCCGGCTTCGACGTCGCTTCGGCGCGCGGCGAGCGGCTGCCGACCATTTCGGCGGTCAGCAGCACCCGCTACTTCAACGCGCTCGGAACCGCCGACGAGGCGGCCGGCCAGCCCGAGGGCACGCTGCCCAACACCACCACCAGCACCGGCGTCGGCCTGTCGATGAGCGTCCCGCTCTACCAGGGCGGCGCCGCCGGCGCCCGGGTGCGGCGGGCGCAGGCCTTCCGAAGCCAGCTGCTCGAGCAGGCGATCGGCGTCGAACGGCTGGTCGTCGCCAACACCCGTGCCGCCTTCGCCACCTACCAGGCGGCGCTCGAGGCGATCGAATCGAACACCATCGCCGTCGCCGCCAACGAGCTCGCGCTTGAGGGCACGCGCGCCGAGCAGACGGTCGGCACGCGCAACGTGCTCGACGTCCTCAACGCCGAGCAGGAGCTGCTCAACAGCCAGGTGCTGCTCGTCACCGCCCGCCGCGACGCCTACGTCGCCGGCTTTCAGCTCCTGAATGCGATGGGCATGGCCGAGGCCGAGGATCTCAATCTCGACGCCGGTCCGCTCTACGATCCGCTCGTCCACTATAACCGCTATTCGCGCAGCTGGTCGGACTGGAATGACGGGCCTTCGCCCAACCCGGTCTCGACTCGGACCGTCGATCCCAACGCCAATAGCCCGGTGACTCAGCTGCCCGGCGTAAACAGGCCCGTGACACAGCCGCCGCAATAAGCGATAAGGCCCTCGTTATGGGGGATATTCAGCAGGACCCGTCGATGGAGGAGATTCTCGCCTCCATCAAGCGAGTCATCGCCGAGGACAGCCGTCCGACGGCCGCCGCGCCGCGCGCCCGGCGCGCTCCCGCCGCCGAGCCGACGCCGCCCGCCGAGGACGACGTGCTCGAGCTGGACGATCCGGTCTCCGAGGATTCGGGCCTGCTCTCAAGCGACGCCGCGGCCGCGAGCCGGCAGCGGCTGGCGGCCCTTTCCACCCTTCGTCAGCGAAGCGAAGCGCAGCCCGACACCGGCGCGCTGGAGGCGGTCGTCCGCGAGATGCTGAGGCCGATGCTCAAGGAGTGGCTCGACGAGCATCTGCCCGAGATCGTCGAGCAACTTGTCACTCGCGAGATCGCCCGGATCACCGGCCGAAGCGCCTAGTTTCCTTTTGCCCCTGAGCGGCTGCCGGTGCTAGTCGCCCGGCTCATGAAACATCTCCTCGCCGCGGGCCTTGCCGCCCTCGCCCTGAGCCAGGCGCCGGGCGCCTTCGCTCGCCCGATGACGGCCACCGACCTCGCCACGATGCGCCGGCTGGCGGCGCCCGCGGTGTCGCCGGACGGCAGGTGGGCCGCCTACCAGCTGCGCGAGACCGACCTCGAAGGCAATCGCGGCCGCATCGATCTTTGGCTTCTCGACCTTGGCCGACCCGGTGCCGAGCCGGTCCGGATCGGCTCGGCCCCCGAGCATAACGAGCACGACCCGCGCTTCTCGGCGGACGGACGCTGGCTCTATTTCCTCAGCAACGCGTCGGGCTCGGATCAGCTCTGGCGAGTGGCGGTGGCCGGCGGGGAACCGGAGCGGGTCACCGATCTGGCCACCGACATCGCGGGCTATCTGCTGGCTCCGACCGGAGATCGCATCGCCCTGTGGGCCGACCGCAACATGGCCTGCACCGATTTCAACTGCGCCGACCTGCCCGCCGCGGAGCAAGACCGCGGCAGCGGCCGGGTCTATGACGAGACCTTCGTGCGCCACTGGGACGCGTGGGTCGAGCCGGGGGTGCGCTCGCGAATCTTCACCTTCGCGCTCGCCGACGGGCGTCCTCAGGGCGCCGGCACTCCGGTCGCTCCCAACCTGGTCGGCGACTCGCCCTCCAAGCCCTTCGGCGGTGCCGAGGAGCTGGCGTGGAGCCCCGATGGCCGTACCCTCTACTTCACCTTGCGCGAGGCGGGGCGGACGGAACCGCTGTCGACGAACCTCGACATCTTTGCCGTCCCCGCCGACGCCGCTTCGCCGCCGGTGAACCTCACCGCCGCCAATCGAGGCACCGATACCATTCCGGCCGTCTCGCCCGATGGCCGCTGGCTCGCCTACGCCGCCATGGCGCGCGCAGCCTACGAGTCCGATCGCCAGGTCGTCCAGCTCCGCAACCTCGCGACGGGCGAGACCCGGGCCTTGACCGCGGACTGGGACCGTTCGGTCGCTTCGATCGCCTGGGCGCCCGACGGACGCAGCCTGCTGGTGACCGCCGGCGACGTGCTCGATACGCCGCTTTTCCGAGTCGATATCGGCACTGGGCGAGCGACCCGCCTCACCCAGGCGGGGACGGTCGGCAACGTCGTTGCCCTGAGCGACGGTTCCGCCCTCTATACGTTGAACAGCCTGCAGGCGCCGGACGACCTCTACCGCCTCGACCGCCGCGGCCGCTCTGCCCGGCTGACGTCGGTGAACGCCGAACGGCTCGCCGAGCTCGATCCGATCAGCGTCGAGCGGTTCAGCTTCGCGGGCGCCCATGGCGACACCGTATGGGGCCAGATCGTCAAGCCAGCGAACGCTCCCGGTCGGCTGCCCGTTGCCTTCCTTATCCACGGCGGCCCGCAGGGATCGTTCGGCAACAGCTGGTCCTATCGCTGGAATCCGTGGCTGTTCGCGGCCCCCGGCTATGCCGCCGTTTCCGTCGATTTTCACGGGTCGACGGGCTACGGCCAGGCCTTCACCGATGCGATCAACCGGGATTGGGGCGGCGCTCCGCTCGAGGATCTGCGCCTGGGCCTCGCCGCCGCCGGCCGCGAGGACTCCCAGGTCGACATCGCCAACGCGTGCGCGCTCGGCGGCTCCTATGGCGGCTACATGACGAACTGGATCGCCGGGCAGTGGCCGGAAGGGTTCAAATGCCTGGTCACCCATGCCGGCGTCTTCGACCTGCGCGCCATGTCGTACGAGACCGAGGAGCTTTGGTTCACCGAGTGGGAGTTTGGCGGGCCCTATTTCGATCCCGCGGCAGCCGAGGTGATGGAGCGCTGGAACCCGGTGCGCTTCGTCGAGCGCTGGCGGACTCCCACCCTGGTCATCCACGGCGAGAAGGATTTCCGGATCCCCTACAGCCAGTCCTTGGGCGTGTTCAACGCGCTGCAGCGCCGCGACATTCCCTCGCGGCTCGTCATCTTCCCGGACGAGAATCACTGGATCCTGAAGCCTCGCAACAGCATCCAATGGTATCGCGAGGTGCATGCATGGCTGGACCGCTGGCTGCGACCGGGGGGTGGGCAGCCTTGAGCAAATTGCTTATATCCCGCGCATGGACAAGCAACGCCGCGAGCTATTGTTCTAGTCGTTGAAGGTCTCCTGGGCCCAGGCAGGCCGCGCAAGCCCAACATCGCACCGTACCGCAGCGATCTGGCGGAGTTCGACGGGTCAGTCTGGCTCATCAATCCCCATCTTCTCGATGTCAGAGGGGTATTCGAATAGCGGATCCCCGGGCTTCACAATGCGCGAGGCCTGCCGCTAAAGCCCTCCGATGACCGAGCTGCCCAAGACCTTCGATCCCGCCGCCATCGAGGCGCGCTGGTACCGACATTGGGAGGAACAGGGCCTGTTCCGCCCCGAGCGGCCGGCGGCCGAGCCTTGGACGATCGTCATTCCGCCGCCCAACGTCACCGGCTCCCTGCATATCGGCCATGCCCTCGACATCACCCTTCAGGATATCCTGACCCGCCACGCCCGACTGCAGGGCAAGGACGCGCTTTGGGTGGTCGGGACCGACCATGCCGGAATCGCCACCCAGATGGTGGTCGAGCGCAACCTCGCCAGCCAGGGAGTCCGCCGCTCGGACATGGGCCGCGAGGCGTTCGTCGAGCATGTCTGGGAATGGAAGGCTCAGTCGGGCGGCGCGATCACTCGCCAGCTTCGCCGCCTCGGCGCGTCCTGCGACTGGTCGAACGAGCGCTTCACCCTGGATCCGGGCTTCTCCGCCGCGGTGATCAAGGTCTTCGTCGACCTCTATCGCCAGGGCCTGCTTTACCGCGACAAGCGCCTCGTCAACTGGGACCCGAAATTCGGCACCGCCATCTCCGACCTCGAGGTCGAGACCCGGGAGGTCCAGGGCAAGTTCTGGCATCTCGTCTACCCGCTCGAGGACTCCAGCGGCTCCGTCCACGTCGCCACCACCCGCCCGGAAACCATGCTCGCCGACATGGCCGTCGCCGTCCATCCCGACGACGAGCGCTACCGCGGCCTGATCGGCCGCCGCGTCCGCTTGCCGATAACCGGGCGCCTTGTTCCGATCATCGCCGACGAACATGCCGATCCCGAGCTCGGCTCCGGCGCCGTCAAGATCACGCCCGGCCACGACTTCAACGATTTCGAGGTCGGCAGGCGGGCCGGGATGCGGCCGACGGACATGCTCAACATGTTCGACGCGCAGGCGCGCGTCGCCCAGACCCAAGACGGGCTCGTCCCCGAGGCGCTGGTCGGGCTCGACCGCTTCGAGGCGCGCACTCGCGTCGTCGACATGCTTCGGGACGCGGGCGCCCTCGAACGCGTCGAGGATCGCGCCGTCCACCTTCCTTACGGCGACCGTTCCGGGGCGGTGATCGAGCCGTGGCTCACCGACCAATGGTATGTCGACGCCGCCGCTCTGGCCAGGCGCCCGATCGAGGCGGTCCGCTCCGGCGAGATCCGGATCGTCCCCAAGACCTGGGAGAAGACCTGGTTCAACTGGCTCGAGAACATCCAG
Source organism: Allosphingosinicella sp. (assembly GCA_035563315.1). Taxonomy (GTDB): domain Bacteria; phylum Pseudomonadota; class Alphaproteobacteria; order Sphingomonadales; family Sphingomonadaceae; genus Allosphingosinicella. Next base: position 7,815 of record DATMVG010000231.1, on the reverse strand, counting down.
CCCTGGTGCGTCTCGCGGCAGCTATGGTGGGGCCACCAGATTCCCGCCTGGTACGACGATCAGGGCGGCGTCTTCGTCGCCGAGACCGAGGCGGAAGCGCAGGCCGAGGCCGGCGAAGGCATCGCGCTGCGCCGCGATCCAGACGTGCTCGACACCTGGTTCTCGTCGGCTTTGTGGCCGTTCGCGACGCTGGGGTGGCCCGAGCGGACGGAGACCCTGCGCCGCCACTATCCCAACGACGTGCTCATCTCGGGCTTCGACATCATCTTCTTCTGGGATGCCCGAATGGCGATGCAGGGCTTCCATTTCATGGGCGAGCGGCCGTGGAAGACGCTCTATCTGCACGGGCTGGTCCGCGACAGCGCGGGCCAGAAGATGGCGAAGACCAAGGGCAATACGATCGATCCGCTCGGCATCGTCGACCGCTACGGCGCCGACGCCCTGCGCTTCACTCTGGCGGCGATGGAGAGCCAGGGCCGCGACATCAAGCTCGATGAGAGGCGAGTCGAAGGCTACCGCAACTTCGCCACCAAGCTGTGGAACGCCGCCCGCTTCTGCCAGGCCAACGCGATCGGCGCGTCGAAGGCGATCGAGCCGCCGGCCGCGACGCTGCCGGTCAATCGCTGGATCGTCGGCGAGACGGTGAAGACCGTCCAGGCCCTGGACATCGCGCTGGCTGAGCTGCGCTTCGACGAGAGCGCCAACGCCGTCTATCACTTCGTCTGGGACACGTTCTGCGACTGGTATCTCGAGCTCATCAAGGGGCAGATCGACGCCGAGACGAAGGAGGTGGCCGGCTGGGCATTCGACCAGATCCTGGTCATGCTCCACCCGTTCATGCCGTTCATCACCGAGGAGCTGTGGAACGCGATGGGCGAGCGGCCTTACCCGCTTATCCTGGCCCATTGGCCGGTGCCGGACGCGCGGGCGCTGGACCCGGAGGCCGGTCGCGAAATCCGGTGGCTGATCGAGACGATCCGGGAATTCAGAGCTGTCCGGGCCGAGCTAGACATACCTTATAGGAAGAAGCTCGCTCCTAGGCTCACGGAGCGAGGCCCCGACGATGAGCGCCTGGCGAACAAGTATATCGAGCAACTCGTGCGGATGGCTGGGCTCGAGACGATCATGATAGCAGGCAAAAAGACCCTGCCCGACGACATCAAGACCCATCCCCTGATCACCTTCGACGAGGGGCGCCGAGTCGTTCTTTCATCGAACATCGTCCAGATCGTGATCGGCGAGGCAACCTACGTCCTTCCTTTGGAAGGGCTGGTGGACGTCACCGCGGAGCGGACCCGCCTGCTCAAGGCCGCCGAAAGCGCCGAGAAGGAGCGGGACTCGCTGGCCGCCCGCCTGGCCAATCCCAGCTTTCTCGAGCGGGCCAAGCCGGAGGCGGTGGAGAAAGCGCGCGCCGACCACGCCGAGAAGGCCTCCGACGCCGACAGATATCGAGCCGCGCTGGCCCGCCTCGGCTGAGCCAGGCCTCGGGTCGGGACAGTCGGGGAACGGCTCCCGCTAGGCGCGCACCGCTTCAGGCGCCGGTTCCTCCGCCGGCACGACCACCTCGATAGCGCGCTCGGCGACCTGCGCCACCGCGGGCGTCTTCGCCAGCACTTCGCCGTCGATCGAGATGCGTTGGCGCGGCCTCGTATCGATGGTGATATGATGCCCGTGAAACTCCTCGACCATCGCGTGGCGCGCGGGCAGCTTCCAATATTTGGCGAACCAGTCCCAGATCAGCCGGAAGCTACTGCGCCCGGTGACCGCCTGGACGACGATCTCGCCGCTGTCGACGTCGGCCTCTTCCACCACCTCGACTCCGCCGTGGAACGAGCCGTTGGCGATGCGGACCTCGGTCGCCCACAAGGTCTTGGGGCCGCTGCCGTCGTCCACGGTCAGTCGGAACGGATGGAAGCGGATCAGGCAGTACACCGCCCACAGCAGATAGCCGAGACGGCCAAGGTAGCGCTTGAGCTTGTGCGGCACGCCCTCGCCGATCATCGGCGACAGGCCCATTGCGGCGCAGTTCGCGAAATAATCGCCGTTGATCATGCCCAGGTCGATCCGTCGGCGGCGGCCGTTCGCGATCACGCCGATCGCGCCATCCAGATCGAGCGGGATGCCGAGCGTGCGAGCGAAGCTGTTGGCGGTCCCCAGCGGCAGCAACGCGAAAACGCATTCGCGATCGACCACTTCGTCGACCGTGCAGGAGAGCGAGCCGTCGCCGCCGCCGACGATAACCATCGGAGCGCCGCTCCGCACCGCCTCCTGCATGGTGGCGACCAGGCGGTTCGGGTCGCGGACGGCATGGGCGGCGAGGATCTCGATACCCGCTTGCTTCAGCTTCGCAGCGGCCTCGCGGAACAGCGTTCGTCCCTTGCGGGAGTGGGCGTTGACGACGAGCACGGCTTGGCGGGGGACAGGCTTGGGCGGGTTCACGGGATCGAAACTCGCCATCGGGCGAAGAGTGTCCATAACCCTTCCCCCTCGCGGCGAGGACCGTTTGGAAGGCGATCGCCGCCCCTGACGGGGCGGAGAGGCTTAAGGCGTCGTCTCGGCGAGGTTGGATCGATAGGTGGTGTTCGTCTGCCGGTCGGTCATGACGATATAGACCCAGCTCGGCGGCACCTGGCCCTCGGGAAGGGCGAACCACAGCGAGCCGAGGGAATTGGGGCTGCCGAGCGCACAAAAACCGTAGAGACGCTGGCCGGCCTTGTCGAAGAAGTCCACCCAGGTGCGCGACGAATTGGTGTTGGTTCCGCAGGGCGGCAGGTTCGGCGCGGGCGCGAACATCGCGGCCGGATAGCTCGCCTTGTTCATGACGTCGTAGCGATAGCGGACGAAGTCCGTCCCCCGAACGTTATAATATTCCAGGCCCAGCAGATAGAGGATCGGATTGGGCGGGGTCTGTGCTGGGGCCTCGCTCGGTGTTGCCGCCACTGAAACGGCCAAGGCGGCGGCAAGAAGCGCGAGTGATTTCATGGGCTTCATCGACTGTCCTTTCGTTCGAGGCACAGGAAGCAGACGGCTATACGTTCATCCGCACATGAAGCAGGCACCATCAGAATGCCATTTATCGACCTGCCTTTCAAGAAAGCTTCCTGCCGGCGCCGTGACCGCCTTGTAAGAGGCGAGCTCCGGCTCGTTTCGGCGCCGAGCTCTCGCCGCTTTGCAGTCGCAGCGGTGCGCGTTACAGCCGCGCGATGACCGCCGCCGCCTTTCCCGCCACGCGCCTGCGCCGCACCCGATGCGCCGCGTGGAGCCGGGCGATGTTGGCGGAGACGGTGCTGACGCCCTCCGATCTGATCTGGCCGCTGTTCATCGCCGCGGGCGAGGACGGCGAGGAGCCGATCGCGACCCTTCCCGGCGTGTCTCGCTACCCCGTCCGCAACCTTCCGGCCAAGGCCCGCGAGGCCCGCGCCCTCGGCATCCCCTGCGTCGCTCTGTTCCCGAACACGCCGCCCGGTCTGCGCAGCTCGGGCGCCGCGGAAGCGCTGAACCCGGACAACCTCATCTGTCGTGCGGTCAAGGCCGTGAAGGATGCGGCACCCGACATCGGCGTGCTGACCGATGTCGCGCTCGATCCCTATACCGCTCACGGCCATGACGGTCTCACCGACGAGGCGGGTTACGTCCTCAACGACGCCACCGTCGAGATGCTCGCCGAGCAGGCGCTGGTCCAGGCGGCGGCCGGCGCCGACATCGTCGCGCCGTCGGACATGATGGACGGCCGAGTCGCCGCGATCCGCTCGGCGCTCGAGCAGGCGGGCCACGCCAACGTCCAGATCATGGCTTACGCCGCCAAATATGCGAGCGCCTTCTACGGTCCGTTTCGGGACGCCGTCGGGTCGCGCGGCCTGCTCAAGGGCGACAAGAAGAGCTATCAGATGGATCCGGCCAATGCCGCCGAGGCTCTGCGCGAGGTTGCGCTGGACATTGCCGAGGGGGCGGACCACGTGATCGTGAAGCCCGGCCTGCCCTATCTCGACATCATCCGCCGTGTGAAGGAACGGTTCGAAGTGCCCGTCTTCGCCTACCAGGTCTCCGGCGAATATGCGATGATCGAGGCCGCCGCCGCGGCCGGGGCCGGCGATCGCGACGCGCTCCTGCTGGAAACCCTCATTGCGTTCAAGCGCGCGGGCTGCGCCGGCATTCTGACCTACCATGCGCCGGTTGCGGCGCGGCTGCTTGGCAAATCGTGACGGGGGATCGGGTGGCAAGGGAAATGACCGCCGGCCGCGTGAGCGAGCGCTATGCGCGCCCGCTCTTCCTCGTCACGATCATCACCGGCTCGTTCCTTCTGTTCCTGACCCAGCCGATGGTGGCCCGGATGGCGCTGCCCCGAATCGGCGGCGCCCCGTCGGTGTGGAACAGCGCGATGCTGGTCTATCAGCTGCTGCTTCTGGCCGGCTACGCTTATGCCCACTGGATCTCTCGGCTCGGCCCGCGCAAGCAGGTCGGAATCCACGTCATCCTGTTCGGCCTTGCCTCGCTGTGGCTGCCGATCGGCCTCACCTCGGCGCTTCCGACGGCGGAATCGCAGCCCGCTTTCTGGGTCCCCTGGTTCCTTCTGAGCTCGATCGGCCCGCTTTTCTTCATCGTCTCGGCGCAGGCGCCGCTGATGCAGCGCTGGTACGCGCTGGAGACGAGCCGCGGCGACCCTTACCCGCTTTATGCCGCGTCCAACCTGGGCAGCTTCGCCGGCCTCATCTCTTATCCCCTGGTCGTCGAGCCGCTGATGACCCTGCAGGAGCAGAGCTGGCTGTGGACGGGCATCTACGCGGTGCTGGTGCTGCTCGTCGCCGCCTGCGCCCTCACCGTGCCGGCCCAGGCGGTCGAGGCGGCGCCCGAGGAAAAGGCGCCGGCGCCGACGGCCCGGCAGGTCCTCCACTGGGTGGTGCTCGCGGCGGTGCCGTCGGGGCTGATGCTTTCGACGACGACGCACCTCACCACCGACATCGTCGCCATGCCCTTGCTCTGGGCGCTTCCGCTCGGCCTCTATCTGCTCAGCTTCGTGATCGCCTTCGCCGGCCGTCGAGGTCCCGCCGACCTGGTGACGACCCTGGCGCCGCTGGTCATCCTCATCGCCGGCGGCCTCGCCTTCAGCACCGGCACCCAGAATCCGTTCTTCTCGGCGACGCTCGGCCTGCTGCTGCTGTTCGCCGTCGCCGTCGCCCTCCACGCCGAGATGTTCCGGCTGCGGCCGGCGGTCGGCCACCTGACCCGCTTCTATCTCGCCATGTCGTTCGGCGGAATGCTCGGCGGGCTGTTCTGCGCGATCGTCGCACCCCTGCTGTTCGACTGGGCCTACGAACACCCGCTGCTCGTCCTCGCCGCGGCGCTGCTCGTTCCCCAATATCCGCTGGTGCCGTGGCCCGAGCGGGTGGTGAAGCCGCTGGCGGTGATCGTTCCGCTGGCCGCCTTCGCCCTGTCCTTCGCCTCCGAGCGCGGCATGCTCGGCCTGTCGCAGGGCGCGACCATGGCCGGCAGCGTCGCCGTCTCGCTGCTCGCCTTGGCCTGCCTCGGCCGCCGCTGGGCCTTCGCCGCCTGCCTCGCCGCCCTCATGCTGAGCTATGGCGGCTGGTCGATTCTCGCCCGCACCGGGGAGGGCGACCGGACTCGCTCCTATTTCGGGATCTACGAGGTCAGCCAGCGCTACGACGGCTCGGCTCGGGTGCTGACCCACGGCACGACCCTCCACGGAGTGCAGAATCTCGAGCCGGGCCTGCAGACCCTGCCGACCAGCTATTATGCCCGCCGCTCAGGCGTCGGCCTCGCCCTCGCCAACGCCAATGCCCTGTTCGGCGCCCGCCCCAGGATCGGCGTCGTCGGCCTCGGCAGCGGCACCCTGTCCTGCTACTTCCAGCCGGGCCAGAGCTGGAGCATCTTCGAGATCGACCCGGCGATGGTCGAGGTCGCGCGCACCCGCTTCACCTTCCTCAGCCAGTGCGCGCCGACGGCCCGGATCGTGCTCGGCGACGCCAGGCTCAGCCTCGCCCGTCAGCCGGCCGACTCGATCGACATCCTCGCCATCGACGCCTTCTCCTCGGATTCGGTGCCGATGCACCTGCTCACCCGCGAAGCGCTCGCCGTCTACGGCCGAGCCGTCCAGCGCGACGGAATCGTCCTGTTCCACATTTCCAACCGCTATCTCGACCTCAAGCCGGTGGTCGCCGACATCGCGGCGCAGGGCGGCTGGACGAGCGCCATGCTCGAATATGTGCCGACGGAGGAGGAAGAGCTGATGAACGCGACCCTGTCGGTGTGGGTCGCGCTGTCGCGCAACCCGGCCACCATCGACCGGCTCGTCCAGCTGAGCGGCGAGGACAGCATCAACTGGACCCTGCTCGAGACCCGGCCCGGCTTCTCCGGCTGGAGCGACGACCACGCCTCGATCCTCCCGATCGTGAATTACGGCAGCCTGCTGCCGCGCGCCCTGCAGTGAGGCCGCGGTGATCGAGACCGAGCGGCTGCTTCTTCGCGACTGGCGCGAGGAGGATATCGCGCCCTTCGTCCGCCACACCAACACGCCGGCGGTGATGCGCTGGCTCGGCGGGGTCAGGCCGGACGATGAGATGGCCGAGCTCGTCCGCACCCGGATGATGCGCTGGCAGGAGGAGCGCGGCTTCACCTTCTGGGTCGTGGAGCGCAAGGCCGACGGCGAACTGCTCGGCTTTTGCGGGCTCAAGCTCGGCGACGATTCCGGAAGCCCGGTCGAAGGCGAGGTCGAGGTGGGGTGGCGGCTGCGGGAGGACGCCTGGGGGAAGGGCTATGCCAAGGAGTCGGCGATCGCCTCTCTGGACTTCGCCGCCGAGCGGCTCGGCGCCGAACGCGTCGTCGCCCTGACCGTCATCGAAAACGTGGCGAGCTGGGGCCTGATGGAGCGGCTCGGCATGGTCCGCCGGCCCGACCTCGATTATTCCGGCCCCTATTGGGCCCAGGGGCCGGTGATCGTCTACGAATGGAGGCCGGAGTGGCGGAGCTGATCGCCTTCGAAGGGGCGGCGCCGAGGATCGACCCGGCCGCCTTCGTCGCCCCCGGCGCCCGACTGATCGGCGACGTCGAGATCGGCCCCGAAGCGAGCGTCTGGTACAATTGCGTGCTTCGCGGCGACATGAACAAGATCCGCATCGGGGCCCGGAGCAACGTCCAGGACGGCACGGTCATCCATGTCGATCCGCCCCGCCCGGGCGGCCCCGACCAAGGCTTCCCCTGCCTGATCGGCGAGGAGGTGCTGATCGGCCACCTCGCCATGGTCCATGGCTGCACCCTTCACGACCGGGCCTTCGTCGGCCTCGGCGCGATCGTCATGGACGGCTGCGCGATCGAAGGCGAGGCCATGCTCGCCGCCGGGGCGATCCTTACTCCGGGCAAGCGCATCCCGAGCGGCCAGCTCTGGGCCGGGCGCCCCGCCAAATATGTCCGCGACCTCGGCCCGGGCGACATCGCGGGGATGCGGCTCGGAGTCGCCCATTATGTCGAGCTTGCCCGGCGCCACTCGGCCGCGCTCAGCGCCCGCTGAGCCTTTCACGAAGCCGTTCGAGCCTTTCCTGCTGGCCGGCGGCCATCCGCTCCACCGCAGCGAGGGCGTCGTTGAGGAAGGCGAAATCCTCCTCGCTGGTCGCCATGTCGATCCGCCCGACGGCGAGCCGGTCGAGCTCGCCCAGAGCGTGAGTCGTCGGCTGCCGCGCCGCCTCCAGCCGGGAGAGCGCCTGCTGCGCCTCGATCCAGCCCTCCGACCCGCGCGCGCCTCCCGCCGCGACCGCGGCCTCGGCGCCGCCATAGGCCTCGGCGAAGGCCCGGTCGCCGGCCGCG
>DATMVG010000230.1:0-4670 GCA_035563315.1 Allosphingosinicella sp. | reverse complement strand
GCGTTCGCGCTGTTTCTCATTCGCCCTCCATATCGCGGCCGGGAGCGGGACGCACGCCCCTCGCCGCGGCAGCGGCGGCTGAAAGCGATGGGGTGCAGGAATTGCGCGACCTCTGCACATTGCTGGAGGCCCGGCCGAGCCCCGAACCCGCGCGCGCGGTTGCCGCGCCGCAGCATGTCGCCTAGATCAGGCCCATGACCTCGACGAACGACATCAGGCGCGGCTTTCTCGAGCATTTCGCGGCCGAAGGGCACAAGGTGGTGCCCTCGGCGCCGCTGGTCCCGCAGAACGACCCCACCCTGATGTTCGTCAACGCCGGCATGGTCCCGTTCAAGAACGTCTTCACCGGGCAGGAAAGCCGGCCTTATTCGACGGCCGCTTCCTCGCAGAAGTGCGTCCGCGCCGGCGGCAAGCATAACGACCTCGACAATGTCGGCTACACCGCCCGCCACCACACCTTCTTCGAGATGCTCGGCAACTTCTCGTTCGGCGACTATTTCAAGGAGCGCGCGATCCTGCTCGCCTGGACGCTGCTGACCAGGGAATGGGGCATCCCCGCCGATCGGCTGACGGCGACGGTCTACCATACGGACGACGAAGCCTTCGACCTGTGGCGCAAGATCTCCGGGCTTCCGGAGAGCCGGATCATCCGGATCCCGACCAAGGACAATTTCTGGGCGATGGGGGACAATGGCCCGTGCGGTCCCTGCTCCGAGATCTTCTACGATCATGGCGACCATATTCCGGGCGGCCCGCCCGGCTCGCCCGACGAGGAGGGCGACCGCTTCACCGAGATCTGGAACCTCGTCTTCATGCAGTATGAGCAGGAGAATAACGAGATCGTCCGCGATCTGCCGACCCCGTCGATCGACACCGGCATGGGCCTCGAGCGGATCGCCGCGGTGCTTCAGGGCGTCCACGACAATTACGAGACCGACACGTTCAGGGCGCTGATCGCCGCCTCGACCGCGCTCACCCACAACGCCCGCACCGCCGACACCCAGGCCAGCCACCGGGTCATCGCCGACCATCTGCGGGCGTCGGGCTTCCTCGTCGCGGACGGGGTGCTTCCGGCCAATGAGGGCAGGGGCTATGTGCTGCGCCGGATCATGCGTCGGGCGATGCGTCATGCCCACCTGCTTGGGGCGACCGAGCCGCTCATGCACCGGCTGGTCCCGTCGCTGGTCGCGGAGATGGGCGCGGCCTACCCCGAGCTGGTCCGCGCCCAGCCGCTGATCGAGGAGACCCTGAAGCTCGAGGAGACCCGCTTCCGCCAGACCCTCGACAACGGGCTGAGGCTTCTCGACGAGGCGACCGCCGCCATGAAGCCGGGCGACACGCTGCCCGGCCAGGTCGCCTTCAAGCTCTACGACACGTTCGGCTTCCCTTACGACCTGACCGAGGACGCGCTGCGCGCCCAGGGCTTCGCCGTCAACCGAGCCGGCTTCGACGCCGCCATGGCGGAGCAGAAGGCGGCCGCCCGAGCCGCCTGGAAAGGCTCGGGCGCGAAGGCCTCGGAGGAGGTCTGGTTCGACATCGCCGAGCAGTTCGGCTCGACCGAGTTCACCGGCTATGCCGGCCATGACGGCGAAGGCGAAGTGGTCGCGATCGTCAGGAACGGCGCCCGGGTCGACCAGGCGTCGGCCGGGGACCAGGTCGTCATCCTGACCAACCAGACGCCCTTTTACGGGGAGAGCGGCGGACAAATTGGCGACAGCGGAAAGATAAGCTCCGACAAGGGTTTCGAAGCGGAGGTTGAAGATACGTCGAAGCCGCTTGGCCGGCTTCACGCGCACCATGCGACGATCCGGTCGGGCCGCGTCGCGGTCGGCGATGCCGTCCACCTCGCCGTGGATGCCGAGCGCCGAGGGCGCGTCCGGGCCAATCATTCCGCCACCCATTTGCTTCATGCGGCGCTTCGCCATCGGCTCGGCGGCCACGTCACCCAGAAAGGCAGCCTCGTCGCGCCGGACTATTTCCGCTTCGATTTCTCGCACCCAAGGGCGCTCAGCCGCGAGGATATCGACGCCGTCGAGGAGGAAGTGAACCGGCACATCCGCGAGAACGAACCGGTCGTCACTCGGCTGATGAGCCCGGACGAGGCGATCGCTGCCGGCGCGATGGCCCTGTTCGGCGAGAAATATGGCGAGGAGGTCCGGGTCCTCTCGATGGGCCGCGGCGGCGACGCCACTTATTCGGTCGAGCTGTGCGGCGGCACCCACGTCAACGCCCTGGGCGACATCCAGCTGCTCAAGATCGTCTCGGAGAGCGCCGTCGCCGCCGGCGTCCGCCGCATCGAGGCGTTGACCGGCGAGGCCGCCCGGCGCTGGCTGACCGGCCGCGACGAGCGGCTCCGCGAGGCCGCGGCCGCGCTCAAGGCCGCGCCCGAGGAAGTTCCTGCAAGGGTCGCCGCCCTCGTCGAGGAACGACGCCGCCTCGAGCGCGAGCTCGCCGAGGCGAAGAAGGCGCTCGCCTTGGGCGGCGGCGACCGCTCTCAGGGCGCCGACCGGGTCGTCGATCTCGGCGACGGGCGCAGGGCGATCTTCGAGGTCCGGCAGGGGCTTGCGGCCAAGGACCTGAGGGGCGTCATCGACCGCGCGAAGGAGATCGTCGGCAGCGGGGCCGTCGCGATCGTGGCGCTCAACGAGGGCAAGGCCGCGGTCGGCGTCGGAGTGACGGACGACCAGACCGGTCACTGGAACGCCGTCGAGCTCGTCAAGCTTGCCGTCGAGCGACTGGGCGGACAAGGGGGGGGCGGCCGGCCGGACCTCGCCCAGGGCGGCGGTCCGGAAGCCGGCAAGGCCGAGGAAGCGCTTCAGGCGGTGCGGGCGGCCATCGAGGAATCGGTCGCCGCCTGAGGCTCGGGCTCCGGCCCGAACACGCTCGTTCCGCCATATTCGTGCGAGCGGCGGCGCTCATCCGCGACATAGGCTTCGAAGGACGGGCCGCCAGCATGGCGTTCGAGCCGCCTGGCCTGCTCGTCGAGGCGGCGGATCGCGCCGAGCTTCTCGTCCCGGCCCAGCTTCGCCTTCGCCACCGCGTCCTTGAGGATGCCGATGGTCCGGTCGTAGACCTTGGTCGGCACCGGGAAGGGGTGGCGGTCCTTGCCGCCATGGGCCAGCGAGAAGCGCGCCGGGTCGGCGAATCGGCAGGGCGCTCCGTGGATGACCTCGGCGACCATGGCCAGCGAGCGCACCGTCCGTGCGCCGACTCCCGGAACCAGGAGCAGCTCGGGGAAATCCTTCGGTCCCGCCTCGGCCGCGGCGGCGAGCGTGCCGCGCAGCCGGCGAAGGATGACGTCGCCCGGGCGGACCTCGTGATGGTCCGGCATGACGAGATGCGGCAGCATCGGCTCCAGGTCGGGCCCGCGCCCGATCGCCGCCGCCTCGAGCGCCGGCCGATCCGGACCGAGCTCGGCCAGCGCCATTTGGGGACACGTACTTTTTCTCGAAAAAGTACGTGTCCCCGTTTCCATCGCTGCCGCCTCGCGGGCCAGGCGGTCCGGGCCGAGCTCGGCGAGCAGCTCGAGCTGCGCCCGGCGCGAGGCCGCGGCGCGGCGGTCGGCGAGGTTGACGATCTCGCCCTGGCCGCGGCCCTCGATCGCCGAGTGCGGCCCGTCGACGAAGCTCTCCAGCCCTTCCGACAGCCAGTGGTAGCGTCGCGCCGTGCGGCCGGCGCCGTTCATGCCCTGCTGAACCACCGTCCAGCGGCCGTCGTCGGTGACGATGAAGCCGTGCAGATAGAGGTCGAACCCGTCCTGGACCGCGGCGCTGTCGACCTTGGCGACGAGCCGGCTGATTCCGGCGAGCGCGGCGCCGTCGAAGCCGGCGCGCTCGCCGGCGGCGGCAAGCTCGGCCGGAGTCGCCCGCGAATGGCGGCCGCGCCCGCCGCAGACATGGATTCCTAGCTCGCCCGCCAGCGGATTGAGCCCGCGCTTGAGGGCGCCGATCACGCTGGTGGTGATTCCGGACGAATGCCAGTCCATCCCCATCACCGCGCCGAAGGACTGGAACCAGAAGGGATGGGCGAGGCGGCGCAGCAGCTCGTCGCGGCCGTGATGATGGACCATGGCCTGGACGATGACGGCGCCGAGCCGGGTCATCCGCTCGCCGAGCCACGCCGGAACGCGCCCGCCGTGAAGCGGCAGATCGGCGCTGCCGGACCTCCTCGCCATTTCGCCTCCTCGGAACAGAGGAGGAACAGCTAGCAGCTGGAGCGCCGCCGCGCCAGCCTTTATCGAGTCCGCAGCGCGTCGCGCAGCCGGCGGCCTCGCTCCGGCCGCTCCTTGTCAAGCTGGCCCTGGTCGATGATCTGCTGGCGCAATTGGGCACGCTTCTCATGGATCGAGGCGATCACCGGTCCCATCGCCATGCCGAGATCGACCAGCACCGCCTCGGACAGCTGAAGCGAGGATTCGAGCGTTTCCGGAACCGCGTCGGTGGCGCCCGCCTTGTAGAGCTCGGCGGCATGGTTGGGGTCGCGCGCGCGGGCGACGATGGTGAGGTCCGGGCACCAGGCGCGGACCTTCTTCACCATCCGAACCAGCTGGACCGGATCGTCCATCGTCAGGATCAGGGCGCTGGCATGGCCGAGATTGAGCCGGTCGAGCAATTCCGGTCGCGAGGCGTCGCCGAAGATCAGCGGAAAGCCCTCGCCGCGCGCTGCCTTGA
>DATMVG010000229.1:0-24049 GCA_035563315.1 Allosphingosinicella sp. | reverse complement strand
GCCTGGTCGGCCACCACCTCGCCGATGTGCAGACAGGGTATCGGAAACGGGTCGCCCGGAGCCTCGAGAGCGATGTGGGCGGTATTGTCGGGAAGGACGAAGAAGTCGGCGCCGGCGGCGGCGAGCTTCGCCGCGTCGGCGCTGAACAGCGCGCGAAGCGCCGCCAGGTCGCCCGCCTCCCATAGCTTCAGCGTCGGTGCCATCGCGATGCCGGTCAGCGTGATCTCGGGGTGGTTGTGCGCGCCGAGGCGGCGAACGCCCTCGAGCCAGGCCGTCCGGTAGCAGAGCGTCGCGCCCTCAGCGCTGTGGGCGAGGATTCCGATATGCTTCATCGCGCCTCGCTCAGCGCGGCGCCATTCGGATCGCCCCGTCGAGGCGGACATATTCGCCGTTGAGATAGGGGTTTTCGGCCATGAACAGGGCGAGGCGGGCATATTCCTCGGGCTGGCCGAGCCGCTTGGGGAACGGCACCTGGGCAGCCAGCGCTTCCTTCACGTTCTGCGGCATCATCGCCACCATCGGAGTCTCGAACACGCCGGGCAGGATGGTGTTGACCCTTATCCCCTCCCCCATCAGGTCGCGCGCGATCGGAAGCGCCATGCCGAGCACGCCGGCCTTCGACGCGGAATAGGCCGCCTGGCCGATCTGCCCGTCCTGGGCGGCGACCGAAGCGGTGTTGACGATCAGGCCCTTCTCGCCGTCGTCGAGCGGGTCGAGACCGGCCATTCCGGCCGCGGAAGCGGCGAGCACCCGGAAGCTGCCGATCAGGTTGATCTGGATGACGAGCTCGAACTGGTGGATCGGATAGCGCTTGACCTCGCCGGTCTGCTTGTCGCGGCCGACCGTCTTCATCGCATTGGCGACGCCGGCGCAATTGACGCAGATCCGCTCCTGGCCGTGCGCCTCGCGGGCGCGGGCGAAGCCGGCTTCGACCGCCTCGTCGGACGTGACGTCGACCTGGGCGAAGACTCCGCCTATCTCGCCGGCCACTTTCTCGCCGCGGCCCGAATCGCGGTCGAACACGGCCACCTTGACGCCCCGCGCCGCCAGCGCTCGCGCGGTGGCCTCGCCGAGGCCGGAGGCGCCGCCGGTCACGACCGCGGCAATGCTGCTGTCGAGTCTCATTCCTGTCCCCTTTCGCCCCGGCTCCTAGAGGGGAGCGCGGCCGCTCCGCAAGCCCGCGGCACCGGCGGCTCGCTTCGTCGCAAGGCGCCGCCATGGACGGGTCGCTCAAGGAACTCGGGACCGCGCGGGCTCGTTCCTTGCATTCCCGTTTCAATCCAATGGAGTCGCTTCATGTCCAGCATCCCCAACAAAGCCATGCCCCACGCCGGCGGTCAGTCCGAGACCCAGAATCAGGACGGTCAGTTCGGCCAGCAGGACGAGGCGGGCACGAGCGGCGGCGCTTTCAGCCAGATCGCCGACAAGGCGCGCGAATATCCGAAGACCGCGATCGCGGCCGGCGCCGCGGTGGCGGCCGGAGTCGCGGCGGCGGCGGTGCTCGGCACGCGCGGCCGCGGCGAGAAGAGCAGCGCCGGCTCGAAGAAGAGCGACAAGGACTAAGCGCTCAGGCGAGATTCTCGACGATCGTCACATTGGCGATGCCGCCGCCTTCGCACATGGTCTGGAGACCGTAGCGAAGGCGGCGGCGCTTGAGCGCGTGGGTCAGGGTCGCCATCAGCTTCGCTCCTGACGCTCCGAGCGGGTGGCCGAGAGCGATCGCTCCGCCATTGACGTTGAGCCGCTCGGGATCGGCGCCGGTCTCCTTGAGCCAGGCCAGCGGCACCGAAGCGAAGGCCTCGTTCACTTCGTAAAGGTCGATGTCGGCGATGCCGAGGCCGGCGCGCGCCAGCGCCTTCCTGGTCGCGGGGATCGGCTCCTCGAGCATGATGACCGGGTCGCCCGCGGTGACGGTGAGGTTGTGGATGCGCGCCAGCGGCGTTAGGCCGTGCGCCTTCAGCGCCGCTTCGCTGACCACCAGGACTGCGCTCGCGCCGTCGCAGATCTGCGAGGCGTTGGCGGCGCTGATCCGGCCGCCCTCCTTGAGCAGCTTGACCGAAGCGATGCCCTCCAGTGTCGCGTCGTAGCGTATGCCTTCGTCGGTGCGGTGCTCGGCGCCGTCGACGGCCAGCGGCACGATCTCGTCGCTGAATTCGCCGGCCTGGGTCGCTCGCGCGGCCTTGCGATGGCTGGCGAGGGCGAATTCGTCGAGCTGCTCGCGGGAGAGCGAATATTTCTCGGCCATCAGCTCGGCGCCGGCGAACTGGCTGAACATGGCGACTCCGAACCGCTCCCGGATGCTCGCCGGGAAAGGTCCGCCGAGGCCCGCCTGCATCGCCAGCGTCACCGGCGTTCCCATCGGCACGCGGGTCATCGATTCGACGCCGGCGGCGATGACCACGTCCTGGGTGCCGCTCATCACCGCCTGGGCGGCGAAGTGGATGGACTGCTGCGAGGAGCCGCACTGCCGGTCGATGCTGACGGCCGGGACGCTCTGCGGCAGGCGGGACGCGAGCACCGCGTTGCGGCCGATGTGAAAGGCCTGCTCGCCGGCCTGGCCGACGCAGCCCATGATCACGTCCTCGATCGCCGCCGGATCGATGCCGCTGCGCTCGACCAGGGCGTTCAGCACCTGGCCGGCCATGTCGGCGGGATGCCAGTCCTTGAGCGCTCCGCCCTTGCGGCCGCCGGCGGTGCGGACGGCGTCGACGATATAGGCTTGCGGCATCGGAAAGGCGCTCCCCGGCTGGCTTTGGTCGAGCGGCTGTTAGCGGCTCAACCGCTAGGGACGCAAATCGCCGCGGCCTCGGGCAGCCGCAAGGCTTCAGGCGCGCTTAGTGAAGTTAAGCCGAAGGAGCACAAAAGTACCGCTTCGGTACGGCGCAAATCTTTACCATGACAGAAGGCCGCGATCATGATGTCTCGCTCGTCCGAGCTTTCGAGCCTCAGGCTCAAGGGAAAGACAGGAGACGCGTCATGCTGCGGCCGATGATCCAGAAGCGCGGTGAGCATTTCCCCCACGATCCGACGAGGCGGGGCTACAATCCCGTTTACCGGCAGGACGAGACCAACCATTGCCCCGGCTGCGGCCGCACCCATTGGTATGTCGGCCGGGTCTCGGCCGAATGCGGGTTCTGCGGCACCGCTTTGCCGCTGGCGGAAGTGGAATATAGCTGGGGCGGCAGCCAGGTCGCCTGGCGCGCCGGGCCGGGCCGCCCCCGACTCGCCTGACCGCCGCGGCGCCGTCGGCGCCGCTTGCGCGCCGGCCTTCCGAGCCGCTAATGCGGACCCGAAGGCGAGGCAGAAGACATGGCGAGCAATCCGTTCACCCATCATCCGCGCGAGGTCGGCGAGACCTATTTCGAGCATATGGGAGCGGCCGCCGGAGTCGGCTTGCGGATGGCGGGCGGCGCGGTCGCCTGCTTCGTCCACGCCGTCTTCCCGTTCCTGTGCGTGCGCACCGGCAGCGCCACGATCGACGGGCTCCACCGGCAGATCCACAAGCGAGTCGAGGGGCCGAACTGGGAACGCCACCCGATCATCTAGGCGCCGTGCGAGCCGGCGAAGGCGAAGCGGCGCCGAAGCGGCGGCTCAGAAGCGCAGCTTGAGCCCGACCCCGGCGATGCCGCGGTCGCGGCGGCGGACGTCGGTGGGATAGCGCTCGGCTTCGACATGGGTTCGCGGCCGGGCGATCTCCTGGACTCCGTAGCGGCCGATGCCGAGCTCGATATTGGCGGCGATCGGCACCACCCCGAGCATTCCGCTTCGGCGGGTGGGGGTGGCGATCCTCGGCTGGATCCGGTCGGGGCCCGCCGCGACCGCCGAATCCTCGCCGGCGTCGCTTCGCTGGGCGCCGGCCGCGCCGGCCGAAAGGATCAGGAACGTCGCCGCCGCGGCGGCGTGGGACCAGCGCAATGCCATCATCATCGACCCCCTGTGGTCGCAGCCTAGAGACTAAGCGCGCCGGGGGCGAGTCGGTTCCGGCGGCCGCCTAGCGGCCGAGCCTGCGGCGGTCGGCGAGGATCGCCCTGGCGGCATTATGGCCGGGCGCGCCGGTGACTCCTCCGCCCGGATGGGCCCCCGATCCGCACAGATAGAGATGCTTGAGCGGCATTCGATAATCGGCATGGCCGAGCATCGGACGGTTCGAGAAGAGCTGGTCGAGGCCCATCTTGCCGTGGAAGATGTCGCCGCCGATCAGGCCGAAGCGCCGCTCCAGGTCGAGCGGCGACAGGGCCAGGCGTCCGATCACGCTCGCGGCAAAGCCCGGCGCGTAGCGGTCGACATGGGCGATGATCGAGTCGGCGGCCTCGTCGCGGCGGGCGTCCCAACCGCCCGCGATTTCATAGGGGAAATGCTGGCAGAACAGGCTGGCGACGTGCCGGCCCGGCGGAGCGAGGCTGTCGTCGAGGGTCGAGGGGATCAGCATCTCAACGATCGGCTCGGCCGAGTAGCCCTCGGTTCGGGCCGTCAGCCAGGCCCGGTCCATGTAGGCGAGCGACGGCGCGAGGATGATCCCGGCGGTCATCTGGTCCCCGGCCTCGGGAAGGCTGGTGAAGCGGGGCAGCTCGGCCAGCGCCACGTTCATCCGGAAGGTCGCCGATTCGCTGGCCCAGCCGGCCATTCTGCGCGCCGTGTCGGGATCGACGGCGCCGTCGGGGAGCAGCCGGCCGAAGAGAAGCTTCGGGTTGACCCCGGCCGCGACCGCCCGCGAGCGATAGGGCCTGCCCCCCGCGACGGCGCCCGCCGCGCGCCCGCGCTCGACGATGATTTCCTCGACCGGTGACTCAAGAACGATTTCCACGCCCTTGTCCCGGCACGCTTTCGCCATGGCCTGGGTGATCGCCCCCATGCCTCCGATCGCGTGGCCCCAGGCGCCTTCGACCCCTGCGGCCTCGCCGAAGACATGGTGGAGCAGGACGTAGGCCGAGCCGGGCGCGTAGGGGCTCGCATAATGTCCCACGACGGCGTCGAAGCCGAACAGCGCCTGGACCAGCTCGGCGCTGAAATAGCGCTCCAATATGTCGGCGGCCGACTTGGTGAAGAAGTCGGCCAGATGGCGCTGCTCCTCGAGGGCGAGCCGGTTGACTCCGGCGCCGAGCTTCAGGAGGGCGACGAGGTCGCCGATCCCGCCGCCGGCATTGGGCGGGGCGCGCAGAAGCCACTGGCGGAGCACCGCCACCACGCTGTTGAGAGCCGCCGCATAAGCGTCGTAATTCTCGGCGTCGGCGGCGCTGTGGCGGGCGATCTCACGCCTCGTCAGCCCGCCGCGGCCGGCGAGGATGTGATCGCCGCCCTCGGTCGGAAGGAAATTGTCGACCTTCCTGAGAACGACTTTCAGGCCGTGCTCGTAAAGCCTCATGTCGTTTATGATTTTGGGGTTGAGCAGGCTCACGGTGTAGCTTGCCGTCGAGTTTCGGAAGCCGGGGTGGAATTCCTCGGTGACGGCGGCTCCGCCGATCACGGCGCGCGCCTCGAGCACGGTCACCTTGAGCCCGCGTTCGGCGAGATAGTAAGCGCAGACCAGCCCGTTATGGCCGGCGCCGATGATCAGCACGTCGGCGGCGGCTTGGCGGGTGTCGTTCATGGCCGACCTATAGGCAGCGGATCGGGGCTGAGCCAGCCTCGCCTCAGCCGTCGGGCCGCAGGTCCGCGATCGGCACGGCCAGGGTCGACTTCACCCGCTTCTTGACGAAGCTGGTCTCGAACCGGCGCACGATGGGCTGCTCGAGCATGGCGTTGGCGAACGCATTATAGGCGTCCATGTCGGCCGCGACGACCATCAGCAGGATGTCGAACGCGCCCGAAATGTCGAGGCAGAGCTGGACGTTGGGGCTCGCCACCAGGCGCCGGCGCAGGGCGTCGCCTTCGTGCGGGGCGTGGCGCTCGAGCTGGACGTGGACGATCGCCGACAGCGGGTGTCCGGCCGCCTCCTCGGACACAAGCGACACGTCGGCGGCGACCGCGCCTTGCGCCCGCAGCCGCCGAAGCCGGCGCGCGACCGCCGACGGCGACCGGCCGACCTTCTCGGCAAGCCGGTCGGCGGTCTGCAGATTATCCTCCTGCAGGCAGGCGAGCAGCCGAACGTCGAGTCGGTCGAGTTTGCCGCGCATCGCGCCTAGCGCCTCCAATCTTGCCAGAATCTGGCACGCCCACCGCAGCCTTTGCCCCAAATCGCCGTCATTCCCAAGGGATAAGAAGGCCCGTCACGGCAGGAGCGAGCGATGAGATTTGCGATGCTTGCGGCGGCCTTGCTGCTCGCCGCCCCTCCCTCGACGGCGCCGGCCGCCTTGCAGCAGACCCAATCAGGCGCCGCCGCCGGCCGGATCGAGCCGCGGATCGTCGTCGAGCAGGTGCGGCGGGTCATCGCCGAGCGCTACGTCCTTCCCGAGCGGCGGCCGGCGCTCGATTCGATCCTCGCCCGCGGCCTCGCCTCGGGCCGCTACGACGTGAGCGAGCCGGGCGCTCTTGCCGAACGGATCAACGCCGATCTCGAGACGGCGGGCCGCGACCGCCACCTCAGCTTCGCCTATCACCCCGAGCATGCGGCGATGCTGGCGGCGCCCGCGGCGGGCCGGACTTTCGACGACGCCGCTTTTGCGCGGCAGGCCCGCGCCGCCAATCACGGCGTCGCCGAGCTGCGCGTGCTCCCCGGCAACATCCGCTATCTCGCTTATGAGGGCTTCATCTGGGTCGACGGCGAGAGCGCGGCGGCGCTCGCCAACGCGATGCGATTCCTCGCCGGCGGCGACGCGGTGATCATCGACATCCGCCGCAACGGCGGCGGCAGCCCGCAGGCGGTGCAGTATCTGGTCAGCCACTTCCTCCCCGCGGATCGCCCGCTTGTCACCTTCCACATGGGCGGCGAGCCCGAGCCCGACCGCCTTTCCAGCCTCGCCGAGCTGCCCGCGGGCCGGATGATCGGCAAGCCGCTCTACGTCCTCACGAGCGGCGGCACGGCGTCGGCGGCTGAGGAGTTTTCCGGCCATGTCGGCGGCTATCGACTCGGCGAGCTGGTCGGCGAGACCACGGCCGGCGCCGGCTTCCGCAACGAGATGGTGGCGATCGAGGGCGGCTTCGTGCTCAGCGTCTCGGTCGGCCGGGCCGTCCTCGCCTCAACCGGTCGCGACTGGGAGGCGGTAGGGATAGCTCCGACGATCCGAAGCGAGGCCGATCAGGCGCTCGATGTCGCGCACGTCCACGCGCTTCGCCGCCTCGCCGCCGCGGCGTCGCCCGAGGAACGGCCGCGCCTGGTCGCCATCGCCGAGTCGGTCGAGGCGCGGATCGCGCCGCGCTCGCCGGCGCTCGCCCTCGCCGCTTATGCCGGCGAATATGGCGAGCGCGCGGTGAGCCTCGAGGAGGGCCGGCTTTATTACCGGCGCGGCAACCGCCCCAAGACGGCCCTGGTCCCGCTCGGCGGCCACCGCTTCGCCTTCGCGACCGATCCGGCCGTGGTCGTCGATTTCGCCGTCGAGGGCAGCGCCGCGGCCGCGCTCGATATCGTCGAGGCCGGCGGCGCCAGCCAGGGGCGTTACGACCGGACTCGCTAGCGGGCTGCTTTGCGGACAGCTGCGAAAGGGGACAGTCACTTTTCCGCGCGGCAGTGTCAGTTCGGTCGCACCGTTCGGAAAAGTGACTGTCCCCGTACTACCGCCGCCGGCGACGGCTCCCCTCGAGGCTGAACGCGCCCGGGCCGCGGGCGACGAGATAAAGGAAGAAGAAGCAGTAGAGGATCGCGGCGTCGCCCTCGTTGACGACGGGATAGAAGCTTCGCGGCGCGTGGAACATCCAATAGGCGACCGCCATCTCGCCGGCGGCGATGAAGGCCGCCGGCCGAGTGAACAGGCCGAGCGCGATCAGCGCGCCGGCGACCAGCTCGATGATTCCCCCTATTCCGAGCATCGAGGTCAGCGCCTGCTCGCCCGGCTGCGCTTCCGGCGGGAATCCGACGAGCTTCACCAGGCCGTGGGCGAGGAACAGCAGGCCGGCGACGATCCTGAGCAGGCCGAGGAGCTGGGGCTCGAAGCGCGAAAGGGACAGGAACATGGCATCCTCCGGCCTCGGCGGGGGCGCCATCAAACCACGTTAGCAGGACTCGGGCAAGCGCCCCGATTCCGGTTGCGAAACAGCGTTCGATCTCTATTGTGCGCGCTCCACAAAAGGGGGGAATAAGAGAATGAGAAAGTTCGCGATTGCTGCCGCGCTCGCCGTCTCCGCGCTGGCGACCGCCGCCTTTGCCGCGCAGCAGGATTTCACCATCGTCAACCATACCGGCCAGGCGATCATGACCCTCAACGTCTCGCCGACCACCGAGGAAAGCTGGGGCCCGGACATCCTCGGAGTCGAGGTCCTCCCCGCCGACGAAGAGGCCGAGGTCACCTTCAGCAACGACACCGAGGAGTGCCTCTGGGACATCCGGGTCACCTACGAGGACGGCAACATGGGCGCCTGGCAGGGCATCAACCTGTGCGAAGTGACGACGGTCACGCTCAGCTGAGCCGAAGGCCGCCCCGTTGGGAATGATCGGGCCCCGCCGTCGAACGATGGCGGGGCCCTTGCTTCGGCCTCGCCGCGACCCGCGCGAAAGACCGCGACCCGCCCTCCCGGACCTGCTCCTCGTCCTGGCTCTGCTCGGGGCTCCGGCCGCGGCACCGGCGCGGCCGCCGATCATCGACATGCACCTGCATGCGCGGCGGGCGAGCTACGACGGCAGCGGCGCGCCCGCCATCTGCGCGCCGCCGCCGGCGATGCCCCACTGGGACAATCAGCGTCCGCTCGACTCCGGGCTCGGCGAGCCGGCCTGCGCCGATCCGCTGCCGCCGGCGCGGACCGCCGACCAGATCCTGCGCGAGACGATCGGGATCATGGAGCGGCGCAACATCATCGCCATGGTCAGCGGCGAGCCGGCCGACGTGGCCGCCTGGCGCGCGGCCGCGCCGGAGCGAGTCATTGCCGGCCTGGACCTGCGCATCTCGCCTCGGCCGGCGGGCTCGCCGCTCCCGGCCCGATCGCCCGACGAGGTCGGCGCTCTTCACTCGGCGGGCGCGTTCGAGGTGCTTGGCGAGGTGATGGCGCAATATGAGGGCATCGCGCCCGCCGATCCCAGGCTCGAGGCCTATTGGGCGCTGGCCGAGGCGCGCGGAATCCCGGTCGGCATCCACCTCGGTCCCGGCGGACCCGGCACCCCCTATGGCGGCGGCCCGCGCTATCGGGCGCGCGACAGCAGCGCGCTCGGCCTTGAGGAGGTGCTCGTGCGGCACCCGCGGCTTCGCGTCTACGTCATGCATGCCGGCTATCCGCTGATCGACGACCTGCTGGCGCTGCTCTACGCCCATCCCCAGGTCTATGTGGACGTGTCGGCGCTGGTCGCGACCGAGCCGCGGCCGGCTTTCTATCTCTATCTCCGGCGGATCGTCGAAGCTGGCTTTGGCGAGCGCGTCATGTTCGGGACCGACCAGGGCATCTGGCCGGAGCTGATCGAGGCCGCGATCCGCTCGATCGAACAGGCGCCCTTCCTCAGCGAGGCGCAGCGGCGCGCCATCTTCTACGACAATGCGGCCCGCTTCCTGCGCTTCACGCCGGAGCAGATCGCCCGCCACCACGCCATGTAGAGCGCCGCCGCCGGAGCTCAACGCATCAGGACGAGCTCCTCGCTCATCGTCGGGTGGAGCGCGATCGTGGCGTCGAACTGGGCCTTGGTCAGGCCCGCTTTCACGGCGATCGCGGCGACCTGGAGGATTTCGGGCGCGTCGGGGCCGATCATGTGGATCCCGAGCACCTGCTCGGTCTCCTGATCGACGATCATCTTGTAGAGCGAGCGCTCGTTGCGGCCGGCGAGCACGTTCTTCATCGGCCGGAAATCGGCGACATAGGCCTTGTAGGCGCCGACCTGGTCGCGGGCCTGCCCCTCGGTCATGCCGACTCCGGCGATCGGCGGGTGGCTGAACACCGCCGAGGGGATGTTCTCATAATCGACCCGGGTCGGGTTGCCGCCGAAGACGGTCTCGGCGAAGGCCTGCGCCTCGCGGATCGCGACCGGGGTGAGCTGGACCCGGTCGGTGACGTCGCCGATGGCGTAGATGCTGGGCACCGACGACTGGTTGTCCTCGTCGACCATGACGGCGCCGTTCCTGCCCAGCTCCACCCCGACCTCCTCGAGCCCGAGCCCCTGGGTGTTCGGCGCCCGCCCGACCGCCCACAGCAGCAGGTCGGCGTCGATCGGGTCCTGGCCGGCGATGTGGATGGCGAGCCCGCCCTCCGCCTTTTTCTCGATCTTCTCGAACGGCGCGTTGAACTTGAAGTCGATCCCTTTCATCAGCGAGATGGTCAGCAGCCGGTCGCGGATCTGCTCGTCATAATGGCGCAGGATCCGGTCGCCGCGATTGATCAGGGTGACGTGGCAGCTGAACTGGTGGAAGATACCGGCGAACTCGTTGGCGATATAGCCGCCGCCGGCGATCACCACCCGCCCCGGCATCCTGTCGAGGTGGAAGACCTCGTTCGAGGTGATTCCGAGCTCGGCGCCCGGCAAGTCGGGCACGACCGGATGGGCGCCGGTGGCGACGAGGATCGTGCCCGCCGTCACCGTGTCGCCGTCCGCGAACGTGACCTCGTTGGGGCCGCTGAGCCTGGCCCGCTGCTCGATGATCTCGACCTCGTGGCGCTCGAGGATGTCGTGATAGATGCCCTCGAGCCGCTCGACCTCGCCGAGCACGTTGTCGCGCAGCGTCGGCCAGTCGAAGCTGCAGGCGGGCACCTCCCAGCCGAAGCGGCGGGCATCCTGCAGGTCCTCGGCGAAATGGGCGCCGTAGACGAGCAGCTTCTTGGGAACGCAGCCGCGGATGACGCAGGTGCCGCCGACCCGGAATTCCTCGGCGACCGCGACCCGGGCGCCGTGGGCGGCGGCGACCCGGGCGGCGCGGACCCCGCCGGAGCCGGCGCCGATCACGAGAAGGTCATAATCGTAGCTGCTGGTCATTGCCTGGGCTCCAGCCAGACCGCCCGCTCCGCGAAGTCGGCGGTGATGATGAAATGGCGCAGGATCGACGTGCCGAGTTTGAGGTCGGCGGCGTTGTCGGTCGGGTCGATCGCGGCGGGCATGTCGCGATATTCGCGGCCGGCGACGACAAGGTTACCAAGCATCAGGATATCGGACCTCTCCAGACCGTGATCGCGCTCCGCGCCGGCCCGGTGACGCAGGCACCGAGCGCGCGGGCGGCGAGCACGGGCGGACCGGGGGGCTTCATCCCTCCCCCTCCCCGTCGCCGAAGGCGCGCTCGAACAGCGCTTCGGTCGAGGCGTCGAAACGCAGTTGCTCGCCGCCGCCGAGCGCTTTGGCCATCTCCTTGCCGAGCTCGACTCCGAACTGGTCGAACGGGTTGATCCCGAGCAGAACCGCGTTCGCGAACACGCGATGCTCGTAAAAGGCGATCAGCGCGCCGAGCGTCGCCGGGTCGAGCCGGTCGAGCAGGATCGTCGTCGACGGGCGGTCCCCGGGATAGGCGCGATGGGGATCCTCCGACGGCCGCCCCGCCATCAGCGCCGCCGCCTGGGCGAAGGCGTTGACGAGCAGCTGGCGGTGGTGTTCGGGCGCCTGGGCGTGGCCGGGCTCGATCGCGGCGACGAACTCGGCCGGCACCAGGTGCGTGCCCTGGTGGAGCAGCTGGAAGACGGCGTGCTGGGCGTCGGTGCCGACTCCGCCCCAGACCACGGGCGCGGTCGCTCGGCCCGCGGGCGAGCCGTCGATCCTGACGCTCTTGCCGTTCGATTCCATCTCGAGCTGCTGGAGGTAGGACGGGAGCAGGCGCAGGCGTTCGTCATAGGCGAAGACGGCTCGGGTCCCGGCCTCGCGGAGGTTGGCGTAGAGTCGGTCGACGAAGGCGGCAATGACCGGCGCGTTGGCCTCCAGCGGCGCCAGGCGGAAGTGGCGGTCCATCGCCGCGGCGCCTTCGAGCAGGCTCTCGAACGCGTCCCAGCCGAGCGCGAGCGCGGCCGGAAAGCCGATCGACGACCATAAGGAGAAGCGGCCGCCGACCGTCTCGGCGAACGGGAGGATCCGGGTCTCGTCGACTCCGAAGGCGATCGCCTTGTCGGGGCTCGCGGTCAGCGCCACCACTCGCCCATAGGGGTCGGTGACTCCATGCTCCTCCATCCAGGAGAGCGCGGAGGCCGCGTTCAGCATCGTCTCGCTGGTGGTGAAGGTCTTCGAGGCGACGACGATCAAAGTGGCGTGCGGATCGAAATCGCGGATCGCCTCCTCGAGCGCGGCGCCGTCGACATTGGAGACGATCGCGGCGTCGTAGCGTCCGGAATCGCGGCCGAGCGCATCGATGAGAAGCTTCGGCCCGAGCGCCGAGCCGCCAATGCCGAGATGAAGGATGTGGCGCACGGTGCCGAAGGCGTCGGCCTCGATCGCGTCGATCAGGGTGCGCATGCGGCTGTGCAGGCCGCGCGCTCGAGCGACGCTGTCGGCTGCTCCCTCGCCGCGTTCGGCGCCATGCTCGGCGGCCCTGCTTTCGGTCGGGTTGGCGATCTCGCCCCCGAACATCGCGTCGCGCGCTTCGCCGAGGCCCGCCGCCGCGGCAAGATGGAGGAAGCCGTCGACCAGCTCGAGCGAGAGATGGGTCTTGGAGAAATCGAACCGGATCCCGGCCTCGTCGACGACCAGGCGAGCGAGTCGGTCGGGCTCGGCGGCGAAGAGATCGGCGATGGCCGCCGGCCGCTTGCCTTCGAGCGCGGCCCACGCTTCGTCGATCGCCGTCTCTCGTCGCATCGGCGGCTTCTTAGGGGGCGCGGAGCGAGATGCCTAGCGGGCGGCGCTTGACCGGGCCGGCGGGCCAAGCGAAAGCGCTGCGATGGAGAGCGACACCCCGCCCGAGACCGCCGCGGCCGAACCCCGAACGGCGGGCCGGGACGGGACGGCGCCCGCTGCCGCCCCCGCCAAGAAGAAGGAGAGCTGGTGGGAGACGCTTCGCTTCTTCCTGATCCTGTTCGTCGCGGCGGTGCTCATCCGAAGCCTGTTCCTCGCCCCGTTCAGCATCCCGTCGGGATCGATGCTGCCCAACCTCATGATCGGCGACTATCTGTTCGTCGCCAAATGGCCCTACGGCTATTCGCGCCATTCCTTCCCGTTCGGAATCGCCAGCTTCGACGGCCGCATCCTGGGCGGCCTTCCCGAGCGCGGCGACATCGTCGTCTTCCGCTATCCGGGGCCCGAGAATGAGGATTACATCAAGCGGGTGATCGGGCTTCCGGGCGACCAGATCGAGGTGCGCGAGGGCGCCCTGATCCTCAACGGCGAGCCGGTGCCGCGCCAGCGCATCGCCGATTATGCGATGCCGG
This sequence comes from Allosphingosinicella sp., assembly GCA_035563315.1. Lineage (GTDB taxonomy): Bacteria > Pseudomonadota > Alphaproteobacteria > Sphingomonadales > Sphingomonadaceae > Allosphingosinicella. Next base: position 10,708 of record DATMVG010000229.1, on the reverse strand, counting down.
TCAGCGCCAACAGCCCGTGCCGGGCGGCCGGCGCGGCGCGCGAGATCGCCGGTCGCGACGGCGGCCGCGCCTGCGCCTATCCGCGCTTTCGCGAGACCCTGCCGGGCGGGCGCAGCTTCGAGGTGCTCGATCAGGTCGGCGACAGCCCGGGCGACTCGATGGAGCCGGTGATCGTGCCCGAAGGCCAGCTCTTCGTCATGGGCGACAATCGCGACGACAGCCTCGACAGCCGCTTCGAGGTGGACGAGGGCGGCGTCGGCCTGCTCCCCGTCGACAACGTGCTCGGGCGGGCCGCGATCGGCTTCTGGTCGACCGACGGCTCGGCCGAGTGGCTGAAGCCCTGGACCTGGTTCAGCGCCGCCCGCTGGGGCCGGATCGGCCAGACCTGGTGACGACCGACCTTGCCGGATGGCTGGAGGAGAAGATCGGCCACCGGCCACGGGACCTCGCCTTGTTCGAGCTGGCCCTGACCCATTCGAGCAAGAGCGAGGATAATTACGAGCGGCTCGAATTCCTCGGCGACCGAGTCCTCGGCCTCGCCACCGCCGCCTGGCTCTACGAGCTCTTCCCCGACGAGCCCGAAGGCAAGCTGTCGCGCCGGCTCAACGTCCTCGTCGCCCGCACCAGCTGCGCCGAGGTGGCGCGCGACATCGGCATCCCGAAGCAGCTTCGGCTCGGCAAGCAGGCGCGCGAGGACGGCGCCCAGGACAGCGACAACGTGCTCGGCGACGTCGTCGAGGCGCTGATCGGGGCGACCTATCTCGACTCCGGCTTCGCCGCGGCCGAGGACGTGGTCCAGCGGCTGTGGGCGGCCCGGATCGGCGAGCTCGAGCGCGCCCCCAAGCATCCCAAGTCGGTACTCCAGGAATGGGCGGCGGCGAACAACCGCAAGCCGCCGGTCTACGCGCTGGTCGGCCGCTCGGGGCCGCACCACGCCCCCACCTTCGTCGTCGAGGTATCGATCAAGGGCGTCGGCGAGGCGCGCGCCGAAGGCACGACCAAGCAGGATGCCGAGACCCAGGCCGCCGAGGCGCTGCTCGGCCAGGTCCAGTGAGCCGGCGCTGCGGCTTCGTCGCGATGGTCGGCGCGCCCAATGCCGGCAAGTCGACCCTGGTCAACGCCCTGGTCGGTCAGAAGGTCGCGATCGTCACCCCCAAGGCGCAGACGACCCGCACCCGGCTGATGGGGATCGCGCTCCACGGCGAGGCGCAGATCCTGCTCATCGACACTCCGGGCATCTTCGAGCCGAGGCGTCGTCTCGACCGGGCGATGGTGGCGGCCGCCTGGGGAAGCGCCCAGGACGCCGACCTGATCGCCCTCGTCATCGATTCGGATGCCGGCCTGACCCGCGGCGTCGGCGAGCTGGTCGACCGGCTGACCGAACGGCGCGAGCCGAGGATCCTCGTCCTCAACAAGGTCGACCTGGTCAGGAAGGAGGCCTTGCTGGCCCTCGCCGCCGGGCTCAATTCGCGCCTCCCTTTCGAGGAGACGTTCATGGTCGCGGCGGCGAGCGGCGACGGAGTCGCCGACCTCAAGGCGGCGCTGGCGGAGCGGGTCCCCGCCGGGCCCTGGCATTTCCCGGCCGACGAGGTCTCCGACGCGAGCGACCGGATGCTGGCGGCGGAGGTGACCCGAGAGCAGCTCTACCTCCAGCTCCACGCCGAGCTGCCCTACGACAGCGCCATCGAGACCGAGAAGTTCGAGGAGCGCGGCGACGGCTCGGTCGCTATCCACCAGCAGATCCTGGTCGCCCGCTCGAGCCAGAAGGCGATCGTGCTCGGCAAGGGGGGAGCGCGGATCAGGGCGATCGGCGAGGCGGCACGGGCGGAGCTGGCGCAGCAGCTCGGCCGCAAGGTCCACCTCTTCCTCCACGTCAAGGTCAACCCCAAATGGGAGGAGGATCGCGGCCTCTACCGCGAGATCGGCCTCGACTGGGTCGAATGAGCGGCGCCGAGCGGCTGGCAGGCGCGGGCGCTCGCCGGGAAGCTTGTCTCACCGAAAACCGAAAATCCTGCTTGACAAATCATCGCAAATGTAGATAATGGGCCCCGCAGCGATTCACCCCTGAATCTTGCAGGCCGGGCGCCTTTGGCCAAGAAGGCGTCCGGCCATACACCTTCAGCCGAGCATCTCCTCCACCCAGGCCGGCACCAGCTCGCCGGCCCGGCCGATACGGCTTTCGTGAAAATGATAGCTGGCGAGGCTGGGGTCGAGGTTGAGCTCGAGCGTCCGGGCGCCGCAATAGCGCGCGGTCTGAACGAAGCCGGCGGCCGGATAGACAGCGCCCGACGTGCCGATCGAGACGAACAGGTCGGCCGCCGCCAGCGCTTCGTCGATCCGCTCCATGCCGTAGGGCATCTCGCCGAACCAGACGATGTCGGGCCGGAGCCTGCCCGCCACGCCGCAGCTCGGGCAGGCGGGGCCGCCGCCGAGGTCGCCCTCCCAGCCCATCCGCGAGTCGCAGGCCAGGCACCAGGCCGATCCGAGCTCGCCGTGCATGTGAAGCACTCGGCGACCGCCGGCCCGCTCGTGCAGGTCGTCGACATTCTGGGTGACGATCAGCAACTCGCCCGGCCATTGCGAATCGAGCCGCGCCAGCGCCCGGTGCGCGGCATTGGGCTCGACCTCGGCGAGCCTTGCGCGACGGGCGTCGTAGAAAGCCTGGACCAGGGCGGGATCGCGGGCGAAGGCCTCCGGCGTCGCGACGTCCTCGACCCGGTGCCCTTCCCACAGTCCGTCCGGCCCGCGGAAGGTCGCCAGGCCGCTCTCCGCCGAGATTCCCGCGCCGGTGAGGATGACGATGTTGCGAACCTCGCTCATGCCGCTCACCTAGCCCAACGAACGGCGCTCCGGAATGGCGGACGGGACCTCCCCGGCCCTGGGCATGGCACGCTTCGGCCCGGAGCCCCGGCGGCGCGGAGGAGGGGCGCGGACAACCGAGTCTTAAGCTCTCTCGTTTAGTCAGCGCGTGATGCGGATCGGGATCGCCTCAGCGTCGCCGGAGGCGCCGCGACTTGTGTCGTGGCCGGCCGCCGCGCGCGCCATCCTGCCGGCGACGATCCTCGTCACCTTGCTGTTCGAGCTCGCTCTGGCCGAGCGCAAATACGCCTTGTTCGGCGGCGGCTTCGGGCAGTCGCGGACGCTCGACGCTCCGCTCGAGATCCTCGCCTTCGCCGCCGCCCTGCTCGCCAGCCAGGCGCTGCTCTTCTACCTGCTCTACCGGCTCGTCCACCGGCTCCACGGCCGTCGCGCCGACAGCCCGATCTTCCACCTCAACTTCGCCTTCCTGGTCGGCGGCAGCGCGGTCGGCGCGGCGATCGCCAAATATCAGGCCTTGTCCTATTTCAGCGACGCGATGAGCTTCCAGATCGTCCGCAACCTCGGCGGCGGAAGCCTGGCCGGCGCTCTGCTCTACACCCTCAGCGAAGCCGGGCTCATCCTCATCGCCGCCGGTTGCGGGCTGCTCGTCTATGGCGGCGCCTGGCTCGTCCTTCGCCGCCGCTGGCGCCACGCCTCGCCCCTGGCCGACCGCACGCGTCTCAGCGCGCGGCAGACTCTGGCCGCCGCCGGCGCTCTCGCCTTGCTGCTGTTCGCCGCCAACCGGATCGACGACAGCCGCGCGGCATTGCCCCGCTTCAGCGGAGTCGCCCTGGTCGGCGCGGTCCTCCACGAGGCGACCGATTTCGACCGCGACGGCTGGAGCTTCTATTCCTACCCGCTCGACCGCCAGCCGTTCGACGCCGGCCGTCATCCCTACGCGCTCGACGTTCCCAATAACGGCATCGACGAGGACGGCTATGGCGGCGACCTCGCTTTTGCCGCGCCGCCGGCCGAGGGCGGGCCGCCGGTCATCGCCGGCCGCAAGCGCCACGTCGTCCTGATCGTGCTCGAAAGCACCCGCGCCGACTCGATCGGGCGGCGCTCGGACGGACGCGTCCTGGCGCCCAACCTGGCCGCGCTCGCCCGCCGCGGCACCATGGCGGCCGAAGCGTATAGCCACGTCGGCTTCACCACCGAATCGCTGCAGAGCCTGTTCAGCGGCGAGCTCGCCCCGGCCGACGACCGCCATTCGCTGGTCCGCGACTTCCTCGCCAACGGATACGAGGTCGGAATCTTTTCGAGCCAGGCCGAGGATTGGGGCGGAACCGCCGGGATCGTCGGCCTCCACCGCGCCGGAATCTATGTCGACGCGGCCCGGCTGAGGGAGGAGCGCGCCTTCGGCTTCGGGACGACCGGGTCGCTGCTCCTGGACGGCAGGATATTGCTTCGCGAATTCGACCGCCGCCTCGGCCGGCCGGAAGCCTGGCAGCGGCCGCGCTTCCTCTATTTCAACTTCCAGTCCGCCCACTTTCCCTACCACGCCCCGGGCATGGACCGGATCCTGCCGGGCGAGCCGATCCCGCGCGGCGAGATCAACGCCGCCAATCGCGAATGGGTGGCTCGCACCTATTGGAACGCGGTCGCCTATAACGACCGGCTGGTCGGCGCGGTCGTGGCCCGGCTGCGGCGGCTCGGAGTGCTCGACGACAGCCTGATCGTCGTCACCGCCGACCATGGCGAGTCGCTGTTCGACGACGGCTTCCTCGGCCACGGCCACGCCCTCAACGCCCAGCAGACCCGGATCCCCTTCATCATGAGCGACCCCGGAATCGCCCTTCACTCTCCGATCGGCCTTGCCGACATGCGCGGGATCATCCTCCGCGCGGCGGGCGCAGCGGTGCCGGCCCGCCGTTCGGGCTCGGTGTTCCAGTATCTGGGCACGCTCGACCGGCCGGCCTCGATCGCGCTGGTCGCGCCGGGCGGTCGGTGGACGATCTTCAACCTGTTCGAGGAAACGGTGTGGACCAGCCGCAGCGGCCGCTGGGTGCCCTATTCCGAGCTCGACGAATCGGGGCGCGCCGGCGCCGACGCGGTGATCGACGAATGGGCCCGGCAGCGCTGGCTTCGGCAGCCGCGCGCGGGGTGATCGAAAAAAGGGCCCCGGCGCGGCCAATGCGCCGGAGCCCCCGGGGAGCAGGATCAGCTGCCGCTGGGCGCGGGCGTGTCGATCTTGACGTCGGCCTCGATCTTCTCGGTGCCGCCGCCGATCAGGCCCCGCCCGAACAGCAGGAACAGCACGACGATGATGGCGAGCAGCAGCACGACCGCCAGGATCGTTCCGCCGCCTCCGCCGCCGCCGTCGGTGGTGACGATCGTTTCTCTCTCGCGCTCGGCCATGCCTGTCACTCCTCGATTCGTTGCGGAACCCCAACGCTGCGGCGGCTCGGCTGTTCCCGCCGCCGCCATGCTTGCGATGCCGCTTCGGCTCGCCCATGAAGCGCTGGAAGGAGCCCCGCGCCATGACTCGGATCGGCATCTTGGGAGCGTCGGGGCGGATGGGCCGGGCGATCGCCGCGGTGCTCCAGGACAGTCCCGACGCCCGCCTCGCCGGTCGGCTCGGCCGCGGCGAGGATCCCCATGCCCTGGCCGGCGCCTGCGAGGTTCTGGTCGATTTCTCGGCGCCGGAAGCGCTCGAGGCCCATCTCGCCGCCGCGGTCGCTGCCGGAACGCCGATCCTGGTCGGCACGACGGGCCTCGCATCCAGGCATCACGACTCGATCGACCGGGCCGCGCGCAAGGTGGCGGTGCTTCAGGCGGCGAACACCTCGCTCGGCGTCAACCTGCTCGCCTTCCTCGTCCGCGAGGCGGCGGCTCGGCTCGGCGAGGACTGGGACATCGAGATCGCCGAGATGCACCATCGCGAGAAGGTCGACGCCCCGTCGGGCACGGCATTGCTGCTCGGCGCGGCCGCGGCCGGCGGTCGCGGAGTCGATCTCGACGAGGCCGGCGAGCGCGGCCGCGACGGGATGACCGGGCCGCGCGGCGCCGGCCGGATCGGCTTCGCCTCGCTTCGCGGCGGCACCGTCGCTGGGGACCATCAGGTGATCTTCGCCGGCGAGGGCGAACGGCTCGAGCTCGGCCATCGCGCCGAGAGCCGCGAAATCTTCGCCCGCGGGGCCGTCAAAGCGGCGCTGTGGCTGGCGGGCCGCGGCGCCGGCCGCTACGCGATGAAGGACGTGCTGGGTCTGGGATGAACAAGGCCGAGGTCGCCTCGTTCTTCCAGCGCCTGGCGGAACGGATTCCCGAGCCCAGGACCGAGCTCGAATCGGTCAACGACTACACCCTGCTGGTCGCGGTCGTGCTGTCGGCGCAGGCGACCGACGCCGGCGTCAACCTCGCGACCCGCGCTCTGTTCAGGGAGGTGCGCACGCCGGAGCAGATGCTCGCGCTCGGCGAGGAGCGGCTCAAGGACCATATCAAGACGATCGGCCTGTTCAACACCAAGGCCAGGAACGTCATCGCCCTGTCGAGGGCGCTGGTCGAGCATCATGGCGGCCGGGTGCCCGCGAACCGCGATGCGCTCGAGGCGCTGCCCGGCGTCGGGCGCAAGACCGCCAACGTGGTGATGAACTGCGCCTTCGGCGCCGAGACGTTCGCCGTCGACACCCATGTCTTCCGAGTCGCCAACCGAACCGGCCTCGCTCCCGGCAAGACCGTGCTCGAGGTCGAGACGAAGCTCGACCGGCTGACTCCGGCGCCGTTCCGGCGCCATGCCCATCACTGGCTGATCCTTCACGGGCGCTACGTCTGCAAGGCGCGGCGGCCCGAATGCTGGCGCTGCGTCGTCAGGGACCTGTGCCGCTACCGGCCGAAGACGCCGGCGCCCGGAAGCGTCGAGGAAAAGCGCGCGGCGCCCTCCCGCGGGGCTCCGGGCAAGGCCGGGGCCGCGGCCGGCGGCGGCCCGGGATTATAGGTCTGGCACCCTTGCCGGCCCTTTGCTAAGCGCCCATTTCCTGACGCGAGGCCAGGCACCCGTAGCTCAGCTGGATAGAGCGCTGCCCTCCGAAGGCAGAGGCCACAGGTTCGAATCCTGTCGGGTGCGCCACCCCTTACCGCAGATTTCCGCGAGGGGCGCTTGCGCCGGTCGCTCGCCGGGACGCTCCCTAGCCTGGAAAGGCGGTGCGCTTGCGGGTCGCCGCCACGGCGTCGCCGAGCGTCGGCCTGCGCTCGCCCGGGGCGCGCGGGAGGGCGGCGGCCTCGCGCCGGTAGGCGGCAAGCAGCTGGGGCCGAAGCTCGGGGGTCAGCGGCAAGGCGACGATCGGCCCGTAGGAGAGCGCCGACACGAGCGGATCGCGGCGCGGATCGTCGGGCCGGGGCGCGAAGGCCGGCGCCGCGCGTGCCGCCGGCAGAAGCGCCCGGAGGTGGTCCGCGGACGCGACGAAAAGGACCTCGGCGTCGGGCAGGCTGCCGAGGCAGGGCAGGCCCCAGAGCGTCAGCCGCTCCTCCTTGATCTCGCGCCAGTAGGGAACGACGCCATGGTGGAGGCGCATCAGAAGCACCTCCCTGTCCCCGCGGGTGAATCGCTCCGCGATGGGGCGGCAGGGCGGCGCCAGGGAGGCGGAGTCCGCCGCGGCGAAGCCGGCGTCGAGCAGCTTGAGGTGGAGATAGCGGTCCTCGTTCCAGTCGTCGGCGGCGAGCACGAGGGTCGTTCCGGGCGTGGCGGAGAGGACGAGCCGGTCGAGCATGGCCAGGTCGTGCCGCGGCGCCTGCTGCCATGTGCGCCAGAGCGGGATCGCCCAGACCCGGCCGGTGAGGACGCGCGGCCCGTCGCGCAGCCGAAGGCCCGACATCGGACCGAGCAGAGCGACGATCGCGACCGCGGCGACAGCGGGCCGCAGCCAGCGCCGCGCCGCGGTCTCCCGCCCGTCATAGACGAGCTTGAGACCGATCGCGGCAAGGGTCACGAGGAAGGGGGTCAGGGCAAGGAGCTGGCGGATCTCCCAGATCCGGTCGGCGAGGATCGCCAGGAGCAGCGCCGGGCCGCACAGCAGCCGGACCAGGGCCAGCGCATCCTTCCGCCGCACGAGCGCCGCAAGGCCGAAGCCGGCCATGACGAGCCCCGGAAAACCGAGGAAGTAGAGGACCATGATCCACGTCCCGTCGCCGGTCGTCGGCCGGTTCCAGATCTGGACGACGGCGGCGCCGACGTTGAGGACGTCGAAGATCGAGGCGTTGAAGTAAGCGAGCGGTCCGAGCAGCGAAGCCGCGGCCGACGCCCCGACCGCCGCGAGCGCGGCCGCCGCCTTCCGGGCCGTTCCGAAGCGCTCGAAGAGGATGACGGGGACGCAGGCGCAGGCCAGGATCGTGTCCGTCCGAGTCAGCACGGCCAGGCCGAGCAGCAGCCCGGCGCCGACGAAGCTGAGCGGATGGCGGCCGTAGAGCAGGCACAGGCCGATCGCCGCGAGCCCCGCGGAGAGGACGTTGTCGTTGTAGATGAACGCGCTCTCGACGATTCCCGGCATCAGCAGCAGCGGCGGCAGGACGAACCACCAGCCTGCGCTCGACCAGCGGCGGGCAAGCAGGACGCTCCCGGTGACGAGGGCGGCGAAGCCGATCCACATCGTCAGTCGAAGCGCGAGATCGCTGTCGAGCTGGAGCGGACCGACGAAGGCGGCGACGGCGAGCACCGCCCCGAGCTTGGTCAAGGCATAATATTCCGCGTTGAGCGGCTGGAGGCTGTCGAAGGCCGGCAAGGTCCCCTGCGCGACGTGAATTCCGAGCGCGGCCAGGGCGGCGGTGAAGCCCTCGAGATGAGCCGGGGTCAGCGCGGGCAGCAGCAGATAGGCGGCGAGCGCCGCGGCGACCGAGGCCGCAGCCCAGGCCAGGGCCCCTGGCGAAAGGCGCGCTCGGAAGGCTCCGCCTCCGGCAGCCGCGCCCGTCTCGTTAACGATGTCCAAGCCCGCTCCCTCCGTCGTCCGCCGCAACCTGAACGAGCAGGGTTAATATCCTGTTGAGGACCGGGCCGTTCCGCCGGCAAAGGAGACGCGCAGGCACGGCGCGCCGAAGGCGAGCGCGGCCGCGACGCCGATGTCCGAATCCTCGAAGGCGAGACAGTCGCGCGCTTCGACTCCGAGGCGCTGGGCGGCGAGGCGGTAGGCGTCCGGGAAAGGCTTGTGGCGCTCGACGTCGCTCCCCGTCACCAGCAGGTCGAACAGGTCCTCGAGGCGATGGTGGCGGAGCACGGCCGCCGCATTGGCGGCCGAGGCGGTGGTGACCAGCGCGGTGCGCCACCCTGCCCTGCCGCCGCGGATCAGCGCCGCCAGCGCTTCGTTGACGAAGCTGTGCGCGAGCTTGGCCGGGTAGAGGCGCGCCTTGTGCGCGGCGACCTGCTCCGGCTCGGCCCCGGGAGCCTCGCGGAGCAAGGTTGGGAGGAAGTCGCGCCAGTTGCGCCCCTCGGCGACCTCGTCCCAGCGCTCGCGTCTCACCGTCACCCCCGCGGCGGCGAGCGCCTCGGCATAAGCGAGATAATTGGCGGTGCTCGTGTCGACCAGGGTCCCGTCGAGATCGACGAGCAGGGCCTTGGGGGCGCTCACGCGAACCTTTCCTTGTAGCGGCGCAGGAGCAGGCTCGTGCAGCCGAAGAAAGCGAGGCCCCGCTGCGGCGACTGGCGGATCTTGTAGGTGGTCAGGCGAAGATAGTTGACCAGCTCGTGGAAATAGACCTCGCGAAGCCCGTCCTCCCCGAAACGGGCCTCGATCTCGCTCTCGAGCGTGCCGTGAAGGTCGGCATAGGCCTGCGAGCGGGCGATCGGCAGGCGCAATTCGCTGCCGGTCCGGGCCAAGGTGACCGATCGGTTGAGCATTTCATAGCCAAGGTGAAGCGATTGCATCATCTTCCCCCAATCGATCAGCGGCGATTCGAAGATGTTCTCGGGGTTGGGATCGATGATGTAGAGCCCGTCGGGATGGTCGGGCGCGACGATCACATTCTCGACGGTGAGATCGCCGTGAATGGTCGCCGCCTCGCGCCGGCGAAGCTGGCTCGCCAGCCAGGCGCGGTCGGCGAAGCAGCGACGCCACTCGTCGAGGCCGAAGGAATCCCCGTTGATGCTGTATTCGTCGTCGCCGATCGATTGCCGGGCGAAGGCAGCGATCGCGCCGGCGTTGCGGACGATCTTCTCCTCGACATAGCGCTCGACCAGCGCCGCCGGCGCCGCGCCGAGCGCGGTGTCGCCGTGAAGGGTGTCGATCCGGTCGAGGATCCGGAGCAGCCGGGCCCGGTTCGCGGCCGCGCCGGAGCTGTGGATCGAATCCTGAAAGTCGCTGGCGCCGTCGACCAGCGGCATGTCGTAGCTATAGGCTCCGGCCGACTTGCGCCCGCCGATCACCTCGATCAGCGGCAGCGGCCGCGCCGAGTGGCGGCGGAGCCACTGTGCCTGGACCTCGAGCTTCGCCGCCGCCCCCCCCATCGCGAACTTTCGGATGACGAAATGGCCGTCGGTCTCGACCAGCGCGGTGAGGGCGTCGGAACCGCCCTGGTAGAAGCGGTGGACGACGCAATCGTCGACCGCGCCCATGCCGAAGCCGCTGACGGCGCGGCGCGCGTCGCTGAACAGGGCGTCGAGGAAATCCTCGTAGCCGGCGCTGCCGGTGAAGCGCTCGCTGCGCGCGTCATGGGAGCTGCGGCCGCTTTTGCCGATGCGCAGCAGCGGAGTGGCCGCGCGCGCGACGGGCCGGCTTCGGGCCACCGGGTTGAGCAATAGGATCAGGAGGACGGGAGCGAGCACGAAGACGTAGAGCTGCAACCCGCCCGCGGCGGCGGCGGCGGGGCCGAGCCCGATCGTGAACGAGGCCAAGGGATGCTGGAGGACGGCCTGCAGGACCTCGCC
>DATMVG010000228.1:0-6577 GCA_035563315.1 Allosphingosinicella sp. | reverse complement strand
CAACCAGGCGATCTACAAACTGCGCAACCGGATCGAGCGATGCTTCAACAAGCTTAAGCACTTCCGCCGCCTCGCCACGCGCTACGACCGGAGAGCCCTTCACTTCCTCAGCTTCATCCAGCTCGCCGCATCCATGATCTGAATGCGCTGAATGTCGATTCAGCCTAGCCCGACGGCCCCGGCCGGACTTGGTCAGGCGGGCGCGAGCGGGCTGAAGGTGAGGTCGAAGGCGAGCAGCCGGTTGGCCGGTATCCCGCCCGGCAGCCGCAGCGGCGCACAGCGCAGCACGGCCTCGATCGCCGCCTCGGCCATCCGTCCCGCATAAGGCTGGTTGTTCGCGTTGACTCCGTCCTGAGCCACAACCACCGGCAATTGGGCGAGCTGCCCGTCGGCGGTGAAGCGGACCCGCAGCCGAGTGACGATCTGCCGCCCCGCCGAAGCGACGCGTGGCGAACGATAGCAGCGTCGGACCTGGGACGCGGCGAGCGACAGCACGTCGTCGACTCCCACCCGGGCGGAGCGCGCCGGCCGTTCGCGCGCGGCGGGCATCGAAGCGCAGCCGGCGGCCACGCTGGCGAGGAGCAGGAGAAGGGCGGCGCGCGGTGCCATAGAACCGAACCAAATTAGCCTTTGAACATGCGAACGCAACAGCGAGGTCGCTCGTCCGCTGAGCCGCCGGCAAGAGCCGGCGGGCCTCCGGAACCTTCCCCGTGCGCGCGCTTTGCAATCCCCGCCGCATGTCCATGGTCCGGAGATCCCGATGCGCCGCCTGCTTCTTGCCGCCCTCGCCCTGCTTGCCGCCTGCGGTGTCGCCGAGACCAACGAGCAGGGCGGGGACCAGGCCGAGCGGCAGGTGGCTCCGGTCCTGACCACCCCCGACGCCCGCGACGAGCGAAGCTTCGCTCGTCCCGAGACGGCGCGAGTGACTCACGTCGCGCTCGATCTCGACGCCGACTTCCAGGCGCGGCGGATGGCAGGGACGGCGACCCTCGACATCCAGGCGGCGCCGGGCGCCGGCGAGATCGTCCTCGACAGCAAGGGGCTCGACATCCAGGCGGTGAGCGACGGCGAGGGACGGCCGCTGCAATGGGCGCTGGGCCAGGGCGACGAGGTTCGGGGACAACCCCTGACCGTCCGGATCGGCGAGGCGCGCCGGATCCGCCTGCGCTACCGTTCGGCGCCCGATGCCGCCGCCCTGCAATGGCTGACTCCCCAGCAGACGGCGGGCCGGCGCCACCCCTATCTGTTCAGCCAAGGCCAGGCGACCCTCAACCGCACCTGGATCCCGACCCAGGACAGCCCGGGCATCCGCCAGACCTGGGAGGCGCGGATCACCGCCCCGGCGGCGCTCAAGGTGGTGATGTCGGGCGAGCGGCTGACCCCCGAAGGCGAGCCGGCCGGGGAGGGACGCCGCGCCTTCCGATTCCGGATGAACCATCCGGTCGCGCCCTATCTGATCGCCATCGCGGCCGGGGATATCGCCTTTCGCGAGCTCGGCCCGCGCACAGGGGTGTGGACCGAGCCCTCGATGCTCGACTCGGTGGCTCGCGAGCTCGCCGACACCGAGCGGATGATGACCGCCGCCGAGGCGCTCTACGGGCCCTATCGCTGGGGCCGCTACGACATGATCGTCCTGCCGCCGGCCTTTCCCTATGGCGGAATGGAGAATCCGACCCTCACCTTCCTGACTCCTACCCTGATCGCCGGCGACCGGTCTCTGGTCGGCACGGTGGCGCACGAGCTGGCGCACAGCTGGTCGGGCAATCTGGTGACCAATGCGGTCTGGCCGGACGGGTGGCTGAACGAGGGCTTCACCACCTATTTCGAGAACCGGATCATGGAGGCGATCTACGGCGCCGAACGGGCGGCTCAGGAAGCGGCCTTGTCGTGGGACGAGATGCAGTCGGCGCTGACGGAGCTCGGGGCGGATTCCCCTGACACGAGGCTTCACGCGGCCGGTCAGGACGCCGATTCGAGCAGCAGCGGAATCGTCTACGACAAAGGCTCCATCTTCTTGCGCACCATCGAGCGCGCCGTCGGGCGGGAACGGTTCGACGCCTATCTGCGCGCCTATTTCGACCGGCACGCCTTTCAGCCGATGACATCGGCGCGCTTCCTGGCGGACCTTCGCGAGCACCTGGTTCGCGGCGACCGCGCGCTCGAGGAGAGGCTCATGCTCGACCAGTGGGTCTATCAGCCGGGCCTTCCCGACAATGCCGCCCGGCCCGATCCCGCGGCCTTCGCCGAGGTCGACCGGGCCGTGCAGGCGTTCGGCGCCGGCGGCGCGGCGGCTCAACTCCCCTATGGCCAATGGAATACCGCCGAGCGGATCCGCTTTCTCAACAAGCTTCCCCGGGAACTGCCGAGGGAGCGGCTGGCCGAGCTCGACGGGGCGCTCGGCCTCTCCTCGACGGGCAATTCGGAAGTGCTGTTCGCCTGGCTGCAGCTCGCCCTTGCCAACCGCTACGAGCCGGCGGTGCCCGCGGCGGAGCGATTCCTGCTCGCCATGGGCCGCCGCAAGTTCGTCTCGCCGCTGTTCGAGACCCTGGTCGGCGAAGCGGAATGGGGCCGGCCGATCGCCCGGCGCATCTATGCCAGGGCGAGGGGCGGCTACCATGCCGTCACCACCGAGACGGTCGACCGGATCCTGCGCGAGGCGGGCTGAAGGGCCTTGCGCCGGTCGCCCTGGCGACGGGCGCGCCGCGACAATTTGGCGGCAGCGTTTAACGTTCCTTCAAATCTCTGCGGTTAGGACCGGGGCACCATATCTCGAGCCGCATGGATTTCGATGTATCACGCCCCAGTCCCGCTGGACGCCCATCCAGACAGTGAAGACCCGGCGGAAGAGGGGGTCGACTCGCTCGCTTTCGATGCGGCGAGCCAGCGGCTCCGCGAGGCTCATCTCTACAACAGGCAGGTCGAGGCGCGGGGCATTTTCGCGCCTTTCTTCGGAGTCACGGCGGTCGCCGCGGCGCTGATCACCGCATGGTCGATGATCGCCTCGGTCCGGATGGAGATGGTGGTCGGCTGGGTGGCCCTCGTCGCCTTCGCCAACTGGGCGTCCACGCGCCGGGCGATGACCATCGCCTCGTGGGGCAACAGCCGGACGGCGCGGCCGCGCGCCAAGATCGAGGCGGTGGCCGAGGCGATCGGCCTCGCCTCCTTGTGGACCGCTCTGCCCGCTTATGCCTTCGCCACCCAGCCGCCGCACGTCCAGGTCGTCATCGGCGGGGCGATGGCGGCGATGATCACCGCGGCGATCGCTCTGGCGGCGATCCCGGCCGCGGCGATCGCCTGGATCGCGACCCTGACCGCCTCCTTCTGCGTCGCTTACTATCTCGGCGGCGCCTCGCTGGATCCCAAGATCGGCCTCACCTTCCTGCTCGTTTCGGGCGCTGGCGCGTTCAGCGTCTCGCTGCTGACCCGCTGGACCTTCGTCCAGCTCAAGGCGATCGCCAGGACGACCACCCAGGCGGAATCGATCCGGCTGCTGCTCAAGGAATATGAGCATCGCGGCGTCGGCTGGCTGTGGCAGGTCGATTCCGAGAACCGGGTCATCTACATCTCGTCGCGGATGACCGCCCTGCTCGGCCGCTCGGCCAGCCAGCTCATCGGCCATTCGCTGCCGGCCGCGCTCGGTGGGACCAGCGCGCTCGGCCGGACCCTGCTGTCGCGCCAGCCCTTCGCCAACCTCGAGATGGAGCTCAAGACGCGCCGGGGCACGCGCTGGATCAGCCTGGCGGGAGACCCGATCGTCGACGTCACCGGCCAGTTCCAGGGCTTTCGCGGCGTCGGCCAGGACATCACCGAGGTCCGCAAGACTCAGGAGCGCCTGACCAACCTCGCGAACATGGACGTGCTTTCCGGCCTGCCGAACCGAGGCCGAGTGCGCCAGCTGCTCGGCGAGGCGCTCTCCGGCTCGTCCGGCGGCGAGACGCCCTGCGCGATCATGTTCCTCGACCTCGACGGCTTCAAGCCGGTCAACGACACGTTCGGCCATCCCAAGGGCGACGCCGTTCTGAAGAGCGTGTCGCAGCGCCTGGTCAAGGAAGTCGGACCGTTCGGCCATGTCGGGCGGATGGGCGGCGACGAGTTCGCGATCGTCATCAAGGACGCCCAGAGCCGGCGGATGGTCGAGACTCTGGCCGAGCGGGTGATCGCCGCCATCGCCGAACCCTATCATATCGACAAGGCCGAGATCCGCATCGGCGTGTCGATCGGCTGCGCCTTCGGACCGGTCGACGGCCACAGCGTCGACGACCTCATCCAGAAAGCGGACCTCGCGCTCTATCAGGCCAAGGCCAAGGGCCGCGGCACCTGCTGCTTCTTCAACGCCGACATGCAGAACGAGGCCGAGGACCGGCTGCGGCTCGAGCAGGACCTCAAGATCGGCCTTCAGACCGGCCAGTTCCGCCTGCTCTACCAGCCGCTGATCAGCGCGGCCGACCAGAGCCTGCAGGGCTTCGAGGCGCTGATCCGCTGGCATCACCCGACGCGCGGGGTCGTCCCGCCCAACGAGTTCATCACCCTAGCCGAGGAATCCGGACTGATCATGGAGCTCGGCGACTGGGTGATCGAGGAGGCCTGCCGCGCCGCCGCCTGCTGGCCCGAACACATCTCGGTCGCGGTTAACATCTCGGCCAAGCAGCTCATCTTCCCGGCGCTTCCGAACACGGTCAACGAATCGATCCGGCGTCACCGCCTCCAGGCGAACAGGCTCGAGCTCGAGGTGACGGAATCGGTGTTCATGGGCGATTCGCAGAATGCGCTCGACGTTCTGAAGCGCCTTCGCGCGCTCGGCGTCGGCATCGCGCTCGACGATTTCGGCACCGGCTATTCGTCGCTCGGCTATCTCAACAAGGCGGTCTTCCATAAGCTCAAGATCGACGGCAGCTTCGTTCGCGAGGCCGCCGACAATCGCGAGACCGTCGCCATCATCCAGTCCATCGTCCAGCTCGCCAAGAGCTTCCGGATGACGGTGACCGCCGAAGGCGTCGAGACCGCCGACGAGTTCACCAGGATGCGCGATCTCGGCTGCCACCAGATCCAGGGCTATCTGTTCGGCCGCCCGATGGACTTCGAGCGGGCGAGCGAGCTGGTCCACGGCATCCAGCAGCGGCTGAGCGCCTGAGCAGCTAAGCCGCTGAGCGCCCGGCCACCCTCGGGTGG
This sequence comes from Allosphingosinicella sp., assembly GCA_035563315.1. Classification (GTDB taxonomy): domain Bacteria; phylum Pseudomonadota; class Alphaproteobacteria; order Sphingomonadales; family Sphingomonadaceae; genus Allosphingosinicella. The sequence goes on along the minus strand of DATMVG010000228.1, from coordinate 1,408 downwards.
GGCCGGGACACCCCTCCGCAACGGTCTGGCCATCCTCCTCTCCATCTGCGAGAGTGGGAAGACCATGGCCAGGACCGTCATTCTGGGAGGAGCGCTGGCGGCGCTGGCGGCCGTCGCCGCGCCGGCCATGGCGAACGACAGCGTCTATACCGAGCTGGACCTCGATCGTTGCCGAATCGTCGAGGAGGTCGAGGAGGGCGAAAGCGTCAGCTGGGAGTGCCCGGGCCACGCCACGCTTCCGCTGCTGGTCGGCTCCGGCGACGGCCGCTTCGACATCGACGCCGGTATCGAGAACGAGGAATGGGAGACGATACCGCCCTTCAACCGCCCCGGCCCGCGGGTCGAATGGCGGATGGACGGAAGGGTGGCTGTCGCGATCATCTTCAGGCTGGTCTCCGTCGATCCTGAGCATCCGGATTCCGCTTTGTTCGTCGAGACGATCGGCCGGGCGGATGCGCCGGGATGCACCGTCGCCGTCATCGACGCGAGGCTTCCCAACGCCAATGAGCGGGCACGGCAGATAGCCGACCGCCGCGCCTCGGGCTTCCGCTGCGGAACCGACGTGGCCGAGCGGCACGGGCGCGGCTGAAGCTACTTTCCGGCGGCTTTCTTGGTCCTCAGGGTCGGCGGCGCGGCGGCGGGGTCGTCCGGCCAGGGATGCTTCGGATAGCGGCCGCGCATCTCCCTCGCCACCTCGCGCCAGCTTCCGCGCCAGAAGCCGGGCAGGTCGCGAGTGGTCTGGATCGGGCGGCCCGCCGGCGAGGTCAGAGCGAGAACCAGCGGCACCGAGCCGCCGCCGACGGTCGGATGGCCCGATAGGCCGAACAGGGCCTGGACCCGCACGGCCACCGCCGGGCCGGCCTCGCCCTCATAGTCGATTTCGTGGCGGCTTCCGGCCGGGGTCTCGAAATGGGACGGGGCGAGACGATCGACCGTCCGGCGGCCCTCCCGGCCGAGACGCGAGTCGAGCGCCGCGGCGAGCGCCGCGCCGTCGACGTCGCCGAGTCGGCGGCGGCCGGCCAGCAAGGGCCGGAGCCAGTCGTCGAGATCGGCAAGCAGCGCCGGATCGGAAAGGTCGGCAACGGCGGCGTCGAAGCGTCTCGCGAAGGCGGCGCGCGGGCGAATCGAAAGCGCGGCCGGGCTCCAAGGCAGCCGGCCCGGTCCATGGCTCCGGACGCCTTCGAGCAGCGCCGCCTCGACCGCGGCCGGATCGACCCGGCTGTCGCGGCCGCCGGAAAGCAGCACCGCGCCGAGCCGCCTGGCGTGCGAGGCTGTGACGGCGCCGGTGGCGGGGTCGAAGGAGAGGTCGGCGCCGGTTCGGATTCGGTCGGCGAACAGCGCCTCGAGCGCTTCCTGTCCGATCGCGGCGGCGGCGAGGATTCGGGCCCCCGCCGCGGCTCCGCCGACC
>DATMVG010000227.1:0-34024 GCA_035563315.1 Allosphingosinicella sp. | reverse complement strand
GGCGCCGACGGCTCCCGCCAGCCGAGCGCCAACGAACTGGAAGGCGCCGCCTATCAGGGGCGCCACGTCGCGCGCATCGCCGCCGATCTGGAGCGCGGGCGCGGGAAGGCGTGAGCGGCCGGCTCCGAATCGTCGGCCCGGTCATCCCGTTCGGCCAGGCCGATGTCGACACCGACCTCATCATCCCGGCGCGATACATGCGCACGACCACTCGGGAGGGTCTCGGCCGGGGAGCGTTCGAGGCGCTGCGCGGGACGCCCGGCAATTGCTTCGACGATCCCTGCTATCGCGGTGCCCCGATCCTGGTGGCGGGGCGGAATTTCGGCTGCGGCTCTTCGCGCGAGCATGCCGTCTGGGCCTTGCAGCAGATCGGAATCGAGGCCGTCGTGGCGCCGAGCTTCGGCGAGATTTTCGAGACCAATGCGCTTCGCAACGGCCTCGTCCCCGTGCGCCTGTCGGAGGACGAGGTCGAAGGCCTGCTCGAACTGCCGCCGGACCGCCATATCGTCGTCGACATCATCGCCGAGCGGGTGATCGCGCCCTATGGCGAAATGCCGTTCCGGCTCGACCCGTTCCGCAAGCACTGCCTCGTCCAGGGGCTGGACGAGATCGAGGTCACGGCGAGCTACGCGGCGCAAATCGACGCCTACGAGGAACGGGCCCGGCGCGAGCGGCCCTGGGAGCAGCATCCATGACCCCTCGACTCGACGAGGCGGCGTTCGCCGCCTGGCTGAACGGTTACAAGGCCGCCTGGGAGGAGCGCGATCCGGCCCGCGCCGCCGCCCTCTTCACGCCTGACGCCGTCTATCACGAAATGCCTTTCGATGCGCCGATCGAAGGCCGCGAGGCGATTGCCGCCTATTGGGTGAAGGTCACCGCCGGCCAGCAGGATGTCCGCTTCAGCTACGAGGTGCTCGCGGTCGGCGGCCGCGAAGGCCTTTGCCACTGGCATTGCGCCCTTACCGGTAATCCCGGCGGGGAGAGGATCGAGCTCGACGGGATCTTCCGCTGCCGTTTCGCAGACCAGGGCCTGGTCGATCATTTCCAGGAATGGTGGCACATCCGAATCCTGCCGCCGGGCTGATGCTCGCGACGGTCGGATTGCTTGCGCCAAGCTCAATCGTTTCTAGCGCGGGCCGGCCAAATCAATCGCATTACTGGGCCGCCATTCAACTGCATCATTTTGACCGCTCGACTCTCAAAAAACGCTGGAAATCAAGGATAAAGCGGCTAAATCTTAGGTCGATTCTGGGGTGGGGCGTAGCGTGCCTCCGCCGTTGTGGGGGCAAGCATGGCGGACTTGATTACCGGCCTCGGCGGGCCGGCCGGCTTCGGCGAGGGCGTTCTGCCGACCAGCGATGACGGCTTCTCGGGCTTCATCAGCCTGGCCTCCATCTTTCCGACCGGCATCGACTTCTTCGGCCGCACCTATACCGGAATCTACGTCAACAATAACGGGAGCATCACCTTCACGGAGGGGCTCGCGGCGTTCACCCCGACGGCGATCACCGGCGATACCAGCACGCCGATCATCGCCCCCTTCTGGGCCGATGTGGATACTCGCGGCACCGGCACCGGGACCAGCCCGGGCGGGACGTCCGCCGGGACCAACCGGGTCTATTACGATCTCGATGCGACCAAGGGAAAGGTCATCGTCACCTGGGACGACGTCGGCTACTATCAGAACCATACCGACAAGAAGAACGCCTTCCAGCTGGTGATCACCAGGACAGGCGAGGGTGATTTCAACTTCGAGTTCAGGTACGAGAATGTCGACTGGGTAGCCGGGGACGAAAGCGGCGGATCGGGAGGCTTGGGCGGCACCGGCGCCCGGGCCGGCTATTCAGCCGGCGACGGCATAAACTTCTTCGAGCTGCCCGCTTCCGGCAACGAAACGGAGCTGCTCGCCCTCGAGACCAGCAGCAACGTCGACACGCCTGGCCTGTGGGTGTTCAAGGTCAGGGACGGCTATCCGGGGGTCGCCGTACGGGTCGGGGACGCCACGGTCGCCGAGGGTGCCACCGGCGATCGCCACCAGCTGGTCTTCGTCGTCCAGCTCTCCGAACCGTCCGAAGACACAATCAGCGTCGATTATTCGACCGAGGGAGTGACCGCCACGCCCGGCGACGCTCCCGGCAGGGACTTCATCCCGAAAATCGGCACGCTCACCTTCGCTCCGGGCGAGACGCGCAAGGAGATCGTCGTCGAGGTGCGGGGCGATTATCTGAACGAGAGCGACGAGACGCTCAGGGTCCTGCTCTCCAACCCCTCGAACGTGTTCCTGGCCGACAAGGAGGGCGCCGGGCTCATCCGGGAAGATGATGGGCTGGTGGTAAGCGCCCGGCCCACGATCGAGCCGCGCAGCGACGGGACGATCAACGCCGAATTCGAGGTGCGGCTGCTGAGCCCATCCAACCAGGTTGTGGAGGTGACCTACCGGGCCCGCGACGGCAGCGCCCGGGACCAGCTCGATTACCTGGCCGCGGTCGGGACGCTCGTCTTCGAGCCGGGCCAAACCTTCAAGATCGTCTCCGTCCCCGTGCTCGGCGATGCGCTCGTCGAGGCCGACGAGACGTTCGACCTCGTCCTCTCGGATGCGGTCAACTCCTCGATCCTCGTCGGCGTCGCCACCACCCGAATCTACGACGAGGACAATCCCGAGCCCGCGCCGCCGGCGCCGCCGCAGATCGAGACGACGCTCCCCGAGGCGCAGGGTGTCCAGGCCGATCCGGAACCCGTGGCGGACCCGGACCGGCAGTCCTACACCAGCCCCGATTTCCATTATGACGCACCGACCCGGCGCTGGAGCATCCCCGGCATCGACGCCAATGTGGAGCAGCTCGGCGATCAGGCGATCGCCTTCTATCGCGAGGCGCGCAAGGAGATCGTCTCGGCCTTCGTCCAGGCCCTGCAGGAACGCTACGTCAAATCCCCCGCCGCCCGTGCCTTGTTGGATGTGTTTCGGGAGTTCCCTGAGAAGAAGAAGTTCATCGATAATTTCTACGACAACATCACGGGAGAGAGCTTCAAGGCGCTCGACCTCGTCGTCGAGGACGGCACCGAGGAGGAATCGGTGTCGATCTTCCAGCGCCTCGAGGGCTTCAAGGAGGAAGCCAAGGAGAAGGGCGTCAAGGAGCTCGGCAAGGACCTGATCGGCGAGGCCCTCAACGCGATCAGGGTCAAGTTCGCCAACAGTGACGTCTCGCTCAACGTCGACGTCGACTTCCGCGAGGCCAAGGCGCCGATCGCCAGCGCGCCGGGCCACCACGATATCTTCCTCGGCAGCGGCGGCGCCGACTCGGTATCGCTCAACGACCTCGACGACTTCGCCTGGGGCGGCGACGGCGACGACCGGATCGCCGGCGACGACGGCGACGACCGGATCGCCGGGTCCGACGGCAACGACCAGCTCAGCGGCGGCAACGGCAACGACCTGCTCGACGGCGGCGACGGCAACGACACGCTGAACGGCGGCCCGGGCAGCGATTCGATGCGCGGCGGCACCGGCGACGACGTCTACGTGGTCGACTCGGCGCGCGACAGGATCCTCGACACAGGCGGTGTCGACAGCGTTCGAAGCACCATCGGCTACATCCTCGGAAGCGGCCTCGAGAACCTCACCCTCGCCGGCTCGGGAGCCATCAACGGCACCGGCAACAGCGCCGCCAACATCCTCATCGGCAACGCCTCGGCCAACGTCCTCACCGGCGCCAGCGGCGACGACCATCTCGACGGCGGCGAGGGCGCCGACACGCTCGACGGCGGCCCGGGCAACGACACCTACACGATCGGGGCCGGCGACAAGGTCGTCGAGAGCAGCGCCACCGGCGGCACCGACACCGTCCGAAGCGCGGTCAGCCACCTTCTCGCGGCCAATGTCGAGCATCTCGTGCTGACCGGCACGGCCGCGATCGACGCGACCGGCAACGAGCTCGCCAACAGCCTGACCGGCAATTCGGCGGCCAACGTCCTCGACGGCGGCGGCGGCGCCGACTCGCTGACGGGCGGAGGCGGCGACGACACCTATGTCGTCGATGCCGGCGACCAGGTGATCGAGAGCAGCGCGAGCGGGGGCGTCGATACGGTGCGCAGCGCGATCAGCTACACGCTCGGCGCCAACCTCGAGAACCTCGTCCTCACCGGCGCCGCCGCGATCAACGCCACCGGCAATTCCCTCGCCAACCTCCTCACCGGGAACGGCGCCGCCAACATCCTCGACGGCGGGGCCGGGGCGGACACGCTGAGCGGGGGCGGCGGCAACGACATCTATGTCGTCGGAACCGGCGACCAGATCGTCGAAGCGAGCGGCGGCGGCACCGACACCGTCCGCACGGCCCTGACCCACGCCTTGACCGCCAATGTCGAGAATTTGATCCTCACCGGCACCGCGGCGATCAACGGCACCGGCAACGCCCTCGCCAACGTCCTCACCGGCAATGGTGCGGCCAACATCCTCGACGGCGGGGCCGGCGCCGACACGCTGAGCGGGGGCGCCGGCAACGACATCTATGTCGTCGGCATCGGCGACCAGGTCGTCGAGAGCAGCGCCGGCGGCACCGATACCGTCCGAGCCTCGATCAGCTACACGCTGACCTCCAACGTCGAGAATCTGGTGCTGACCGGGACCGACGCGATCAACGCTACCGGCAACTCGCTCAACAACAGCCTGTCCGGGAACGGCGCCGCCAACGTCCTCAACGGCGGGGCCGGAGCCGATTCGATGAACGGCGGCGCCGGCGACGACACCTATGTCGTCGGCACCGGCGACTCGGTCGTCGAGAGCAGCGCCACCGGCGGCCGGGACACCGTCCGGAGCACGGTGAGCTTCACGCTCGGCGCCAATCTCGAGAATCTCGTGCTCATCGGCACCTCCTCGACGAACGGGACCGGCAACGGGCTCGACAACATGCTCACCGGCAACGACGCCACCAACAGCCTGGTCGGCGGGGGCGGCAACGACACCCTCGACGGCGCCGGCGGCGCCGACACGCTGGACGGAGGCACCGGCAACGACACCTATATCGTCGGCGCCGGCGACAAGGTCGTCGAGAGCAGCGCCCGAGGCGGGTCGGACACCGTCCGAAGCTCGGTCAGCCATGTGCTGGGCGCGAACGTCGAGCATCTCATCCTCACCGGAGCGGATGCGATCGACGGCACCGGCAACTCGCTCGACAACCGGATCACCGGCAACGACGCCGCCAACGTCCTCAACGGCGGCGGCGGCAGCGACACGATGGAGGGCGGAGCCGGCAGCGACATCTATATTGTCGGCTCGGGTGACAAGGTCGTCGAGGCCAGCGCTTCGGGCGGCATCGACACGGTTCGAAGCACGGTGACCTTCGCCCTCGGCGCGAATGTCGAAAACCTGGTCCTCGGCGGCACCGGCGCGATCGGCGGAACCGGCAATTCGCTGGCCAACGTCCTCACCGGCAACGCCGCCGCCAACCTGCTCGACGGCGCCGCCGGCGCCGATTCGATGAGCGGCGGCGACGGCGACGATGTCTACGTCGTCGACGCCGGCGACAAGGTCGTCGAGAGCAGCGCGACGGGGGGGACGGACACGGTCCGAAGCGCGGTCAGCTACAGCCTGGGGTCGAACGTCGAGAATCTCGTCCTCACCGGCACCGCCGCGATCGGCGGCACCGGCAATTCGCTCGACAACATCCTCACCGGCAATGGCGCCGCCAACCTCCTCAACGGCGGCGCCGGGGCCGACACGATGAACGGCGGCGGCGGCGACGACACCTATTCGGTCGGCACGGGCGACAAGGTAGTCGAGACCAGCGCGACCGGCGGCACCGATACCGTCCGAAGCGGCATCGACTATACGCTCGGCGCCAACGTCGAGAATCTCGTCCTCATCGGCACCAGCTCGCTCGACGGCACCGGCAACTCGCTCGCCAACGTCCTGACCGGCAATAGCGGCTCCAACATCCTGGACGGCGCCGCCGGGGTCGACACGATGATCGGCGGCGACGGCAACGACAGCTATGCCGTCGGCGCCGGCGACAAGGTCGTCGAGAGCAGCGCCACCGGCGGCACCGACACGGTCCGAAGCTCGGTCAGCTACGTCCTCGGCTCCAATCTCGAGAACCTGGTCCTCACCGGCACCGCCGCGATCAACGGAACCGGCAACTCGCTCGCCAATGCCCTTACCGGCAACGGCGCGGCCAACGCCCTGAACGGGGGCGCCGGCGCCGACACGATGACCGGCGGCGGCGGCGACGACACCTATTCGGTCGGCACCGGCGACACCGTCGTCGAGACCAGCGCCACCGGCGGCGTCGACACCGTCCGAAGCGGCATCGATTACGCGCTCGGCGCCTATGTCGAGAATCTCGTCCTCATCGGCACCAGCTCGCTCGACGGCAGCGGCAATTCGCTCAACAACATCCTCACCGGCAACGTCGCGGCGAACCTGCTCAACGGCGCCGGGGGCAACGACCAGCTCGACGGCGGCGCCGGCGCCGACACGATGAACGGCGGCACCGGCGACGACCGCTATGTCGTCGACCATTCCGGCGACAAGGTCGCCGAAGCCGCGTCGGCGGGCACCGACACGGTCCAGAGCTCGGTCGCCTTCACGCTGGGGGCCGAGATCGAGAACCTGATCCTCGTGGGAACCGCGGCGATCGGCGGCACCGGCAACGCGCTCGCCAACCGGATCACCGGCAATAGCGGAGCCAATCTGCTGACCGGCGGCGGCGGCGACGACTGGCTCGACGGCGGCGCCGGCGCCGACCAGATGGACGGCGGGCTGGGCGACGACACGTTCGTCGTCGACAATAGCGGCGACCGGGTCGTCGAGCAGGCCGGCGGCGGCACGGACACGGTGCGAAGCTCGGTGAGCTTCGTCCTCGGCGGAACGCTGGAGAGGCTGGTCCTGACCGGGACGGCGGCCGCGAACGGCACCGGCAACGGCCTCGCCAACCAGATTTCCGGCAACAGCGCGGCCAACCTGCTCGACGGGGGCGGCGGCGCCGACCGGCTGACCGGCGGCCTCGGCGACGACCGCTACGTCGTCGACAATGCCGGCGACCTCGTCATCGAGGCCGCTTCCGCCGGCACCGACCATGTCCAGAGCATGGTCGGCCACACCCTGGCGTCGAACGTCGAGCACCTCACCCTTGCCGGCGCGGCTTCGATCAACGGTCGGGGCAACGGCCTCGACAACCATATCGAGGGCAACGGCGCGGCCAACATCCTCTACGGCCTGGCCGGCCACGACCGGCTCGACGGCAAGAGCGGCGCGGACCAGATGATCGGCGGCCTCGGCAACGACACCTATTTCATCGACAATGCCGGCGATTCCGTCGTCGAGGCGTTCGGCGAGGGCGCCGACGCGGTCAACAGCGCCCTTTCCCATACGCTCGGCGACAATGTCGAGCATCTGGTGCTGACCGGCAGCGCGGCGACCGGCACCGGCAACGGGCTCGACAACCATATCCAGGGCAATAGCCTCGGCAACACGCTCTCGGGCCTCGACGGGAACGACCGCCTTTTCGGCGGCGGCGGCTCGGACGTGCTTCGCGGGGGCGCCGGCGACGATATTTACACCCTCACCGATTCCGACCAGGTCGTCGAGGAGCTCGAGGCCGGCTTCGACACCGTCCTCTCGGGGCTGATGAGCTACACTTTGGCGGCCAATGTCGAGCAGCTGACCCTCGGCGACGGGGCCCTCAACGGGACCGGCAACGGGCTGGCCAACGTCATCAACGGCAATAGCGGAGCCAACATCCTGAACGGCGGCGGCGGCGACGACGAAATGCACGGCGGCGACGGCGACGACGTCTACATGGTCGATTCGGCGGGCGACCTCGCCATCGACCATGCGGGCGACGGCCAGGACACGGTGATGTCCTCGGTCTCGGCGACCATCATCGGCTGGACGGAGAATTTGACCCTGACCGGCGCCGCCGTCACCGGAACCGGCAACGCGATCGGCAACCGCCTCACCGGCAATGCCAATGCCAATACCCTGAGCGGAGGGGAGGGCGACGACCGCCTCGACGGCGCCGGCGGCGCCGATCAGCTGATCGGCGGCGGCGACGACGACCATTATCTCATCGACGCCCTGGACACGGTCGTCGAGGAGGAGAACGGGGGCTCGGATACGATCGAGGTCGGGTTCAGCTACGCGCTCGGCGAGTTCCTCGAAAATCTGGTGCTGACCGGAACCGCGGCGATCGACGGCACCGGCAACGGCGCCTTCAACATCATCACCGGCAACTCGGCCGCCAATCTGATCGACGGCGCCGCCGCCGCCGACCTGATGCTGGGTGGGCTCGGCAACGACATCTATCTGGTCGACGACGTGTTCGACATGGTCGAGGAAGGCCTCGAGGGAGGGACCGACACGGTCCGGACGAGCGTCAGCTTCACGCTCTCCGCCAATGTCGAGAATGCCGAGGTCATAGGGAGCGAGGCGGCGACCCTCCTCGGCAACGATTCGGCCAATTCGCTCAAGGGCGGCGGCGCCAACGACGACCTGCGCGGCGAGGGCGGCGACGATATCCTCGACGGCGGCGGCGGCGGCTTCGACATCCTGCGCGGCGGCGCCGGCGACGACCGCTACCTCGTCCATACCGCCGAGACCCTCATCGTCGAGCAGGAGGGGGAGGGCGTCGACACCGTCGTCCATGACGGGTTCGAGTTCGCGCTGGCGGCGGGCGTCGAGAATCTCGAAATGTCGAGGGTGTGGGACGGGTCGCTCGGAGTGACGGTGACGGGGGTGGGCAACGCGCTGGCCAACAGCATCATCGGCAGCGGCGGCGTCAACAGCCTTTCCGGCGAGGGCGGCACCGACCTGATCTACGGCCGCGGCGGCCAGGACGTTCTCGCCGGCGGGGCCGGGGCCGACGGCTTCGTCTTCGACCATGCGCTCGGCAACGGCTATGCCGAGCTGACCGATATCGCGCCCGAGGACCGGATCCACCTGTCGCGAAGCGTGTTCGGAGCGATTGCGAGCGACGGGATCCTGGCCGAGAGCGCCTTCTGGTGGCAGGACCAGGCGCTCAATTCCGAGCATCGAATCCTCCTCGATTTCGGCGGCAGCGCAGTCTATTACGACCCGGACGGGAGCGGGGCCGCCACCCGGGTCCTGATCGCGATCGTCAGCTCCGACACGATCCTCACCCGTCACAATTTCGAGGTCTATTCGACGGCGACTCCGGCGGCTTCGGCCGGCCTCGCCGCGACGCCGGCGCTGGCGCCGGCTCTTGCGGCAGCGGGTCCGGCGGCGGCGGCACAGGCTCTGGCTCCGGCAGGTCCGGCGCCGTCCCCCGCTCCGGCCGCGGCTGCGCCGGAGGGCTTCCCGGCAGGCGCCTTCGACTCCGCCGCCGCCGCCGACCCGGCGGCCTTTATCGAGGCGGCGCTGCTCGGGACCGGCGCGCGCTGGGACCTCGGCCCGGCCCCCGTCCACATCGCCTAGCGCGCGAAGGCCTTTAGGGGACAGTCACTGTGACTGTCCCCACGGGTCCCCGGCGGGCGGGATCCTGGCTAAGCTCCGGCATCCTTGTGCATATTCGCCAATTCTGGCACTCTTCGCGGCATCGGGGGTGGAACTGGCGCGGCGCCCCCTCTCAGGGGTGGAGAATGGCCGAGCGGGCAAGCGCAGACGTTCGCTACACCGCTTTCCTCAGCTACAGCCACAAGGACGCCGCGGCCGCGGGGAGGCTTCACCGCCGGCTCGAAGCCTATCGGCTGCCCAAGCGGCTCGCCGGCTCGCAGGGGACTCGCGGCGTCGTCCCCGACCGGCTGTGGCCGATCTTCCGCGACCGCGAGGAGCTGCCGGCCGCGACCGACCTCAGCGAAACCGTGCGCGAGGCGCTGGCGCGGTCGAACTCGCTGATCGTCCTGTGCTCGCCCGATGCGGCGCAGTCGCTGTGGGTGGCCGAGGAGATCGAGACCTTCCGCCGGCTCCACCCCGACCGGCCGATCCTCGCCGCCATCCTGGACGGCGAGCCGCCGCACTGCTTCCCGGCGGCGCTGCGCGCCTTCGGCCGCGACGGCACCTGGCACGAGCCGCTCGCCACCGACCTCAGGCGAGGTCGCGACGGCGCTCATCTGGGCCTGCTGAAGCTCGTCGCCGGGATCACGGGAGTCGGCCTCGACCAGCTCGTCCAGCGCGACGCGGCCCGGCGAATCCGACGCGTGACGGCGGTCACGATCGGGGCGCTCGCCGCGATGCTAATCATGGGCGCACTGGCGCTGGTCGCGCTCGATTCCCGCCGGGAAGCACAGCGCCAGCGCGCGGAAGCGGAAGGACTGATCGAGTTCATGCTCACCGATCTTCGAGAGCGGCTTCGCGGGGTGGGAAGGCTCGACGTCCTCACCGCGGTCAACCGGCGAGCGCTTTCCTTCTACGGTGCCCAGCAGGGGCTAGGCGAGCTCAGCGCCGATTCGCTCGAGCGGCGCGCCCGGATCCTGCTCGCCATGGGCGAGGACGATCTCGCCCGGCGCAACTTCCCGGCGGCGCTCTCGGCCTTCCGCGAGGCGCACCGGACGACCGCCGAGCAACTCGAGCGCTCGCCCGGCGACCCGGAGCGGATCTTCGCCCATGCGCAGAGCGAATATTGGGTCGGCTATGTCGATTATGTGAGGAACGATCTCGCCGCCGCGCGTGGGCCGTGGACCCGCTACAAGGCGCTCGCCGACCGGCTCGTCGCGATCGACCGCGCCAATCCGGCCTGGCTTCGCGAGGCCGGCTATGCCGACGGCAACCTGTGCACCCTGGCGATGTCGGCCCGGGCCGATCCGGCGGCGGCGCTCCGAATCTGCGCCTCCTCGCTCGAGCGGATGGAGGCGGCGGCGCGACGGCAGAGGCCGGACCCGGCCCTGCTCGTCGCCCTCGCCAACCGCCACGGCTGGATGGTCGACGTGTGGAGCGCCAACGGCCGCTGGGACCGGGCGCTGGCCCACCGGGCTCGCCACGAGGCGCTGGCCCGATCGCTGATCCGATCCGACCCGGCCAATCTCGACTATCGGGACATCTGGATGAAGTCGCAATTCGGCTTCGGCCAGCTGCTGAAGGCGCGCGGCCGCGATGCCGAGGCCCAGCTGCGCTTCGGCGACGCCGCGGCCACGGCCGCGATCCTTCGGGCGAGGGACCCCGACAATGAGAGCTGGCGGACGTGGCAGCAGCGAATCGCCGAACAGCAGGAAAGGAGCCGGTGAAATGCCTGAACTGACCGAGCGAGGGTCGGTGAACGTCCTGTCGCCGTTCACTCAACCTTCCTATCCGACCGGGGTGTTCTCGGGGGAAGACCGTCCCGAATATGCCGTCGTCAGGGAGATCGACTATAAGGAGCAGACCCTGCCCGGAAGCGGCGGAGTCAAGGAGCTCACCTTCTACTTCTCCAGGCACAGCAAGAACGTCAAGCTCGCCGACGATCCCTATAAGGGCGATTTCAGGAAGCTGCTCCTCGAGGTTTGTACCAACGCTCCCGGAAAGGGGGAATCAAAGCCAGGCAAGCCGTTCAATTCCCCGTTGTCGCTGCTGAACGACAAGCTGATCTATGTCATTTATAGATTGAGCGAAGACAAGAACTGGCAATTCTCGCGCGAGGGGCCGCCGATCACGGTCGGCCAGGCGGCGCACGATCTCGGCACCTATTACGACGCCTTCCGGGTCGACAAGGGCGGCTATGCCGACCGCGGCACCGACCCGAAATTCGTCAGGGACGGCTGCCGGGTCGCCCATTTCATCGCCGACGGCGCCAAGATCGTCGAGCAGGCGGGCTGCTATTCCCATCCGATCAACCTGCACGTCGACCTGATCTGGACCGAGGGCGGACGCGAGCATTACATGCCGATCATCATCGACCCCGACGTCAGATATCCGGGCGGGTCGAGCGAGCCGCCATGACCGGCCGGCCGAGCGGGGCGGCTGGGCTTTGACCCCGCTCGGGCCTATGCCGGAGGCGCCATGGTGACCGCGACTCCGCTCTCCACCATCATCGCCCTCGCCCGGGCGGGGGCGCTCGACCATGCCTGGGCCCGGTTCAGCGCGGCGGGCTACGACCGAAGCGACGACGACCCGGCCGCGCTGACCGTCAAGGGCCGGCTTCTCAAGGACCATGCGCTGCGCGCGTCGGGCGAGGAGCGGCGGCTCTTCTATCTGCGCTCGGCCGAGGCCTATCGGCGCTCGGCGGCGCTCCAGCCGGCGACCTACCCGCTGATCAACGCCGCCACCCTGTCCTTGCTCTCGGGGGACCGCGGCCGGGCCGAGGAGATCGCGCTCGAGGTGCTGCAGCGGATCGAGCGCGAGCCCGACGAGCCGGAGACTCCCTATTGGCGGGCGGCGACCGAGGCCGAGGCGCTGCTCCTGCTCGGCCGCACCGAAGAGGCCCGGGCGGCGCTCGAGACGGCGGTGGCGGCGGCGCCGCGGGCGTGGGAGGACCACGCCTCGACCCTCCGCCAGTTCCTGATCATCCAGGACGCGCTCGGCGGCGAGACCGGCTGGCTCGACCGGCTCCGTCCGCAGCGCTCGCTCCATTATGCCGCCGCCGCCGACCGAGCGCCCGGCGGCGACCGCGAGCCGGCGCTGGCCGCGATCCTCGACGAGGAGGATGTCGGCTTCGGCTACGGGTCGCTCGCCGCCGGGGCCGAGATCGCGATCGCCGAAGCCCTGATCGAACGCGGCGCCGCCCTCCACGTCGTTCTGCCGTCGGATTCGGAGAGCTTCGCCGAGGCCTTCGTCGATCCGGCGGGGCAGGACTGGCGGCGCCGATTCGACGCCCTGATCGAAGCCGCCGACACGGTCGATCACGTGCGCCCGCTGCGGACCCTGCCCGACGAGCGAATGGCCGCGCTGGCGAGGGAGGTGGCGCTCGGCGCCGCCATGCTCAACGCCGAGCGGCTGATGGGCGAGGGCGTCGCCCTTCGCGTCGGCGCGGCCGAGCCGGCGCTGCGAATCCGAGCCCGGGTCGTCGAGGCCCCCGCCGCCGAGGAAAAGGCGCCGACGATCGCCGCCGCTCTGCGGACGGAGCCGCTGGCGCTGCTCGCCCTCAGCATCGGCGAGGGCGGCGAGGAGGCCTTCCAGGACCGGCTCGAAGAGGTGGGCGAGGCGCTTGCCCTTACCGGCAGCGCCCGGATCAGCCCCCATCTGAGCGGCGAGTGCATCCTGGTCGGCTATGACGACCCGCTCGCCGCCGCGGCGGCGGCGCGCGCCCTCCACGCCCGGCTTCGCGGCCGGATGCCGCTGAGGATCGCCGGCCATTACGGTCTCGTCGCCTGCGTCCGCGACCCCTTCTCCGGGTCGCTCAAGCCGGCGGGAAGCGGCACCGAGATCGCGCTCGGAATGGCGGATTCGATCCCGCCGGACACAATCTGCGTCTCGCACGATTTCGCGGCGATCCTGGCGGCTCGGTCGAGCCCGGACGAGGCGAACTGGATCGGCGAGCTGCAGGCGTTCGACGGCGGCTCGCCGATCGGTCTCTACGCGCTCAAGCGCGGCTCATAGCACCAGCTCCTCGAGGCGGTGCGGAGCGACGACGGTGAGGCCCTCCGAATCGCGCCGGATGATTCCACGCCGCTCGAGCGCGTTGATCGCCCGCGAGGCGGTTTCGCGAGTCGTCGAGACGCGCAGGGCAAGGTCGGCGACGACCGGGCTGGGACGGATGGTGAGGTCGGGGCTCTGGCGCGCCTGCCGGAGCAGCTCGCCATGGACCCGGCCGACCGCGGAGATCGCGGCATATTCGTACATCCTCGCGGCGGTATGCTGGAGCCGCTCGACCATGAACTTGAGCAGGGCGAGGCCGATGCAGGCATGCTGCTCGGCGAGGAGGGCGAGCACGACGCCGTCGAGCAGGAAGGCGCAGACGTGCTCGACGGCAACGACCTGCGCCTCCTGGATGTCGGAATAAGGCGAGGTCATCACGCCGAACAGGTCGCCGGCGCGGTATTCGTGGATCAGGACGGCCTGGCCGTCGATCGAGTAGAGCAAGGCATGCGCCCGGCCGTTCACGACCACGTAGAGAGTCGTCACCTTCGCGCCCTGCTTGACGATGGTTATCCGCGGCTCGTAGCGGCGAATCCTGCCCCGGCGCAGGATCTGGCCGGCGAGATCGGGCGAGCAACCGAAGACTCGGCAAAGCAGGGCGCAAACCGACGGATCCGGTTGCGCAGCGCCGGCGGATTGATCGACCCCTGACATCCGAAGACCATGATATACAAAGATTTGGTGCGCGCGGAATGCCTTGTCGGACGAAGGGGTCGCGCGGCTCAGGCGTCGATTCGGCGGGTTCGGGTCTCCGGCAGGAAGAGGAGCCCGACGACGAAGGTGATCGCCGCGACGATGATCGGGTACCAGAGGCCGTGGTAGATGTTGCCGCTGGCCGCGACCATGGCGAAGGCGGTGGTCGGGAGGAAGCCGCCGAACCAGCCGTTGCCGATATGGTAGGGAAGCGACATCGACGTGTAGCGGATCCGAGCCGGGAACAGCTCGACCAGAAGCGCGGCGATCGGCCCGTAGACCATGGTCACGTAGAGCACGAGGACGGTGAGGATCAGAACGACCCTCGGCCGGTCGATCCGGGCGGGGTCGGCGGCCGCCGGGTAGCCGACCGCGGTCAGCGCCGCCCTGGCGCGGTCCTGGAAGGCGGTGATCGCCGCGGCCCGGTCGGGGCCCGCCAACCGGGCCGGATCCGGCGCAGCCATCTCGACCCCGCCGATGCGGAGGCGGGCGAGGGTTCCGGGCGGCGCCGCGACATTGTCGTAGGAGACTCCGGCCCGGGCCAGATAGGATTTGACGATGTCGCAGCTTCGCTCGTCGAACCGGTTGCGCCCGATCGGGTCGAACTGAAGCGAGCAATCGGCGGGATCGGCGATCACGGTCACCGGAGCGGCGGCCTGGGCCGCGTAGAGGGCCGGGTTCGCCGCGTGCGACAGGGCATGGAAGAGCGGGAAGTAGGTCAGGGCGGCGAGCAGGCAGCCGGCGAGGATGATCGGCTTGCGCCCGATCCGGTCCGACAGCCAGCCGAAGAAGATGAAGCCCGGAGTACCGAGCGCCAGGGCGATGGCGATCAGGATGTTGGCGGTGGCGCCGTCCACCTTCATCGTCCTTTCCAGGAAGAAGAGGGCGTAGAACTGGCCGGCGTACCAGACCACCGCCTGGCCGGCGACCGCGCCGAACAGGGCGATCAGGACGATGCGTAAATTGCCCCACCGGCCGAACGCCTCCGTGAGGGGCGCTCTCGACGTGGTGCCCTCCTCCTTCATTCGGCGGAAGACCGGGCTTTCCGCCAGCTGCAGCCTGATCCACATCGAGACGGCGAGCAGGCCGAGGGAAATCAGGAAGGGAATTCGCCAGCCCCAGGCGGCGAACGCTTCCTCGCCCATCAGGGACCGGATGCCGATGACTACGAGAAGCGCCGCGAACAGGCCCAATGTCGCCGTCGTCTGGATGAAGCTCGTGTAGAGGCCGCGGCGCCGATCGGGCGCGTGCTCGGCGACATAGGTGGCGGCGCCGCCATATTCGCCGCCAAGCGCCAGCCCCTGGACCAGGCGCAGCACGACGAGCAGGACCGGGGCGGCAACTCCGATCGAGGCGTAGCTCGGGAGCAGGCCGACGCAGAAGGTCGACAGCCCCATCAGCGCCATGGTGACGAGGAAGGTGTTCTTCCGGCCGACGAGGTCGCCGATGCGGCCGAAGACGACGGCTCCGAACGGGCGCACCGCGAACCCGGCCGCGAAGGCGGCGAGGGCGAAGATGAAGCCCGTCGTCTCGTTCACCCCGGAGAAGAACTGGGCCGAGATGATCGTGGCGAGGAGGCCGTAGAGGTAGAAATCATACCATTCGAACACGGTCCCGAGCGAGGACGCGGCGATGACGAGCCTGGCGCTCTGCGCCTCCTCCCGATCGGTCAGGCCATCTTCCTGCGTGCCCGTCATTTCGCCTCCTTAGGGCGCTCGCGGCGTCGCGCAAATGCCCCGCGTGAATGGGCGAGGGGCCTCCCCCTTGAACGGCCGCGTCCGAGCAGCCACAGGAAGGCGGGATGAAGCAGGGCGGCACGGCCAGGATTTCGATCGTCGGCGAGCGGGCGCCGATCTTCTGGGGGGCGTGCGCCCTCATCGCGATCGGCGTTCTTCTCCACCTGCCGATGCTCGCCATGGCGCACGAGATGGGCAACCACATCGTCGGGATGCCGATGGACCCTTCGATGTGGTTCGGGATGGTGCTGATCGCGCTGGGCGTGCCCGCGGCGATCTACGGAGCGCTGCCCAAGCATCGCACGACGCACGATTCCCACGCCGGCACGCTCTACGAGGCGGCGGATTCGACGCCGCTCGGGCGCTGGCATGCCGGAGTCCTGATCGTTCTGACGATCGGCCTCGTCATCGACGTCATGAAGCCGGCGACCCTGGGCTTCGTGCTTCCCGGGATGAGCCATGAATATGGCATTTCCCGCTCCACCGTCGCCTGGTTCCCCTTCGTGGCGCTGGTCGGAACGACGGTGGGCTCGTTCGTCTGGGGCTGGCTGGCCGATGCCTATGGGCGGCGGGTCTCGATCCTCCTTTCGACCATCCTCTTCGTCTCCACCTCGATCTGCGGCGCCATGCCGCGCTTCGAGCTCAACCTGCTGATGTGCTTCCTGATGGGCTGCTCCGCGGGCGGAATGCTGCCGGTCGTCTACACCCTGCTCGCCGAAGTGATGCCGCCCCGGCACCGCTCCTGGGTCCTCGTCCTCGTCGGCGGAACGGGGCTGGTCGGCGGCTATCTCGCGGCGAGCGCGGCCGCGCACATGTTCGAGCCGGTATTTGGCTGGCGGGTCCTCTGGCTGCAGGGCTTCCCGACCGGGATATTGTTGCTCGCCCTGGCGCGGCTGATCCCCGAATCCCCGCGCTTCCTCGCCGAGCAGGGCCGCCATGCCGAGCTGCGCGAGATGGAGCGCAAATACGGCATATCCCGCCGCGAAAGCGAGCCGACGCCGCCCGACGCGGCCGTGGCGGCGCAGCGTCACGGCCGGCTCACCGCCGCGCTCACCATCACCGCGCTGTGCTGGAGCTTCGTCAATTTCGGCCTGCTCCTCTGGCTGCCCCTGGACCTTCAGGAGCGCGGCTACAGCTCGGCGCTGGCGAGCGGGATCCTGGCGAGCTCGGCCCTTGTCGCACTGCCGACGATCATGTTCGCCGCCTGGTTCTACAGCCGGTGGAGCAGCAAATGGACCCTGGTCGGAACGATCCTGGTCACGCTCGCCGGGTTGATCGGAGCCTTGCTTCCGGCCGCGATCCTCTCCTGGCCGCCCTTGCTGATCGCGGTGATCGCGATGCTGATCGTCGGCACCAACGGAATGATCGCGGTCCTGCTTCCCTATTGCGCCGAAAACTATCCGCTCGGAGTCCGCGGGCGGGCCACCGGCCTGGTCGCCGGAAGCAGCAAGGTCGGCGGCGTCGGCGCCCAGGGCTTCGCCATCTTCGGCTTCATCCCCACGCTGGGCGGGGCAGCGCTGGCGCTGGTCGGTCCGATGGCCCTGTCGGCGGCCCTTGTCGCCTATGCCGGCCGCGAGACCCGCGGCCGAAGCCTGCGCGAGCTGGAGGCGGGCGCCTGACGGGCCGGATCAAGGTCGGCCTCGTCGGCCACGGCCTGGCGGGCGCGGTCTTCCACAGGCCGCTGATCGCCTCGGTCGAGCGGCTCGAGCTGGCGTCGATCGCCACCACACGCGAGGTCGAGGCCGCCGGCATCGAGGTCGTTCGCGATCCCCTCGACCTGATCGCCTCGCCGACGCTCGACCTGGTCGTCATCGCCTCCCCCAACGAGAGCCATTTCCCGCTGGCGAGCGCCGCGCTCGAGGCCGGCAAGCATGTCGTGGTCGACAAACCGTTCACGATCACGATCGAGGAAGCCGACGCGCTCATCGCCCTGGCGGAGGATCGCGGCCGGCTGCTCACCGTCTTCCACAACCGCCGCTGGGACGGCGACTTCCTCACCGTCGCCGACCTGATCGCTTCCGGGCGCCTCGGCGAGGTCATGCTGTACGAAGCGCGCTGGGACCGCTTCCGTCCCTCGATCAAGCCGGGCTGGCGTGAGGTCCCGGCCGCCGGCGCCGGGCTGCTCAACGACCTCGGCCCGCATCTCGTCGACCAGGCGTTGGCCCTGTTCGGCGCTCCGGAAGCCGTGTCCGGGGACGTCGCGGCGCAGCGGCCCGAAGCCAGGGTCGACGATTATTTCGAGCTGACCCTTCACTACGGCGTCCGGCGCGTCCTGCTCTCCGCCTCGACGCTGGTGGCGGCGCCCCGTCCGCGCTTCTCGCTGCACGGCACCGGCGGGAGCTTCGTCAAGGCCGGCGTGGATCCGCAGGAAGCCGCGCTCAAGGCGGGCCGGCTTCCGAGCGAGCCCGGGTTCGGCGAAGACGCCCCCGAATGGCACGGCACGCTCACTCGGGCCGACGGCGGCGGCGAGCGGGTGCCCACGCGCCGCGGCTGCTACCGCGATTTCTACGAAGCCGTCGCCGACGCCCTGCTCGACGGAGCGCCGCCGCCGGTCGATCCGGCCGACGCGCGCGACGGGCTGAGAATCATGGCCCTGGCGAGGCGAAGCGCCGAGGAGGGGCGGATTCTTCGGCTTTGATCCGAACGCTCGGAGCGGCGGTCAGGCCAGCCTCGCCGCCTCCAGCGCCCGCTCCTCCTCGGGGCTGACCCGGGGAACCTCCTGGCGATAGCTTTGGGTGAGGAGAGCGATGAAGTCGCGGTCGCCGAGCGGATCGGCCGGCATCCTCGCCGCAATCCCGCGGGCGCGCAGATCGGCGAGGAAGATGTCGAACACCTTCTGATGGGTGAGGTCGTCCTTGTGCTCGAGGGCTCGGGCGAGGTCGGCCCGGTCCATGAACACCTCGGCGCTCCAGTGGATCATGAAGCGCATCTCCGATTCCGGCAGCCGCTTGACGATCGCCCCGTCCGTGGTGATCCGCCAGCCGTCCGCCGAGTCCGGATCGGCCCCGCACAGCGACTGATAGCGGACCCCCGCATTGTCGCGAAGCTCGAGCGGGCCGGCATCGTCGGCCTTGTGGAACATATGCTCGTTCTGGACGACGATGCCGCGGTTCCACATCGGCGCATGAAGGCGCTTGGGGCGGCCGCTCGGCCCGTCCGGCCAATAAGTGAAGCCGCCGCCGATCCTGCCGCGATAGAACCAGACGATGACCTGCGCCTTCCTGGCGATCCAGCGCTCGAACAGGCCCGAGCGGGCCATCGTGTTGAGCAGCCAGGCGGGCGTGTTGCTGGAGACGACACCCCTGAAGTCCATCGCGTCGAAATGGCCGAGGTCCCCGGCCACCATGGGCGCCGCGATGCTGAACTGCATCAGCTCCGGCCTGGCGTGGAGCGCTCCCCAATAATCGCGGGCGAGGCCGAGGAACTTCGGGTTCAGGAAAAGGTCCTCGATGGCCGGATAGAGGCATGTGCCGCCGATGCCGAGCGCGCCCCGGAAGACCGGCCCGACATAATCGTCCCAGTTCAGCCGGGCGCCGGGGGGAACGACCCCCGAAGTCGAGGCGATCAGCTCCTCGGGCGTGGCGAAATGATGCGCCATCACGGTCGGCCAGGGGCCCTCGTCGCGAAGCAGGGCGAACAGGCGCTCGACCTGGCCGGGCGAATAGGCCTCGTCGATGATGCGGGGCTCGGCGATCGGCTTGAACAGCATGACGGGCGGTCCCGGTTGCCCGGCGGTGGGCGGCGCCGCCAAATCCTACAGGCTCCGGGAGGCGATGCAAGGCGGCTCGGGCAGGCGCCGGGAGCGAGGGGCGGGCCGGTCCGGGCGGGGCCGGGGCGCGGCGGTCATTTGGGTTGAAGCGGCGGCGGCTCGGCTGTTATGGCGTCCGTCCATTGGTGCGAGGCCCTTCGATGCGGACAGGAGACCTGGCGTCGCTTCCCGAAGACGCGTCCTTTCCGAGGCGCCTGTGGGTGGGGCTGAGAGCCTTCAGGCGGCTGCTGAGGGATGTGACGGACCCGGTTCACGGGGCGATGTTCCAGGAGAGCCTGGACGGCGGGCGCTACGCCCGCTTCGCCCGCGAGCTGAGGGCGAGTCCCGACGGGCGCGCCTTCCTGAGCAGGCGCTCCTCGCTCGCGCTCGAGCATCTCGACCTCGCCCGGATGGCGGCGCTCCCGGCGGAGACGCTCGGCGCCGAGGTCGCCCGCTTCTACGGCGAGCCGCGGCTCAACTTCCCGAGCCCGCAAAGGACTCTGACCGACGCCCAGTATCTCGCCTACCGGATGCGGCAGAGCCACGATCTGCATCACATGCTGACCGGCTACGGCACCGACTCGGTCGGCGAGCACGAGCTTCAGGCCTTCCAGTTCGGCAATTTGCGCACGCCGACGTCGCTCGTCACCCTCGTCTTCGCCGTCCACAAGCGCTATTCGGTGCCGCGGCGGACCTATTTCCGGCGCCTGTGGCGCGCCTATCGGAGGGGCCGGGCGTCGCCGCCGATCGTCGCCATGGCCTGGGAGGAGCTCTGGGAGGCGCCGCTGGCGACGGTCCGGGAAAGATATTGTGCGCCCCGAGGCTGATCGCGGCGGCGGACCGCCCGCCTTGGCGCGGCGGCGATGACCGTCCTCTCGCGCCTTCGGGTCAGGATCGGCCGCCAGGCGGCGCCGGCCTCGTCGGCGGCCGCGATCGATCTCGGCGACCCGGCGGTGGCGATCGACCCCTTCCCCCATTATGAAAGGCTGCGCTCGGCCGGCGACGTCCACTTCCTTCCGCGCCACGGCTTCTGGCTGGTGCTCGGCTACGAGCCGGTCAAGGCGGCGTTCGCCCAGCCGCAGCTCTTCTCGAGCAGCTGGCGCGGCGAGGTCGACCGGGTCCTGCTCGGCGCCGACCCGCCCCGCCACGCGCCGATGCGCCGGATCGTGGCCCGCTTCTTCGGCGCCGAGGCGCTCGACCGGCTGGCCGCGACCGCGAGCGCCACCGCCGAGCGGCTGGTCCGGCCCGAGCTCGACATCGTCGGCGACTATGCGGCGCCGCTCGCCCGCGGAGTCGCCGCCGCCCTGATCGGCTTCGACGAGGAGACGGTGGCCGAGATCCTGGCGCTCGGCCGGCGGCCGCTCGCCGAGCTCACCGCGAGCCTCGACTCGCTCGCCCACCACGCCGCCCTCTACCGGCCGCTGGTCGGCGAGCAGGGCGGAGCGATCGGCGATGCCGAGGCACGAAGCCTCATCCGCCTGCTCTGGCTGGCCTCGACCGCGAGCACCGAGCGGATCATCAGCTTCGGCGTGCTGCGCCTGCTCCGCGACGAGGCGGCCCGCCGGGCGGTCGCGGCCGACCGAAGGCTCGTCGGGCCGCTGATCGAGGAGGTGCTTCGGCTCCACCCGGCGGAGCATATCATCCTGCGCCGAACGACCGCCCCAACCACCCTCGCCGGAATCGACATCCCGGCCCAGGCCGAGGTCCAGCTGTGCGTCGCCGCCGCCAATCGCGATCCGGCGCGGTTCGACGATCCCGCGGCTCTTCGGCTCGACCGGCCGACCAGGCGCCACCTCGCCTTCGGCGGCGGCATCCACCAGTGCGTCGGAGCCCCGCTCAGCCGCCGGGTCGCCGCCGCCGCGATGGCGACCCTGCTCGACCATATGACGGACTTGCGGCCGTTGCAGCCGCTCGACGAGATCCCTTACCTGAGGACCCTGTCGGAGCTCGCCCCGGAGCGGCTGGCGGTCGCGCTGTGAGCGGCGATGCCCTGCTCACCGTATCGTGCCTGGCCAAGAAATATGCGCAGGACCTGAGGCGCGGCCTCGCTTATGCGCTTCGCGACATCGCCCGCGAGCTGGTGCCGGGGAGCGGGCCGGCGGCCGATCTCGCGAGCGGCGAATTCTGGGCCGTGCGCGACCTTTCCTTCGAGCTGGCGCGCGGCGAGGCGCTGGCGATCGTCGGCACCAACGGCGCCGGCAAGAGCACTTTGCTCAAGATCATCTACGGAATCCTGAAGCCGGACCGAGGCGAGGCGCGAGTCCGCGGCCGAGTCGAAGCCCTGCTCGAGCTGAACACGGCGTTCAACCCGCTGCTGACCGGGCGCGAGAACGTCAGGGTCGCGGCGGCCCTGCTCGGCCTCAACGGCCGCGAGACGGACCGGCTGCTCGAGGAGGTCGTCGATTTCTCCGAGCTCGAGGAGTTCATCGACCTGCCGCTGCAATCCTACAGCTCCGGCATGAAGGCTCGGCTGGGCTATTCGCTGTCGGCGCTCCTCAAGCCCGACCTGCTCCTCGTCGACGAGATACTGGCGGTCGGCGATGTCGCCTTCCAGCATAAGTGCATCAGGCACATGCAGCGCTACCTCCGCGACGGCGGCTCGCTCCTGCTCGTCTCTCACAGCGTGCACCAGATCCAGACGGTGTGCGCCCGGGGCATCCTTCTGAGCCACGGCCGGATGAGCTTCGCCGGGACCGCCATCGATGCCCTCAACGCCATGTTCGAAGAGCGCTCGGCGAGCGTCGCCGCCGGTTCGGCGCCCGCCACGCGCTCCGGTCCGGTGTCGATCACGGCGCTGCTGGCGCAGCCGGCGGGCGGGAACGGCGCCCGACCCGGCGAGCCGCTCGAGATCGTCCTTCGCTACGCCGCCGAGGAGCGGGTCGACGCGGTGTGGGGAATCAGCATCTGGACGGCGGACCAATGGATTTGCATCACCAGCGCCTGGAACCAGCAAGGCGCCACGCTGGCGCCGGGAGAGGGCGAACTCAGGTGCGTCATTCCGAACCTGCCGCTGGTCGGCGGCCGCTATCTGCTTCGAGCGGCGATCCTCGAGCGAACGACTTTCTACCCCGTGGCCCTGTTCGGTCATCATGACCAGGGCCTTGTTCTCGAGGTCCGCGCCGAGCCCGACCGCTTCGCGAATCTGCAGATGCACAAGAACGAACTGGTGAAGCTCGATGTCGAGTGGGGATGAACGATTGCCCCGTCATCTCATCCATATCGGCTATCCGAAGACCGGATCGAGCTTCCTGCAGCGATGGTTCGACGCCAACCCGCACCTGCACTATTGCGCCTCCGGCTTCGCCGGCTTCGCGACGGTGGCCGAGCTCGCGGCCCGAGGCAGCCGCGGCGACGCATCTTCATGGCGGATCACGAGCTTCGAGGGCCTGGTAACGCCGGTCGAGAGCTTCAACCCGCTGGAGGGCGGCCGCCCGAACGAAACGCTGTTCTCGAACCGCACCAGCCAGGACCGAGTCTGCACCCTGCTCGGCCAGCTGTTCCCGGGGGCGAAGATCCTGCTCGTGACTCGCGGCTTTCGAACCCTGATCCTTTCGACCTATTCGCAAGCCGTTCGCCGGGGCAGCGCGCGGACCTTCCCGGAATTCTGCGACGCCCTCGAGAAGCTGGTTCGCGAGGGCGAGGACCCCTATCATTTCGACTGGGTGATCGAGCGGTACGCCGCGGCTTTCGGAGCGGACAATCTCATCGTCCTGCCCTACGAGCTCCTCCGCGACGATTCCCAAGCCTTTGTCGCGGAGCTCGAAAATCGGCTCGGCCTGGAGCATTTCCCGGCCCCGACGGACCGGGTCCTCCCGTCCCTCGGCGGCGAGGAGCTCTATTGGTATCCCCGAATCTCACGGTTCCTGCGCGGCCTGTCGTTCGGCGATCGCCGCCGGCGCCGGCTGATGATCTGGCATTGGCGGGCGGCGCGGAGGAACCGGCTTCGGCCGGTCATCAGCCTGCTGCAGCGAGTCCGGGAGGCCCGGCCGGTGACCGACGCTCTCATCCCCTCGAGCCTCACCGAAAGGCTGCGCGGCCGAAGCGAGCGGCTGCGGACGCTGCCCCTCTATGCGGCGCTCGGCCGCGACTATCTGTTCGACGGCGACGAAGCCGAATGAGGCGGCTCCTGGACGCGATTGTCGTGCGGTCATCGCCGGAATGATCGGCCACCTCATCCATATCGGCTACCCGAAGACCGGGTCGACCTTCCTCCGCCGATGGTTCGCCGGCCATCCTCAGCTCGCCTATCAAGGCGGCGGCATTGCCGGCTTCGCCAATGTCCATGCCATCGCGGTCCAGAGCGCCGCGCCGCGGGAAGGGCTGATGTACAGGGTAACGAGCTCCGAGGGCCTCGCGGCCCCCGATGCGCATGCCGAGGATGGGCTCGACAGCTTCGATCGGACAGGGCCGGGCCAGGATCCCCGCGAGCAGGCGCTGGTGTGCCGGGCCTTGGCCGAGCTTTTCCCCAACGCCCACGTGCTCGTCGTCACCCGCGGCTTCCGATCGGCGATCTACTCCGGCTATTCCGAATATGTCCGCGCCGGCGGCGACGCCGATCTCGGCCGCTTCTTCAAGATGACCCGGGCCGTCGTCGACAAGGGCAGGGGGGTCCTCGACTACGACTATCTGATCGACCTTTATCGCGAGCGATTCGGCGACCGCCTGATCGTCATGCCCTACGAGCTGCTTCGCGACGATCCGAAGCGCTTCGCGCTGGCGCTGGAAGAGCAGCTTGGCCTGACCCATCACCCACCCGACGTCAGGCGGGAGAATCCCTCGTTATCGCCCGAGGAGCTTGGCTGGTATCCGCGCCTCGCCCGCGTCGTTCGCCGGCTTCCGTTCGGCGGGCGCCTGCGCCGGCGACTGCTCGCCCGCCAGGCGCACGACCCGCTCCCCCGCGGATTGCGGCCCCTGGCGGGGTTGCTCACCCGTACCGCCCCCTCGGCCGCCGTCTCCCCCGCGCTGATCACCGAAGAGATGGTGGCCTTCCTCCGCGGCCGTGCCGAGCGCCTCCGCGGGCACCCGCTCTATCTTCCTTACGCCAAAGACTATCTTCTCTGAGGCAGCCTTGCTCCCTAGGGAAAGCTCCGTGACCCCAGACGCCGCCAGCCAGGATGCGCCGGACCGCGACCAGATCGAGCGCTCGCTCGCCCGGGCGCTGGCATTTCTCGAGCATCGCCAGCTGCCGACCGGCGAGTTTCGAGTGCTGGCGTGGGATCCTTATCTGCCCGGCGGCTGCATCGTCGACCCCTCGGTGTTTCCGACGGCCCTGATCGCCCAGGCGCTCTCCTCCTGTCCCGCCGCCGACGGCCTGTGCGATCGGGCCCAGCGCTTCCTGCTCGGCGAGATGGACCGGCACGAGCTGTGGCGACACTGGAGCCGCGAGAATCCGCGCCACCGGGAGCTCCCGCCCGACCTGGACGACACCAGCTGCGCCGCCGCCTTCCTGTCCAAAAGGGGCGTGGCGCTCGGTTCGAATCGGGAGCTGATGCTCGCCAACCGCGACCGCGACGGCCTGTTCTTCACCTGGATCACACCCCGGCTGCGCTGGACTCCCCGCCGCCACCGCAAGGTTGCGCTGGCACAGCTGCGCCACATCCCGACTCTCTACATGTTCTTCACCCGGACGGCCGCGGCGCCCTATGACGTCGATGCGGCGGTGAATGCGAACTGCCTCTTCTACCTCGGCGAGTTCGACGGCCGCGACAGGATCGAGAACCATCTTGTCGAGCTGCTCCGAGCCGGCCGGGAGACGTCCTGCGACAAGTGGTACGACAACCCCTTCATCATCTGGTACTTCTTCTCGCGCGCCCTGACCGGGCCGGCTTTCGCCGAGACCGCGGCCGCGATCATCGCCGAGCGCCTGGCCGAGGCTCGCCCGGCCAACGCGCTCGAAGTGGCGCTCGCGATATGCGGCCGGCTCAATTGCGGCCGTCCGGTGCCCGCGGGCCTGCTCGCCTCGCTGCTGGCGGCGCAGACGCCCTCGGGCGGTTGGCCGCTCGCGGCCTTCTACAGCGGCGGCCGGGCGAAGCTCGGCGACGGTTCGTTCGCGCAGACCCGGCCGGACATGACCCGATGGGGGTCGGAGGAGCTGACCACCGGCCTCTGCGTCGAGGCGCTCAGCCGGTCGCTGCAGGTGTCGGCCGAGTGACCGGGCACCTCATCCATATCGGCTATGCCAAGACCGGTTCCTCCTATCTGCGCCGCTGGTTCGCCTCCCACCCGCAACTCGAATATGCCGATGCCGCCATTGCCGGCTTCCCCAGCGTCCACGACATTTCGCGGCAGGCCGTCGCGGCCCGGCCGGGCCTGCTGTTCCGGGTAACGAGCTCGGAAGGCCTCGCGACCCCGCACGTCCGGGTCGGCGACCCGCTCGGGGACTTCGAAAGCGTCGCGAGCCGGCCCAGGCCGGAGGCGCAGGCCGAGGCTTGCGCCACGCTCGCTTCGCTGTTCCCGCGAGCGCATGTGCTGCTGGTCACGCGCGGCTTCCGCTCGATCTGGTTTTCGGGTTATTCCGAGTTCATCCGCGGCGGCGGCGACCCCGCCGAGCTCGAGCGCCGGGCCGAGGCGGACCGCCGGGAGGCGGATGCCTGGAATTACGACCGGATCATCGGCCTCTACCGACATGCCTTCGGCGACCGGCTGATCGTCATGCCCTACGAGATGCTTCGCGACGATCCCGGCGGCTTTGCCCGGGAGCTGGAGCGGCGGCTGGGCCTCGACCACCACCCGCCGCCGCGGGAGCGGGTGAACAGGGCGCTGGAGGCGGCAGAGCTCAGTTGGTACCCGCGGCTGACCCGTGTGGTGCGCGCGCTTCCGGTGGGAATGGGGCTCAGGCGTCGCCTGTTCGGCCTCTACGTGCGGGCGATCCGGGCGAACCGGCTGCATGGTCCGGTCCGGCTGCTGCAGGCGATCCGGCCGCTCCCCCCGGTGACGGCCGACGGCATCACCGACGACATGCTCGAGCGATTCCGCGGGACCGCGGAGAGTTTGCGCGGCGACCCGCTCTATGCGCCTTATGCGAAGGACTATCTGCTTTGACGCTTTCCCCGACCCCGGACGGCCCGGCGCCGAAGATGCGCCGAATCGCCTTCGTGAGCAGCAATGTGAGCTGGGGAGGCAGCGAGGATCTGTGGTCCGGAGCGGCCCGCATGCTCGGCCGGGCCGGCCATTCGGTCACCGCCTACAAGAATCGCTTCGAGCCCGGCGAGAAGCATGTGGTCGAGCTCAGGGAGGCCGGGTCGAAGCTCGTCCAGCTGGCCAAGTTCCCGTGGCTGCCGCGGGCCTTCTACTCCGCCATGTCGATGCTGACCTACCCGCTGACCTTCGGCTACCAGACGGTCTATCTCTACCTCAATCTGCGCCTGCGCCGGCGGCCGGATCTGGTGGTGGTCTCGCAAGGGGGCAATCATGACGGCTGGCTGTTCGCCAGCGTCTGCCAGCGACTGAAGCTGCCTTATGTGCTGATCTGCCAGAAGGCGACCGACCTCTACTGGCCGATCGACCGGCGCACCGCGCGAATCCGCTCGGTGTTCGAGGAAGCGGTCCACACCTTCTTCGTCTCCGAACATAACAAGCGGCTCACCGAAGAGCAGCTCGGCGTCGCGCTCGAGCGGGCGTCGGTCGCGCGCAACCCTTTCAAGGTGTCCTGGGCGAGACGGGACGACTGGCCGGCGCAGGAAAGCGGCCTTCGGCTCGCCTGCGTCGGCCGGCTCTACCCGATGGAGAAGGGCCAGGACATCCTGCTGAGGGTGCTGGCCCGGGACAAATGGAGGAGCCGACCGGTGAGCGTCAGCATCTTCGGCGCCGGCGAACAGGAAGAGGGACTGAAGCGCATGGCCCGATTCCTCGCCCTCGAGAAGGTCCGCTTCGCCGGCTTCGCCACCGACATCGAAGCCCTGTGGGGCGAGCATCACGGCCTGCTTCTGCCGTCCAGGGCCGAGGGCCTGCCGCTGGTGCTGGTCGAGGCGATGCTGAGCGGGCGGGTCGCCATCGTCACCGACGTCGCCGGAAATGCCGAAGTGGTCGAGGACGGGGCGACCGGCTTCGTCGCCGCCGCGCCGACCGAGGATGCGCTGGACGAAGCGATGGAGCGCGCCTGGCGGCGTCGCGACGAATGGCGCTCGATCGGCGAGCGGGCGGCGACGAGCATCCGGGAGCTCGTCCCGGCCGACCCGGCGGGCGTGATGGCCGCCTCCCTCCTGCGCATCGCCGACGAAATTCCCTCGCGGCCGCCCGCAAGGTAAGAGCTGACCCTGTCGGCCTAAAGGGCTTCGACGCTTGCCGGGGCGGCCGGCACGGCCGAGCGGATGGCCTCGTTCATCTGGTCGAGCGTGAACGGCTTGGTCAGAACCACGACCTCCCCCTTGTGGACGATCGACTCGCTGTCCGCATAGCCGCTGATGATGATCGCCGGCAGGGCGGGAGCGATCGTCCGGGCATGCTTGAGCATGTCGCCCCCCGACATGAGCGGCATGGCATAATCGGTGACGATGAGGTCGTAGGCGGCCGGATCGGCGCTCAGCTTGCCGAGCAGGGTGGGCCCGTCGCAGGCCGAATCGACGCGGTGGCCGAGGTCGCAAAGCATTCCGGCGGTGGTCTCCCGGACCGCCTCGTGATCGTCGACGAGGAGGATGCGCAGGGAAGGCATGCCGTCGTCCGGGCTCTGCATCGCCTCCGGCGGCTCCGTCGCCTCGTCCCCCGCCGGCGCGCGCGGCAGCCAGATCTCGACGGTCGTGCCTTCCCCGACCTTGGAATCGATGTCGATGGCGCCGCCCGACTGGCTGGCGAAGCCGTAGACCATCGAGAGGCCGAGGCCGGTGCCTTCGCCGATATCCTTGGTGGTGAAGAAGGGCTCGGTCACCTGCTCCAGGATATCGGGGGCGATGCCGCTGCCGCTGTCCTTGACCGCGAGGACCACGTAGTCGCCCGCCGGCAGCCCGAGCGCATTGCCCGGTCCCGCCCGAGCGTTGCGGGCGCTGACCGTGATCGCTCCCCCATGCGGCATCGCATCGCGGGCGTTGATGATCAGGTTCATCAGCGCCAGCTCGAGCTGGGTGCTGTCGGCATAAGCATGGCCGATATCCGCTTCGGCCTGCCATTCGAGCTTGACTAGGCCGCCAAGCGTGTGGGCGAGCAGGTCGGTCACCGTGGCCGACAGCGTGTCCATGTCGACCGGCCCGGGCTGAAGCTGCTGGCGCCGGGCGAAGGCGAGCAGGCGACCGACCAGCTCGGAGCCCTGCTCGGCGGCCCGGCGGGTCATGCCGAGGATCTTCTTGTGCTCCTCGCCGAGCGGCAGCCGCCGCTCGATGAGGCCGATGCCGCCGAGCACGGCGGCGAGGAGGTTGTTGAAATCGTGGGCGATGCCGCCGGTGAGCTTGCCGATGGCGTCCATCTTGCGCGCCTGGAGAAGCTGGTTCTCGAGGTCGCGGCGCTCGCTGACGTCGAGCAGGGTGCCGGCGAATTGCGACGGCCCGCCGTTCGAATCGCGAAGCAGCACGGCCTGGTCGAGGAAGTGCTTGTACTGGCCGTCGGCGCATTGCCATCGATATTCGATCGCCATGACTCCGGTTCGCTGGCGGTCCTGCAGGGCCTTGAGAGCGCGCTCCCTGTCGTCGGGATGGAGCCGGTCGGCCCAGAGCGTCGGTCGCTTCTCGACGGCGTCGAAGGTGAAGCCGGTCACCGCGGCGAAATTGCCGCCGACGAACTGCGGGACCCGCGGCGAGGCGCCCTCCGGCTCGAGATAGAGGATGATCGGCAGCGACTTGATGATCGCCGCCTGGCGCTGCTCGGCGAGCCTCAGCTCCTGCTCGACTCGAAGCCGCTCGGCATTGGCGCGAAGATTCTCGTCGAGCAGCCGCTGCTCCTGCTCGGCCTTGCGCTGGATCTCCTGGGTCATGGTGAAGAGATCGACGAAAACCGCCACCTTCGAGCGAAGCACCACCGGCTCCACCGGCTTGAAGACGTAATCGACCGCGCCCATCGCATAGCCGCGCAGAAGGTGCTCCTTCTCCTTGTTGACGGCGGACAGGAAGACGATCGGGATCCGCTTGGTCTGGTCGCGCCCGCGAATGATCTGGGCGGTCTCGTAGCCGTCGAGGCCCGGCATGTAGACGTCGAGAAGGATGACCGCGAAGTCGCCCTTGAGCAGGTGGCGGAGCGCCTCCTCGCCGGACGTGGCGACCTCGACCTCGGCGAGGTCCTCGATGACGGTTCGGATGGCGAGCAGGTTGCGGTCGTCGTCGTCGACGACGAGGACTCGGGCGCCCTTGGCGGCCGGCAGCGGCGGCGGCTCGATCGGCCGCGCCGGTGCCGCCGCCGGCGTGCGCAGGGTCCGGGTCGAGTCCATCGGCCTATTCGGCGGCCGCTTGCGCGGGCAGCGGCGCGAGCGCGGCGCGGTTGCGGGTCTTGCCGACCCAGACCCTGAGCAGGGCCAGGAGTAGGTCGATGTCGACCGGCTTGGCGATATAGTCGGAAGCGCCGGCGTCGAGGCACTTCTGGCGATCGCCCTTCATCGCCTTGGCGGTGACCGCGATCAGCGGGACGCCGCCGATTGCCGGCCGCTCCCGGATGTGCTGCATCGTCTCATAGCCGTCCATCTCGGGCATCATGATGTCGATGAGAGCGGCGTCGATGTCCGGGGTCTGCTCGAGGATGAGGATGCCATCGCGGCCCCGCTCGGCGTGAAGCACCTCGACGTCGTAGCTCTCGAGCACGCTGGTCAGGGAATAGATGTTCCTGATGTCGTCGTCGACGATGAGGACCTTGGCGCCGGCAAGCTCGGGCAGCTTGCGTGGATTGTTGAGCGAGTCCTCGCGCGGCCTGGTCCGCCGCCGGCGCTTGCCGCCCGCGGCCAGCTCGCGCATGCGCGTGAACACCGTCCTCAATTCCTCGTCGTCGGCCGGCTTTCCGGTCACCCCGAAGGCGCCCATCTCGGTCACCGACGAGATCTCCTCGGCGCCCGAAATGACGTGGATCGGGATGTCGCGGGTCTCGGCATCGTGCTTGAGCAGATCGAGCAGGACGAAGCCGTTGATGTCGTCGAGGCCGATATCGAGGGTGATGGCGTCGGGCCTGAGCTTGCGCGCCATCGCCAGAGTGCCCGACCCTGCCGTCGAGATGACGCCCTTGAGCCCGGCCTCGCGGGCGAGGTCGAGCAGGATCGAGGCGAAGGTGACGTCGTCCTCGACGATGAGCACGAACGGCGCATTGCCGAGGCTGTCGCGGTCGTCGCTCACCTCGAGCGTCGAGGGCAGGGCCGAGGGCACCGCCGCGCCGCTATTCTCGTAGCGCGCGGTGGTCGCCGAAGCGATCGGGGCGGCGACCGCGGCCGCCTCGAGCGGCACGAACAGGGTGAAGGTCGAGCCTTCGCCGGGCTTGGACTTGACCTGCAGCTCGCCGCCGAGCAGCCGGGCGATCTCGCGGCTGATCGACAGGCCGAGGCCGGTGCCGCCATATTTGCGGCTGGTCGTCGCGTCGGCCTGCTGGAACGCCTCGAAGATCAGCCGCTGCTTGTCCTCGGGGATGCCGATGCCGGTGTCGGTGACCGCGATCTCGATGGCATGGTCGAAGTTGCGGAGCACGGGATGGTTGGAGTTCCAGCCGCTCTCGGCCAGCCGAGCGGCGAGCGTGACGCTGCCGTCGGACGTGAACTTGAAGGCATTGGAGAGCAGGTTGAGGACGACCTGCTGAAGCCGCTTCTCATCGGTGCGAATCGTCGCCGGCAGGTTCTCGTCGAACTCGATCTTGAGGTCGAGGCCCTTGTCCGCCGCCAGCTGTCGGAAGGTCCGCTCCATATGCTGCTTGAGCCCGCTCAGCGGCATGTCGCCGATCTCGATCGAGATCGTGCCGGACTCGATCTTCGACAGATCGAGGATGTCGTTGATCAGATTGAGCAGGTCCGAGCCGGCGGAGTGGATCGTCCGCGCGAACTCGGTCTGCTTCTCGTTGAGGTTGCCCTGCGGGTTGTCGGCCAGCAGCTTCGACAGGATCAGAAGCGAATTGAGCGGAGTGCGAAGCTCGTGGCTCATATTGGCCAGGAACTCCGACTTGTACTTCGAGGTCAGGGCCAGCTGCTCGGCCTTCTCCTCGATCGCGCGGCGGGCCATGTCGATCTCGAGATTCTTCGCCTCGACCTGCCGCTTCTCGTTCTCGAGCAGCTGCGCCTTCTCCTGCAGCTCCTCGTTGGTGGCGTGAAGCTCCTCCTGCTTGCGGGTGAGCTCGGTCTGGCGCGCCTGAAGCTCCTGGGTCAGCAATTGCGACTGCTTGAGCAGGCCTTCGGTGCGCATCGTCGCGGCGATGGTGTTGAGCACGATGCCGACCGATTCCATGAGCTGGTTGAGGAAGCTCTGGTGGGTCTCGTTGAAGTCGTTGAACGAAGCGAGCTCGATCACCGCCTTGACGTCGTCCTCGAACAAGGCGGGAAGGATGTTGATGTTGGCCGGAGCGGCGTGGCCGAGGCCCGAGCCGATCCGGATGAAGTCGCCCGGCACGTCCTGGAGCAGGATCGGGCGCTTGTCGGCGGCGGCCTGGCCGACCAGCCCCTCGCGCAGGTTGAACTCGCGCTTGAGCGCGTCGTGGCTCTCGGCGCCGTAGCTGGCGACGAGCTCGAGCTTGGTCTCGTCCTCCTCGCGCTTGGTGACGTAGAAGACGCCATATTGGGCGTTCACCAGCGGCGCCAGCTCCGACATGATCAGGTTCGAGACGGTGGCGAGGTCGCGTTCCCCCTGCAGCATGCGCGAGAAGCGGGCGAGGTTGGTCTTGAGCCAGTCCTGCTCGGCATTCTTGAGCGTCTGATCCTTGAGGTTGCGGATCATCTCGTTGATGTTGTCCTTGAGCGCGGCCATCTCGCCCGACGCCTCGACGGCGATCGAGCGGGTAAGGTCGCCCTTGGTCACCGCGGTCGCGACCTCGGCGATCGAGCGGACCTGGTTGGTCAGGTTGGCGGCGAGCTGGTTTACGTTGTCGGTAAGGTCGCGCCACAGGCCGGCGGCGCCGGGCACTCGCGCCTGCCCGCCGAGCCGGCCTTCGATTCCGACCTCGCGGGCCATGTTGGTCACCTGGTCGCCGAAGGTCGACAGGGTCTCGATCATGAAGTTGATCGTCTCGGCGAGCGCCGCGATCTCGCCCTTGGCGTCCACGGTCAGCTTTCGCTTCAGATTGCCCTGCGCGACCGCCGTCACGACGTCGGCAATGCCTCGAACCTGATTGGTGAGATTCGTCGCCATCAGGTTGACGTTGTCGGTAAGGTCCTTCCACGTTCCGCCGACTCCGGGCACCTGCGCCTGTCCGCCCAGCTTGCCCTCGGTGCCGACTTCGCGCGCGACTCGGGTCACTTCCGAGGCGAAGGAATTGAGCTGATCGACCATGACGTTGATCGTGTTCTTCAGCTCGAGGATCTCGCCCTTCACGTCGACCGTGATTTTGCGCGACAGGTCGCCCCGGGCGACGGCGGTGGTCACCTCGGCGATGTTGCGGACCTGCCCGGTCAGATTCTCGGCCATCAGGTTGACGTTGTCGGTGAGGTCCTTCCACGTGCCGGCGACGCCGCGAACCTGCGCCTGGCCGCCCAGCTTGCCTTCGGTGCCGACCTCGCGGGCGACCCGGGTCACCTCCGAGGCGAAGGAATTGAGCTGGTCGACCATGACGTTGATCGTGTTCTTGAGCTCGAGGATCTCGCCTTTGACGTCGACGGTGATCTTCTTCGAAAGATCGCCGAGCGCGACCGCGGTCGTCACCTCGGCGATGTTGCGCACCTGGCCGGTCAGATTGGCCGCCATGGCGTTGACGTTGTCGGTGAGGTCCTTCCACGTGCCGCCGACGCCCTCCACCTGAGCCTGGCCGCCGAGCTTGCCTTCCGAGCCCACCTCGCGCGCCACTCGGGTCACCTCGGAAGCGAAGGAGTTGAGCTGGTCGACCATGACGTTGATGGTGTTCTTCAGCTCGAGGATCTCGCCCTTCACCTGCACCGTGATCTTCTTGGAAAGGTCGCCGCGCGCGACCGCGGTGGTGACTTCGGCGATGTTGCGGACCTGGCCGGTGAGGTTGCCCGCCATCAGGTTGACGTTGTCGGTCAGATCCTTCCAGGTTCCGGCAACGCCTTCCACCTGCGCCTGGCCGCCGAGCTTGCCTTCCGAGCCCACTTCGCGGGCGACGCGCGTGACCTCCGAGGCGAAGGCGTTGAGCTGATCGACCATGACGTTGATGGTGTTCTTGAGCTCGAGGATCTCGCCCTTCACGTCGACCGTGATCTTCTTGGAAAGGTCGCCTCTCGCCACGGCGGTGGTCACCTCGGCGATGTTGCGCACCTGGCCGGTCAGGTTCGCGGCCATCAGGTTGACGTTGTCG
>DATMVG010000226.1:0-5666 GCA_035563315.1 Allosphingosinicella sp. | reverse complement strand
GGTCGGCCTGTTCGCGGAAGAAGTCGCCATGCGCCATCAGCCCATGCAGAAGCACGAGCGGGCGCCCCTCGCCCTCGTCGCGATAGGCGATCGACGCCCCGTCCGATGCGGTGAAAAAATTCAAGGCCCTCTCCCCCGCCCTCGCTCCTCAGGGAGTCTTTCGGCGGGTCCCTATAGCCCTAAACTGAAACTTGAGTCAATATTCAACTCAGCGTCATCTGCCGCGGGTGGGGCGAAGGTTCCGTTCCAGGAGTCGCGCCAGGCTGCTCCGTTGCGCGCGGCCGTCGAGCGAGGCGTCGGCTCGATAGAGGGCCCGCAAATAGGCGCCGTCCCACTCGGTCGCGGCTTGGGGCGGGTCGCGCCCGGCCGCCGACTCGTCGAACAGGGCAAGGATCGACTTGCCGGCCGCCGCGGCGGCACTTCTTGTCGGCGCCAGGCCACGCATCGCCGCATGGTCGGCGAGCTGCATCAGGGTGAGGCCGTCGATCGCATCGACGTCGAACAGGATCATCGACAGGCGCAGGTCGCGCCGGGTGGTCTCGCGGAGCAAGCCCGCCGGCACGCCGTGGAACAGGTGGACGTCCTGGAAGAGGTAGGAATCGCGGTTCTCGGCGATGGGAGCCCCTTCCGCGCGGCGAGTCACGCTGCTCTGCCAGGTGCGCACCGGCCCGCCCCCGGCTATCGCGCGGCGGATTTCGGCGCTGTCGAGGCCGGCGAAAATGTCGGGCCGCTCGCCGCGCAGCGTCTCGGTCACCGCCTCGCCATCCTCGGCGACGAGCACGATCAGGTTCGGCAGGCAGCCGGCGGGCCGTCCGACGGGAATGCCGACCGCTCGAGCGATGGCTCGCACCCGTTCCTCGACAACATGGTTGTAATCGGGCGGCAACCCGCGGCTCAATGGGCAGACCGGTTCGTGAAAGCGCGCCACCTGGCCTTCCGTCTCGACCGTCACGGCTTCGACGAAGTGCCGCACGGCCGCCGCTTCAGGGGCGGGGGTCGAAGGCTGGGCCGGCGCGGCGTCCAGCGGCAAGGCGAGGGCGGCCAGGGAAGCGAGGAACCGGGGGCTCATGGCCGGGCCGATGCGGGGCCGGGGCCGCCGGCTGAATGCCGTTTCGACCAGCCGCCGATCCGGCTCGACGAAACCTCCCTTCGGCTAACTCGGGCCAGGGGCCGAAGAACGCTCCGGCTTGCGCTGACCTGAAAGCCGGTTCAAGTTCAGGGCAAGGAGAAGCCATGAACGATCTCGGCCAGGCCGCCGTTTCGGCCGACAAGGCACCGCGCACCGAACGGGGCCGGCGGACGGTGCGCAAGCTGCTCGAGGCGGCGGCTCAGGAGTTCGGCGAGCGCGGCTATCACGACGCCGCCATCACCGGGATCACCGCCAGGGCCGGCGTCGCGCTCGGCACCTTCTACACCTATTTCGAGAGCAAGGAGGAGCTGTTCCGGGCGCTGGTGCGCGACATGAGCGATGCCGTGCGCGCCCATGTCGCCGAGGCCGTCGCGGGCGCTCCCGACCGCCTCGCCGCCGAGCGGATCGGCCTCGCCGCCTTCATCGCCTTCGTGCGCGAGCATCCGGAACTCTACCGGATCATCGAGGAGGCGCAGTTCGTCGCCGAGGACGTCTACCGCCAGCATTATCTCACCTTCGTCGAAGGCTATGGCCGCAACCTCGCCGCCGCTCGGAGCCGCGGCCAGATTTCCGAGGGCCCCGACGAGCTGCGCGCCTGGGCGCTGATCGGGATGAGCGTCTTCCTCGGCATGCGCTATGGCATCTGGAAGCGCGACATGGCGCCCGCGGACGTCGCCGACCTCGCCATCGACCTCGTCTCCGAGGGCCTGCGCAAGCGATGAGCGGCGGCCTGCCCGACCTGATCGCCAAGCGCGCCGAGCTGTCGCCGGCCAAGGTCGCGCTCGAGGAGCCGGCCACCGGCCGTTCATGCACCTACGCCGCGCTCAACGAGCGCGCCGCGCGAGCGGCGGCCTTGATGGCCGCCCGCGGCGTCGGCGAGGGGGATCGGGTCGCCATCCTGTGCCGCAACAGGATCGAATTTTTCGAGCTGCTGTTCGGCTGCGCCAAGCTCGGCGCGGTCCTGGTGCCGCTGAACTGGCGGATGCCGCCGGCCGAGCTGGACGGCCTGCTGTGCGATGCCGAGCCGGCCCTGCTCTTCTTCGGCGGCGGCGATGCCGAGACGGTCGCCCGGCTCGCCGGGCGGCCGCCCTCCATCGGCCTCGACCGCGAATATGAGGAGGAGCTGGTCGCGGCGCCGCCGCCGCCGCGCCCGGGGCGGCGCTGGCCGGAGGGCTCAACCTGGTACCTGCTCTACACGTCGGGGACGACGGGGCGGCCGAAAGGGGTGATCTACACTCATCGGATGGCGCTCGCCAATTACGTCAACATCGGCACCTGCATCGACCTGCGCTCGACCGACACGAGCGTGAGCTTCCTGCCCCTGTTCCATACTGCCGGCATCAATCTCCACGCGCTGCCGGTCCTCATCGCCGGAGGCACGGTGCTGCTGCTCGAGGCGTTCGACGCCGAAGCGCTCGTCGCGTTGATCGAGGCGGAACGGATCGACGCCTTGTTCGCGGTCCCGACCGTCTACCAGGCGCTGCTCGACCATCCCGGCTTCGCCGCCGCTCGGCTCGACCGGATCCGCCATTGGGGATGCGGCGGCGCGCCGCTGTCCGACGTCCTGGTCGAGCGCTACCGCGGCCTCGGCGTCCGTATCTGCAACGGCATGGGAATGACCGAGACCGGCCCGACCGCCTTTCTCCTCGACCCCGCCGACGCCTGGGAGCGGATCGGATCGGTCGGCAAGCCCCAGCTCCTGTCGAGCGCCCGAATCGTCGACGCAGACGGCCGCGAGGTCGCCGACGGGGAGGTAGGGGACCTGCAGTTCGCAGGCCCGGGCGTCACTCCGGGCTATTGGCGCAACGAAGCGGCGACCCGCGCGGCCTTCACCGCCGACGGCTGGCTGCGCTCGGGCGACCTTGCCCGCCGCGACCGCGACGGCTTCTATTACATAGCTGGGCGGCGCAAGGAGATGTTCATCTCGGGCGGCGAGAACGTCTACCCGGTCGAGGTCGAGAATGTGCTGTGCGCTCATCCGGCGGTCGTCGACGCCGCCGTGCTGAGCGAAGCCGATCCGAAATGGGGCGAGGTCGGCCGAGCCTACGTCCAGCTCGCCAACGGCGCCCGCCCGGACGATGTCGAGCTCAGCGCGTTCTGCCGGCAGCGCCTCGCCGCCTACAAGGTGCCCAGGCGGTTCGAGTTCGTCGCCGACTTCCCGCGAACGTCGGCGGGCAAGATACAGAAGCACCTGCTCGCCTGATTTGCCCGGGGCGTGACGCCGGTCACGCGTGCGCCGCGCCTCCCCTGATACCTCCAGTACGACAGGCGATTCTCTGCGCGGACGCGCTTCGAGAATCAGGCCGTCCGGTGGGCATCACCTGCAACAGGAGTCACGAAAATGGCACTCGACGATCCAATCAATACGCAGTTCGCACTGGCGGAATCCGCAATTTCGAGCGACGTCCAGGAGGACTGGGGCGGGCCCTGGCCGACGCGTTTCGTCATCCGCACCATCGACCTCGTCGAGGTCCAGGTCGCCGTCGGCGGCCAGGTGGTCACACAGCTGCAGGCCTTCTTCCGCAACCATACGCTTGCCCAGGCTTTGCCGGCGACCGGCATCGCGCAAGCGATCAAGGACGCTGTGGGCGGGTCGCTCGTCCCGGTCGCCTCATCGCTGGCCGAAAGTCCGCGAACGCCGCTCGACCTCGAGGTCAAGGACGAGCCCCTCTACATCGTCTTCATCCTCGGCAAGCCGTCGAACATGACCTTCAACCCGCTGCGGAAGGCGATCAGCCACAAGAATCTGGACGACAGGGACCGCTACGGCAACCTTCGGCACGTCAAGGCGACGGCGACCAGCTATGAGGAGGACGAAGAGGGCCTGAGCGACTGCCGGATCGCCTATTTCGTTGCTTATCCGCCCGCGCCCCCGGCTTCGAACTACAAGCACGGCTTCAATTTGAACGTGCGGCTGCTGCAGCCGCCCAATCTGGACGGATCGCCCCGGTGGCTCGACATCCAGATCGACCCCGACGTCCGCTACCCCGGCGGTTCCGGAACCTGACGACGAGCAGGGCTGGGGCGCTCTTCCAAGGCGTCCCGGCCTCCTCGGATGGCGGAGGTGATCTGACGATCAGACGATGGCGCGTATCGCCCCCGGGGGCCTAGGCTCCGGGGCCCTATTGCTCTGAGGTCTGCTTGTTGAACTGGACTCGCTCGACCACCTTGCGGGTCTCGGCGCGGTGCTCGACCCATTGGGCCCGAGTGCGGCAGACCCGGTTGCGGGCGAGGCGCGAGCCGATCACCCGCTCGTTGATGCAGACGACCTCGTTGGGATCGTTGTCCGGCCCCCTCGACGTGCCCGAGGGAGCCTGGGCCACCGCCGCCGTCGCCGCCAGCGCGGCAGCTGTCACCAATGTTTTCAACATAATGCCTCCATGTCGCCGCCATGCATCGCCAACTCGCCGGCCAACGTCAAGACGAGGCCCGTGGCGCGCGTACGGATTCGTCGATGGCAGCCTTCATACCCGCCCGATGCTGAGCCGAGGCTGAATGGCGGCCCAGGCGCCCATGGTCGCGCGGCGCGGCCGGACCGCGGAGCGCCGCTCTTGCGGTAAAGTGGTCGGGGAGAGAGGATTCGAACCTCCGGCCCCTGCCTCCCGAAGACAGTGCTCTACCAGGCTGAGCTACTCCCCGACCGATGCGCTCGGCCCCCGAATGTCGCCAAGCCGGGGCCGGCGGGGCCCGGCGTCTATAGGGACGGGGCCAAGGGAGTTCAAGCGGCGCGCCGCCGCCCCCGGCGCCTATTCGGTCGGCTTGTCGCCCTCGGCCGGGGCGCCGCCTTCCTCGACCGCGCCGACGGGCGCCTCGCCGCCGATCTCGCCGCTGACTCCGCCGTCGCCGGTCTGGCCGCTAATCCCCTGCGAGGGATCGCCGCCGACGCCGGCATCATAGGGGACGATCGCGCCGTCGGCCTCGTTGCCCGCGGCGGGCGCTCTCTTGCCCTGCATCGAGAGGGCGGCGGCGAGGACGAGCAGCAGGGTCAGGAGGACGGCGAGAGCGAGGGCGATGACCATAGCGGGCACCGAGACTCCGCCGCGGATCCTGAGCTGGTCGAGCGCTGCCGGCTGCTCCATCCCCGCCGTCTCGGCGGCCAGCCGGGCGACCTGCTTGCGGTAAAGAGCGTTGCCGAAGGCGCCGGTCACGAAGCTCAGGCCGATGCTGACGAGGGCGGTCGCCATGCCGAGCGCCGGGCTCGCCGAGCCGAGAACTCCGAGCACGACGACCGCCGCCGCCAGTCCCGCCATCGGCAGCCACAGCTTGCGGTAGGCGAGCCAGAACAGGTTGACGAGGCAGGCGGGCCAGTTCCAGCTGACCGCCGACCCCTTCGCCTCCATCCGGCGCCAGCGTTCCAGATAATAGTCCGCGTTGGGGCCGATCGCGGCGCGCCACCTTTCCTCCTCCTCCGGTGACTCGGGGGCGAGCGGTGGCGAAGTCGCCGTGGCCGCGGCCGCAACGGGGGCCGGATCCGGCGGGCGTGCGGCGGGAGCGGGCAACGGCGGCGAAGCGGGCGGCGCGGCCGAGTCGGTCGCGG
>DATMVG010000225.1:0-2688 GCA_035563315.1 Allosphingosinicella sp. | reverse complement strand
GACCGGCCCGGCGATCCCGACCGCGACCTGCGCGGCCGGAGGCGCCGAAGCGGGGAGCGAGATTCGGACCACGATCGCGAACGTCTCGCCGACTCCGACCGCGCCCGGCCCCTCGCACTCTATCTGGGCGCGCCCCACGGCGGCGCCGGCGAACGCGTCGACCGCCGCGAGAGCGAGCAGGAGCGCGAGCAGGGCGAGGCCGGCCGTCCAGTAAGCCGGGTAGAACAGGCCGACGACGAGCGCGACCGGAGCGACGGCGGCGGCGAGGAGGACGGTGCGGCGGGTCGGGTAGATCAACGCGGCGCCTCGACCTCTTCGATGAGCCGGGCGATGACGCTCTCGACGGGCCGACCCTCGATCTCGGCAGCGGCGGAGAGCAGCACACGGTGGCGAAGCACGGCCGGAGCGAGCGCCTTGACGTCGTCGGGAATGACATAGTCGCGCCCGTCGAGCGTGGCCCGAGCCCGAGCGGCGCCGGCGAGCATGGCCGCGGAACGGGGGCTTGCGCCGCCCTCCAGATCGGGTGCCTCGCGGGTCGAACGGACGAGGGCGACGATATAGTCGGTCACTTCGTCGACCATCGGCACGGTGCTCACCGCCGTCACCGCCTCCGCGAGCCGGGCGGCGTCGACCCTGGGCTCGATCCCCCAATCCTCGGCCCGGGGAGCGCCGAAGCGGGCGCCGTGTCCGGCGACGATCCGCTTCTCCTCTTCCGCGGTCGGGTAGCCCATCTTGTGCTTGAACAGGAAACGGTCGAGCTGGGCTTCCGGAAGCGGATAGACGCCCTGCTGCTCGATCGGGTTCTGGGTCGCGATCACCATGAAGCGCGGCGGCAGCCCGTGAGTCTCCCCGTCGATGGTGACGGAGCGCTCCTGCATCGCCTCGAGCAGCGCCGCCTGGGTCTTGGGCGGAGTCCGGTTGATCTCGTCGGCGAGGAGAAGCTCGCAGAAGATCGGACCGCGAGTGAGGGTGAACTGGCTGGTCTGGAAGTTGAACAGGTTGGAGCCCAATATGTCGCCCGGCATCAGGTCCGGGGTGAACTGGATGCGGCCGAAATCGAGGCCGAGGGTCCGGGCGAAGCATTGGGCGAGAAAGGTCTTGGCGGTGCCCGGCGGCCCTTCCAGGAGGATGTGGCCCGAGCAGAAGAGCGCGATCAGCATCAGCTCGACCGCCTCGTCCTGGCCGACGATCGCCCGCCTCACCTCGTGCCTGATCTCGTCGGCAAGGCCTTTGACTTCGGTCGCTTTCACCGGATGATTTCCTTCTTCCACTGGGAGAGGGCGCGGGCCGCGGCGATCAGCCCGTGGCGGTCGCGGGCGGCGTCGAGGCGGGCGGCGAGCTCGGCGAAGGCGGGCCGGCCGGGCCTGCTCAGCCGCTCCAGGTAGCGGTCGAGCTCGCCGCCCTGGAGCCAGTGCGGAGCGCCCGTCGTCCGGGCCGTCTCCTGGCGCACGACGTCGGCATAGGCGGTGCCGAGGCGAGCCTCGCGGCCGGCGAGCCGGATCAGGCCGGCGCTGTTCTCGACCAGGGCGGCCTTGCCGAAGGCGATCGCCCGCTCGTCGCGGCGGACCGGCCCGAAGCGGAACGCCCCGTGAAGCCCGGCGAGCAAGGCGGCGGCGACCAGCGCCAGGGTCATCACCAGGAACGGGGGCTCGAAGGCGAGCCGAAGGATGTTGCGCGAGCCGGCGGCGGCGAGGCCGTTCACGGTCAGGTCGAAATCGACGCCCTCGCCGCCGGCGTTGAGCCGCTCGACCAGGTCGAGGGCGGCGCGGGCGCGCCCGGGGTCGCGAAGCCCGTGATTGTTGAGCAGGTCCGGATCGGCGACGACATAATGCGGCTCGTCGCCGATCCGGGCGATGAGCGCGCCGCCGCCCGCCAGCCGGGCCAGCGGGACGATCCCCTTGCCCTCGACCGTCTGCGGCGCGGCCGGCACCGGGACCCGAAGCCCGGCAAGCTCGTCCTCGCCCTCGACGAGGGCGGGCGCGCCGCCTCCGCCGGAATTGACGGCGACGGCGATTCCGCCGAGCGCCTGGCTCCCCAGCGGGCCAGCGCCGGGCGCGATCGCGCGCACCCAGCCGCGCCGGGCCGGATCGGCGCGGGTCAGCCATTTCGGCAGAACGACCAGGGTCGGCAGGTTGCGGCGGTTGGCGAGAAGGCCCGACACCGCGTCGGCCTCGGTGCGCTCGTCGACGGTGACGACGAGCAGGTCGTCGCGCTGCTCCTCGCGGTCGCGGACG
Organism: Allosphingosinicella sp.; assembly: GCA_035563315.1. GTDB lineage: Bacteria > Pseudomonadota > Alphaproteobacteria > Sphingomonadales > Sphingomonadaceae > Allosphingosinicella. Next base: position 454 of record DATMVG010000225.1, on the reverse strand, counting down.
AGGCGGGTGTCGTGAAACCGCCCGACCAGGGCGACGAGACCCTTGAAGCCGGTCGCGGCGACCGAGAGGACGTGGCCGCGCCCGTCGCGGCTCGCTCCCGGCGCCGGGGCGTAGGCGATCAGAAGCATCATGGCGGCGAAGGCGACGAGACCGGCGACGATCAGGCCGACGACGAGGCGCGGGTTGAAGACCTGCTGAGCGCTCACCCGCGCCATCCCTCGACGAAGGCGAACTCCTCGTAAGCGGCTCGGCAGTCGCGCCAGTCGCCCTCGGCCAGCGGCCGGCGAGCGAACAGGCTCCTTTCGACCAGCCGGGCCATTCGAGAGAAGGCCCCGCGCGGGCGCTCGGGGATCGCGTCGAGCGCGGCGATGTCGCGGCTCGTCAGAGCGGGCCGGACGAGCCGCGGGCGCCGCGATTCGATATCCTCGATGCTTCTGAAGAGCAGCAGGTGGGC
>DATMVG010000224.1:0-12530 GCA_035563315.1 Allosphingosinicella sp. | reverse complement strand
CCACCCTGATCGCCGAATATGGGAGCACAGGCGCGCTTCTTCGCCGCTTCGTCCACGGGCCCGGCATCGACGAGCCCCTGGTCTGGTACGAGGGGCCCGGGCTCACCGTCCGCCGCTTCCTCCACGCCGACGAGCGCGGCTCGATCGTCGCGATCAGCGATTCCGCCGGGACCGTCATCGGCACCAACCGCTACGACGAATATGGCGTGCCCCAGGGCGCCGTCGCCGGCCGCTTCCACTATACCGGCCAGCCCTGGATCGCCTCCCTCGGCCTCTATTACTACCGGGCCCGGTTCTACCATCCGCACCTCGGAAGGTTCATGCAGCCCGACCCGATCGGCTATGGCGGCGGCATGAACATGTACGCCTATGTGCGCGGCGATCCGGTGAACCTGAGGGACCCGAGCGGACTGAACCCGGGATATCGCGAGGACTTTTCTGCTCCCGAATGCATCGGCGCCGATATCTGCGTCACCGGCACCGGCTGGTCCAAGCAGGTCGGCCTTGACCTCGCTCGAGGCCTTCTCATCAATGCGCTTGGCGGTGGCACCGGGTCTTCTACAGGCGAGGCGGCCGCAGCCGAGGAGGAAACCATTGTCGTTACAGGCACGCGGAGCCCCCCAGGTCCACCTCCGCGGCGCCCGTTACCAGTTCCACCTCCACCGCCAGCATTCGTGCTCGCCGCAGCCCGCGAGCCAACTAATTGGTGCACCTGGTCACCAGAGAGCGTCGGGGGGATCGATGTCAGCGAGGCGTGTCGGCAGCACGATAATTGCCTGGGATCGCCGATTCGGCGGAGCACGTGCGATCAACAATTCGGTGCCGCCGTTTACATTGAATGCCGACGCCAGGGAGGAGACGCCGCCACATGTCTTGTCATCGCGGCAGCGTACCGAAGTGGCGTGTGGATCGGCACGCTGTTGGGAGTATGAACACGCTTGCTGCGGAGAAGCCGACCTTTTTTGGCCAACACCGGAATATTGTTTTGGGAGGGCTGCGTGGACGATAAATTGCGGAACGCTGATATGAATCGCGGGCTTGCTGTCTTGGTAGCAATCGCGATCGGATTATCTACGGGCATATTGTTCAGAGTTTCCATTTCTATCATTGACCAAACCCCAATAAATATAACGAAGGGATTTCCTGCTTTTCTGTTCCATGTGGTGTTAGTGTCCATACCGTTTCTTCTTTTGGCGTTTCTTGAAATAAGAGCGAAACTTCCTTGGGTTGTTGGTATAGTGTTTACTGCCGCTTTGTGGATTTATGTTGTCTATGACTTCAGTGTGCGCCGTGCTGATGGCAGCGGAGCGAACATTGGTATGGGTCTGATACTCTTGGTGTCTCCTATTTTTGTATCGGCTGTTTGTCTTTTCACGGCCCGCAGAGAGTTGCGGCGCAAGCCCGAGGCCCAGGGGTAAGACCCCGGAACTCAATGCTTGCTCTGCCTCTTCGAGCCCGAACCTGTCCGCGGCTAACCTCAACCGGCTGACCGCGATCGGCGGCGCCGCCCTCGGCTACGATTTGCGCCACAACATCGCCTTGGTCCCCGCCGCCGCCTCGGGCACGGGAAGCGCCGCCACCTACCTCTACAATAGCGAGAACATGCTGGTGGGGGGCGGCGGCATTGCGCTGGCCTACGATCCGCTGATGCGCCTCTATCAGGTCGGGGCCACGCGCTGGGCCTATGATTCCGGATCGGCGTCCGGCACTCAGCTCGCCACCCCGATCGCCGGATAGGTCAGGGGCCGCGCAGGGTCTCGGCGAAGGCTCGGACCGCCGCCGCCGGCCCGTCCGGGCGGCTCCAGACGCCGCCGCACGCGGCGAGGAAGTCGGCTCCCGCCTCGACCAGGACTCGGCCGTTCTCCGGAGTGATTCCGCCGATCGCGACGCAGGGCAGCTCGAACAGGGTCGACCACCAGCCGAGGATGGCGGGATCGGCGGGGCGGGCGGCCGGCTTGGTCGCGGTGGCGAAGAAGGCGCCGAAGGCGACATAGTCGGCGCCCGCCTCGCCCGCCTCCATGGCGAGATGGCGGCTGTCGTGACAGGTCACCCCGATCTGCGCCGCCGGCCCGAGCAGGGCGCGGGCCTCGCCCGGGTCGCCGTCGGCCTGGCCGAGATGGACTCCGTCGGCGCCGATCCGCCTCGCCAGGCTCGCGCTGTCGTTGACGATGAAGGCGACGTCGCGCTCGGCGCAGAGGCGCTGGAGCGGCTCGGCGAGCCGGGCGGCCTCGTCGGGGCCGACATCCTTGACCCGGAACTGGAAGGCGGCGACCGGGCCGGCGTCGAGCGCCTCGGCAAGCCGCGCGGCGAACGGCCCGCCGACGTCGAGCGGCGAGATCAGGTAGAGCTGGCAAGGCGGGCGGCCGCCCCGCTCGAAGCGGCCGGCGAAGCCCGGCTCAAGGCGGAGTTCGTCCTCGTCCATCACGGCGCCGCTTCTGCCGGGCCGCGCTCGGCTGTCAAACAGATAAAGCGGTCGGGCTTGCGCCCCCTGCCCTCGCTCCGGCGGATTGCGACGAAGCCCGCCCGCCCGAGCAGCGAGCGCACTTCGCCCTCCTCAAGGAGCCTGAAGCCGTAGCGGTGGCCCGGCCATTTGCGAAGCTCCTCGGGCGGCTCGAAGCAGATGGCGAGGGCGCCGCCCGGGCGGACGACCCGCGCCAGCTGTGCCATCGCGGCCGGCGGATCGGGCCAGAAGTAGATGTTGTTGACGCTCGCCGCCTTGTCGATGCTGGACCGCTCCAGGGGCAGCGACTCGACCGAGGCCCGGACGAGGCGAAGCCGCTCGATCCCGCGGAAGCGGCGGCGCGCCCGGGCGACCATCGCCGCCGAGACGTCGATCCCGGTCACCGGCCCCGAGGTGGCGGCGAGGAGGTCGCGAAGCAGGGCGCCGCCGCCGAAGCCGACCTCGAGCGCCTCGTCGTCCGGGCCGATCCGGAGCTGCTCCAGCGCCAGCCGGTTCATCGCCTGGCTGACCCGGTCGAGCCAGGGGCCGATCAGCAGCCGCCCGGCAAGGCCGCTCGGCCGGGCGAACTGGCCGGCGAGCCAGCGCAGCCGGGCGCTCAGCTCACTCCTCGCCCTTGTAGATCCGGACCAGCCGGTCGAGCATGGCCAGCGCCTCCTCGCGCGGCCGCTGGAAGGCGTTGCGGCCGATGATCGAGCCGTTGCCGCCGCCGTCGCGTATGTCGCGCGCGTCCTGGAAGATCGAATCGGAATCCTTGGCCGCGCCGCCCGAGAAGACGACCATCCGCCGCCCGTTGAAGCAGGCCTTGACGATATGGCGGACTCGGTCGGCCTGGGCCGACCAGTCGGTGCCTTCATAGGCCTTGTGCGCGTCCTTCTGCTCGATATGGGCGCTGGGCAGCTTCACCTTGATGATGTGGGCGCCGAGCAGGGCCGCCATGTGGGCGCCGTAGGCGGTGACGTCGAGCGCCAGCTCGCCGTCCTTGGAGACGTTGCCGCCGCGCGGATAGGCCCAGATCACGGTGGCGAGCCCGACCGACTTGGCTTCGGCCGAAAGCTCGCGGATCTCCTCGATCAGCTCCATATTGTCCTCGGAGCCGGGATAGGTGGTGAAGCCGATCGCCGAGCAGCCGAGCCGAAGCGCGTCGTCGACTCCTCCGGTCACCGCCTGGTCCTTGCGGGTCGCCCAGCTGTTCGAGCTGTTGATCTTGAGGATCAGCGGCACCTGGCCGGCGAAGCTTCCCGCTCCGGCCTCGAGGGCGCCGAGCGGGGCGGCATAGGCATTGAGGCCCGCGTCGATGGCGAGCCGGTAATGGTAATGCGGGTCGTAGGCCGGCTCGTTGACCGCGAAGCTTCGCCCCGGACCATGCTCGAAGCCCTGGTCGACGGGCAGGATGATCATCTTGCCGGTGCCGCCGAGCCGGCCGTGGGTGAGGATCCGAGCCAGGTTCGCCTTGGTTCCGGGATTGTCGGATTCATATTTGTCGAGAATGGCCTTGACGGTCGGCGTGAAAGTCATGGTTGGGATTCCTCCATCGATCATCTTGCGGCGGGAATGTCGGCCCAGGGCGGACCCTTGAGCTCGAGCGCATTCCCTTCGGGGTCGGACAGGTAGATTGACGGCCCGTCGCCGTCGGCGCCGTAGCGCGAAACGATCTCGCCAGCGATTCCGTGCCGCCTGAGATGGTCGAGCACCCCCTCGCCGTCCCAGGGCAGCACCTTGAAGCAGATATGGTCGACGTTGCGGGCGCCTTCGCCCGGGGCGGCTCCCCCCGTCCGGCCGAGCTCGCCGGTCACCGGCACCAGGTCGAGCAGCGCCGAGCCGATCCGCAGCTGCCACAGCCCGATCGCCTCCTGGGCCCTTTCGAGCCGGGCGCCGAGCACCTCGGTGTAGAAGCCCAGGGTCCGCTCGAGATCGGCGACCCGAAGCACGACATGGTCGATGGCGATGATGTTGATCATGGCCGGATCAGGGCCTGGACGCCGGGCAGCGCCTTGCCTTCCATCCATTCGAGGAAGGCGCCGCCGGCTGTGGAGACGAAGGTGAAATCGGCCGCGACTCCGGCCTGGTTGAGCGCCGCGACCGTGTCGCCGCCGCCGGCGACCGAGACCAGGCCGCCCTCCTGGGTCAGCGCGGCGGCGGTTCGGGCCAGCGCCACCGTCGCGGCGTCGAAGGGCGGCGTCTCGAAGGCGCCGAGCGGCCCGTTCCAGACCAGGGTCCGGCAGGTCTTGAGGACGTCGCCGAGCGCCTCGACGGCGGCCGGGCCGATGTCGAGGATCATCTCGTCGGCGGCGACCTCGTGGACGTTGCAGGTGCGAAGGCTCGCCGGGTTGGGCGCGAACTCGCTCGCCACCACCACGTCGTAGGGCAGATGGACCGTGCAGCCGGCCCGCTCGGCGGAATCGAGGATGGCGAGGGCGGTCGTGGCCAAATCGTGCTCGGCCAGGCTCCTGCCGACGGCGACTCCGCGCGCGGCGAGGAAGGTGTTGGCCATGCCGCCGCCGATGATCAGGTGATCGACCCTGGCGACGAGGTTGCGGAGCACGTCGAGCTTGGTCGAGACCTTGGCGCCGCCGACGACCGCCGCCACCGGCCGCTCGGGATCGCCGAGCGCCTTCGCCAGCGCCTCGAGCTCGGCCTCCATGGCGCGCCCGGCATAAGCGGGGAGCCGGCGGGCGAGGCCCTCGGTCGAGGCATGGGCGCGGTGGGCGGCCGAGAAGGCGTCGTTGACGTAGAGGTCGCCGAGCCTCGCGAAGCGGTCGGCCACGGCCGGGTCGTTGCGTTCCTCGCCGCCGAAGAAGCGGCTATTCTCGAGCACGGCGACGTCGCCGGGCCGCAACGCCGCGACGGCCTCCTCGCCGCCTTCCCAGTCGACATAGCGCACCGGCCGGCCGAGCACGGCCTGGTAGGCGGCGGCGACCGGGGCGAGCGAAAATTCGGCGCTCGGCGCCTTGGGCCGCCCGAAATGGGCGAGGAGGAGGACGATCGCGCCCTTGTCGGCGAGCTCGGTCACCGTCGGCAGGGTCGCCCGAAGCCTCGTGTCGTCGCTGACCTCGCCGTTCGCCATCGGCACGTTGAGGTCGACCCGCACCAGAACGCGCCGGCCGGCCACGTCGCCGATCTCGTCGAGGGTGCGGAACGACGCCATGACGTCAGCCGAGACTCGCCATCGCGGCGGCGGTGTCGACCATCCGGTTCGAGAAGCCCCATTCATTGTCGTACCAGGAGACGACCCGGACGAGCTTGCCTTCGAGCACCGCCGTCTCGAGGCTGTCGACGGTCGAGCTCGCCGGATTGTGGTTGAAGTCGATCGAGACCAGGGGCTCGTCGGTATAAGCGAGGATTCCGGCGAGCGGGGCGCTCTCCGAGGCGGATTTGAGCGCTCCGTTCACTTCCTCGATGCTGGTGTCGCGCCCCGGCGTGAAGGTGAGGTCGACGAGGCTGACGTTGGGGGTCGGCACCCGCACCGACGAGCCGTCGAGCTTGCCCTTCAATTCCGGAAGCACCTCGCCGACCGCCCGGGCGGCGCCGGTCGTCGTCGGGATCAGCGACATCGCCGCGGCCCGGGCGCGGCGCTTGTCCTTGTGGATCTGGTCGAGGATCTTCTGGTCGTTGGTGTAGGCGTGGATCGTCGTCATCAGCCCGCGCTCGATGCCGATCAGGTCGTTGAGCACCTTGGCCACGGGAGCGAGGCAGTTGGTCGTGCACGAAGCGTTGGAGACGATCGTGTGAGCCGCCTCCAGCCGGTCGTGATTGACCCCGTAGACGACCGTCAGATCGACTCCTTTCGCCGGAGCCGAGATCAGGACTTTACGAGCGCCGGCAGTAAGATGCGCTCCGGCCTTCTCACGGTCCGCGAAGAAACCCGTGCATTCCAGAGCGATGTCGACGCCATTGTCGCCGTGCGGCAGCCGGGCCGGGTCCTTTTCCGCGGTGACCTTCACCCGGCGGCCGTCGATGATGAGGTCGTTGCCGTCGGCGCGGACCTCGCCCGGATAGGCGCCGTGGACCGAGTCGCGCTTGAACAGAAGGGCGTTGGATTCGGCGTCGGCGAGGTCGTTGATGGCGACCAGCTCGAGCCCGCTGTCCGCCTTCTCGAGGATGGCTCGGGCCACCAGCCGGCCGATCCTGCCGAATCCGTTGATCGCAACTCTGGTTGCCATGTCATTGATCTCCCTGGGATTGGAGCGCCGCGAGGACTCGCGGCACGATGGCGTCGGCGGTGAAACCGAAACGCTCGAACAGATTCTCGGCCGGCGCCGACGCGCCGAAGCGGTCGAGGCCGATATTGAGCCCGCCGCGGCCGGTATAGCGCTCCCAGCCCAGGGTCGCCCCGGCCTCGATCGAGACGAGCAAGGCGTCGCCGGGAAGGAGGTCCGCGCGATAGGCCTCGTCCTGGGCGTCGAACCGGCTCCAGCAGGGCATCGAGACGACGTCGGCGCCGATCCCTTGCTCCTCCAGAGCCGCGGCCGCGGCCAGCGCGACCTCGACCTCCGAGCCGGTCGCGAGCAGCACCGCCCGACGCTCGGCGGCGGCGGGGCGCAGGCGGTAGGCGCCGCGGGCGGAGAGGTTCTCGCCGGCGGCTACGGTGCGCAGCTGGGGAAGGTTCTGGCGGCTCAGGGCGAGCAGCGACGGACCGCCGGTCCGGCCGAGGGCCAGCTCCCAGCATTCCGCGGTCTCGACCGCATCGGCGGGGCGATAGACGTCGAGGTTCGGAATCGCCCGCAGGCTGGCGAGATGCTCGATCGGCTGGTGGGTCGGCCCGTCCTCGCCGAGCCCGATCGAATCGTGGGTCATGACGTAGACGACCCTCACCTGCTGAAGCGCCGAGAGGCGGATCGCCGGCCGGCAATAATCGGAGAAGATCAGGAAGGTGCCGCCATAAGGGATGATGCCGCCGTGAAGCGCCATCCCGTTCATCGCCGCCGTCATGCCGAACTCGCGGATCCCGTAATAGAGATAGCGCCCAGAATAATCCTCTTGCGTCAATGGCTTCTGAGACTTTGTTTTGGTATTATTCGAACCTGTCAGGTCGGCGGAGCCGCCGATCGTCTCGGCCAGTTGCGCGTTGATCGCCTCGAGCGCCAGCTCGGATGCCTTGCGGGTGGCGACCTTCTGCGGGCTGGCGAGGAGGCCGGCAATATGGTCGGCGAGCGAGAAGCCGTCCGGCAGCCTCCCCTCGCAACGGCGGAGGAAATCCTCCCGCGCCGCGCTGGCCTCGAGCCGGCGGCGCCAGGCCTCGTGTTCGGCCCGGCCGCGCCTTCCGGCCAGGCGCCAGGCGTCGAGGACGTCGTCGGGAAGCTCGAACGGCTCGTGCTCCCAGGCGAGTCGGCCGCGCGCGGCGGCGACCTCCTCGGGCCCGAGCGCGGCGCCGTGGGTGGCGGCGGTGCCCTGCTTGTTGGGCGCGCCGTAGCCGATGATCGTCCGGCAGGCGATCAGCGAGGGCCGGGGATCGGCGAGCGCCTCGTCGAGCGCTCGGCGGACATCGGCGACGTCATGGCCGTCGCAGCGCGTCGTGTGCCAGCCATAGGCCTGATAGCGGGCGACAATGTCCTCGGACGTGGAGAGCGCCGTCGAGCCGTCGATGGTGATCTTGTTGTCGTCCCAAAGCAGGTTGAGCCGACCCAGCCGCAAATGGCCGGCAAGCCCGGCCGCCTCGTGGTTGACGCCTTCCATCAGGTCGCCGTCGCCGGCGATCACCCAGGTTCGATGATCGACCAGGCCGTCGCCATATTCGGCATTGAGGTGGCGTTCGGCGATCGCCATTCCGACCGCCATGGCGACTCCCTGGCCGAGCGGGCCGGTGGTCGCCTCGACCCCTTCCAGCAGGAAATTCTCGGGATGGCCGGCGCAGGGGCTGCCGAGCTGGCGAAACCCGCGAATGTCGTCCATCGTCGGCCGCTCGTAGCCTGTGAGGTGGAGCAGGGCGTAGATCAGCATCGAGCCGTGGCCGGCCGACAGGACGAAACGGTCGCGGTCGGGCCAGGCCGGATCGGCCGGATCGTGCTTCAGATATTCGGTCCACAACAGGGTGGCGGCGTCCGCCATTCCCATCGGCATTCCCGGATGACCGCTATTGGCCGCCTGCACCGCATCCATCGACAAGGCGCGAATGGCGTTGGCGAGCCGTGTCGAGTCGACGGACATGCTTTTCCCTTGAGGAATCCGGTGCGGAGGCGCCGGACGCTGCGGCTCCTTTATCGGCGGGGGCGCCCCCGTCAACCGTAGCGCTTTGCCCCCCGCCCCAGCCATGCTATTCCGGCACCGTCATGGCCGACCCGCGCGCTCTCGATGCCGTCAGGCGGATCGAACGGGCGCTCGCGCGCGTCGAGGCGGCCGCCTCCCGGCCCGCCGATCGGGGGCAATCGGCCCCGGCCGAGGATTTCGACCGGCTCCGCGAGGCGCATGACGCGCTCCGGCGAAGCGTCGCCGGGGCGATCGGCCAGATCGACCGGATGATCGAATCCGGGGAGCCGCGCTGATGGCCAATATCGACGTCGACATCGCCGGACGGCGCTACAACGTCGCCTGCCGCGACGGCGAGGAGGATCATCTTCGAGCGCTCGCCGCGATCGTCGACCGGCGGGCTCTCGACGCGGCGTCGGCCCTCGGCGGCCTCACCGAGGCGCGCCAATTGCTGTTCGCGGCCCTGCTCATCGCCGACGACCTCAAGGAGGCGCGCTCGGGCACCGCAGCGCCCGACCCGGAGCCGGCGCCGCCCGATCCGGCCGTCGCGGAGGCACTCGAGCGGCTCGCCGAGCGGATCGAGAATCTGGCCGACACCCTTGAGCGCGACCCCGCGGACGCCTAGATTGGCGGCGACGGGTACTGCCCTGTACGAGCTTTGAGAACATCCCTGGGCGATAAGCATCCTCGGGGGCCGTCCCTGCCCGGGCCCTGGTCCGGATCACATGGTCCCCACCTGACGTTGACGCGTCAGAGGATATTCCAGCAAACGGCTATGGCGGTCCCGTCACCCCCTTCCCCGAGCAAGGACTCGCTTCGCGCCGAGGGCCTCAGGCGGCGCCGCGATTTCGCGCGCAGCCTGACCCCCGGCCTGCGCGCCGAGCTCGAGGAAGCGCTGGCTCGGCTCGTCCTGCCGCATCTGATCGGGGCCCGGGTCGTCGCCGGCTACCATCCGCTGAAGGACGAGATCAGCCCCTATCCGATCCTCGACCGGCTCGGCCGCGGCCAGCGCGCCGGCCTGCCCTGGTTCGCCGGCCGCGACGAACGGATGATCTGGCGCTCCGCGCCCGCCGCCGAGGCCAGCCCGTGGGGCGTGCTCCAGCCGCCGGCCTCCGCTCCGGCGCTGGCGCCCGACGCGGTGATCGTTCCGTTCGTGATCGCCGACCGCGCCGGCACCCGGATCGGCCACGGCAAGGGCCATTACGACCGCGCGCTCGCCCATCTGCGCGAGGCCGGGCCGGCGCTGGCGATCGGGGTCGGCTGGGAGGCCCAGCTCAGCGACGAGCCGCTGCCGGCCGACCCCTGGGACGTCCGGCTCGACGCGGTCGCGACTCCGGCCGGCTGGATCGACTGCCGGTGACTCCGAGCTGGCGCAAACCGGCCGGAGCCTTGCTCATCCTGCTTCTGATCCTGGTCTGGAGCGTTCTGGTCGCGACCGCGGCTGACCGGGCCGGAGCCTGGCCGTGGCCGCTCCAGGCGCTGTTCTTCCTGGTCGCGGGGATCGTCTGGATCCTTCCGCTCAAGCCGCTTCTGCGCTGGATGGAAGTCGGGAAATGGCGCGAGTGACGGGGCTCGAACCCGCGACCTCCGGCGTGACAGGCCGGCGCTCTAACCAACTGAGCTACACCCGCTTGAGCAGGCCGGCGAGGTAGTGGAGGCACCCGGGGCTGTCAAGCGAACGGGAGCGTCAGTGCCGCCTCCGCCGGAGCCGCGCTACGGCCCGCCCAACGGCGCCCGGTGCTCGTCATGGGGGTCGTGGATCAAGGTCCCCTCCTCGAACAGGAAGCCGGCGATGTCGGGCTTGCCCGCCGCCTCGAGCACGGTCCGGACGATGATCAGGATCGGCACCGCGAGCAGCGCCCCGGTCGTCCCCCACACCCAGGCCCAGAAGCTCAGCGACAGGAGGATGAGCAGCGGGTTGATGGTGAGCCGCCGGCCGACCACCGTCGGAGTGACGAAATTGGCCTCGACCAGGTGGATGACGATGAAGCTCAGCGCCGGCAGAAGCGCGTACCAGGGATCCTCGAAGGTCATCAGCCCGCCCAGGCCGAGCAGCAGCGCCGAGCCGATCGGCCCGAGATAGGGGATGAAGTTGAGCACGGCCGCGATTCCGCCCCACATCAGCGGGGTCGGCATCCCGATCAGGTAGAGGACGAGCGCCACGACCAGGCCCATGCCGATGTTCACGACGGTGATCGTGCCGAGATAGGTCGAGGTCGCGTCGACCACCCGCTGGATCACCCGAGCCGTCGTCATCGCCCCGCCGAAGCTGGTCCGGGCGGTGATCGTCCGCTTGCGCATCCGGGTCCAGCCGGAGAGGAAGAAGAAGATGACGAGCACGGCGAAGAACATCTGGATCGCCGCGAACGGCGCCGAGCTGGCGATGATCTGGAGCATCGAATTGGGAGTCTCGACCTGGACCGTCTGCGGCTGGCTGCGCGGGTCGCGGCCGAACTCGTTGACGATGTCGTCGATGAACTCCTCGAAATTGGCGTAGATGTCGAACAGGGGCGCGAGCGTCTCGCGAAGCTGGCCGATCCGCTCGGGCAGCAGCCGGAACCATTCGGTGGCGGGGAGCACGATCGCGGCCACCGCGACGTTGGCGACGGCGACGAACAGCACCAGGCAGAGCAAGGCGGCGAGCGCCGAAGGGATTCGCCGGCGCTCGAGCCATTCGAGCAGCGGCACCAGGGCGATCGCGATCACCAGCGCCGCCGTCACCGGAAGGAAGAATTCGGCCCCCGCCCGGAGCGCGAAGGGAATGGCCAGAGCGAGGCCGAAGCCGAACATCAGGGCCAGCGAGGCGAGCAGCCGGTCGCGCCGGTAGGCGGCGGCCTCGGGCTCGAGCTCGCCATGGGCGACCTCGATCGGCTCGCCTGCCGGGTCGCGCTCGCGCAGCTGGTCCATGCCGACACGGTCCTCCTCGCGCCGACCATGCCCGCAAGCGGGGCCGCTGAGAAGAGCCATGGTGCCCCTGGCCCGACTCGAACGGGCACTCCTTGCGGAACTCGATTTTGAGTCGAGCGCGTCTACCAATTCCGCCACAGGGGCTGGAGGCGCGAGGCCTCGGCCGCGCTATCTAGTGCGGCGCCGGGCGGGCCGCAACCGGCCCGCCCGGCCCGGATCGGTCAGGCGAAGACCTGGCCGGTGTCCTGGCCCTTGGGGTCGGGGCCGTATTTGTTGGGGCCGCGAGTCCCTTCGAGGAAGTAGAAGACCAGCAGGGTGATGGCGAGCGCGAGCGCCACCAGCATGCAGATCAGGGCGAGAATGCCCGCCGCCCCGGCCATGTCGGGAGAGGAGACCGCCATCATCCCGGCGAGGATCGCGACGACGTAGGGCGCGACCGGGGCGAGGATCCACCAGCCGGAGCGATTGGTGTCGTGCAGCCGGCGGACCGCGACCGCGATCGAAGGCACCAGCACGGCGAGCGCGTAGACGAGGTAGAGCAGCATGATGATCAGCATGCCGCCGCCGGCCGCGGCCATCGACGAAGGATCGCCGGCCATCATCATCATGCCGCCGCCGAAGACCATCGCGAGAAGGACGACAACGAAATAGACGATGAACTGAAACAGCTGCCACATCCAGAATTCCATCCGGCGCGAGCGGCCCGAGAAATCCGCATAGCGCCGCAGCGGCATGAGCATCCAATCCATAGCAAAACCCCCTTTTGCTGCGCCGCGCCTGGACGGCGGGCGGCGCTCGATGGTCCGCCATTTTCCGCGCCAGATCAACCCCGCTTCGGGCCGCTCCGGACCGGGGGCGACTGTCCCCGCTCCGCGTCATGCCGCATTGGACGGCGCGGGCGGCGCCTCGGACCGGGCCGGGCTCAGATCTCCTCGAAGCTTCCGCCTCGCCCGAGGCCGCCGGCGAAGCGGGCGGCGCC
>DATMVG010000223.1:0-2445 GCA_035563315.1 Allosphingosinicella sp. | reverse complement strand
CGGGCGGTCACCGGCCCGCGTGCCGATCTCGCAGGCTTCTGGCTGACGTGGCTCACGCTGCGTCCGGCCTGATCGATTCGATGCTCACGACAGGAGACGATTTCCGATGAAGATCTCGAAGGCCGCTCTGGCGGCGACCATCCTAGCCGGCGGCGCAACTCTGCTCGTCGACACCGTTCCGGCTTCTGCCCAGATCCTCGATTCGCTGCGCAACCGCCAGCGCGGGCGCCAGCAGCAACAGCCCCCTCAGCAGCCGCGCATCGGCGAGCTCAGCGCCGAGGAGAGCGCCGCCCTGATGCCCCTCTACCAGGCAGGCCAGGCGCAGGACTGGAATGCCGTCCGCGCCGCTCTCCCCGCCGCCCGAGCGGGCGCGAGCTCGCCCGGCGGCCGCTTCCTCGTCGGTCAGCTCATGTATCAGCTTGCCCGCGCTACCCAGGACAGCGCGCTCGAGGCCGAGGCCGTGACGGCGATGATCCAGAGCGGCGGAGCGACCGCCGAGCAGCTCGCCGAGCTCCAGCGCGTCCAATCGAGCCAGTCCTTCAACGCCGCCATCGCCTCGGGCAACGCCGCGGCGATCGAGGCGCAGCTCGAGCAGCGCCTCGCCGCGACCCCGAACGACGTCGCCCTGACCATCCAGCTCGCCGAGGTGAAGGTTCAGCTCAACAAGCGCGACCAGGCGCTCGAGCTTTTCCGACGCGCCATCCAGCTCAGCCAGGCAAGCGGCCAGACCGCTCCCGAGGCGGTTTACCGCCGCGCCACCGGCATCGCCTATGAGGGCCGCGACGCCCGCGCCGCGCTCGAGCTCGCGCGCAGCCTGCTCCAGGCCTATCCGAACCCCGCCAACTGGCGCAGCGCCTTGTCCATCTACCGGGAGCTCGGCAATCCCGATCGGCCGACGGTGCTGGACACCTACCGCCTGATGCGGGCGACCCAATCCCTGAGCAGCGAGGCGGATTATGTCCGCTATGCGCAGGCCGCCGAATCCGTGTTCGGCGAGGTCAAGGCGGTGCTCGACGAGGCGCTTGCGCGCAACGCCATCACCGCCGGGAACAGCGCCTATGCGCGCGAGACGCTGGCGACGGCGAACCGCCGCATCGGCGAGGAGCGGGCCGCCCTTGCCGCCGACCGAAGCCGCGCCCTGGCCGGCAGCGATGCGCTCAACGCCTTGCGGCTCGCCGACGCTTATGCCGGCTATGGCGAGCACGCCAATGCCATCGAGCTTTACCGCGCCGCGCTTCAGAAGGGCGCGGACGCCAACCTCGTCAATATCCGGCTCGGCGCCGCGCTGGCCCAGGCGGGGCAGCGAAGCGAGGCCGAAGCCGCCTTCCGCGCCGTCACCGGTCCGCGCTCTGAGCTAGCCAACTTCTGGCTGCTGTGGCTCGCCCGCCAGGGCTGAGGCGCGGCGTCTGAACGACAAGGGGGGCGCTGGCCGCGGCCGGCGCCCTTCGTGCGTGACGGCCGTCCCGTCCCACTTTGCGACGGCGCGAATTGGGGCCTTTCGCGGGTCCCGCGCGGGAGTTACCCCGCTTCGGCCGACGCGCGCCATTGACGGACGCCGGGCCGAGGACAGCGATGCGCTTCGACGACATGATCGCGACCGTGCTTGCGCAGCCGGCCGACCGGCCGGACCGGCGGGCAGCGCAGTGGCGTCAGCTGGTCGACCTCCTCGCCCAGCATCGCGGCCAGCCCAGCGGCGAGGAGGCGAAGCGCGCCTTCGCCTTCCTGCGCGCCCATCGCGGCCACGTCGAACCGTCGGTCCGCCGCGAGGCCGCGCACGCTCTGGCCGGGCTTGCCGTCGACACCGAGCTGCTCCTCTTCTTCGCCGAGGACTCGCCGTCGGTGGCGGCGCCGCTGATCGCCGGCGCTCGGCTCGCTCCGGCCGAATGGATTGGCTTGCTGCCGCGGCTCGGGCCGACTGCGCGAGCGCTGCTTCGCCATCGCCGCGACCTCGCGCCGGAAGTGACCCAGGCGCTGGCCGCGTTCGGCACCAGCGACTTCGTCCTTGCCGGCGCGGCCGATTCGGGCGCCCCGGCCGTCCCCGCCGCGGAGCCGGGAGAATCGCAGATCCGCGAGCTGGTCGAGCGGATCGAGGCCGAGCAGGTCGAGCAGCTCGGCTCGGAGACCGAGGAGCTGCCCTCGGCCGACACGATCGCCCGCGAGTTCCAGAACTTCCTACAGCGCCGCGAAGGCTGACTCTTAGGCCTCGGAGGCAGGGCAGATCAGCCGGTAGTCGCACCAGCTGCAGACCGTCGGCGAGGGGCGGGGCTCGAAGTCCTGGCCGAGGACTCCCTCTCCGACCTGGAGCACGGTGCGCTCGACCCGCTCGGCGTCGTCCGGCTTGATGGGCGCCGCGACCTTCTCGGCGTCGAGCACGTAGTAGTAGCTGCCGACACTGGTCTCCAGGTCCCAGGCCTCCCGCGCCGCCAGCCGGTACAGCGCCAGCTG
>DATMVG010000222.1:0-10948 GCA_035563315.1 Allosphingosinicella sp. | reverse complement strand
AGAGCCGGCCGCTCGGCCGCGCCCTTCGACGCGGCGACCAGGCAAGGAACCGCGAGGAGGGCCGCTCCGGTCAGGACGGCGACTCCGACGAGCGGATGAACGTCGAAGGCGGTGAACAGGACCCGATCGACATAGGGCGTTGCGGGGAGCGCGTCGGGCATGACGAGGGTGAAACCGAAAGCGAGCAGCGCCGCGACCGCGGCCGTCAGGGCAAGACGGCTCGGCGCCGCGCACAGGAGAGCGAGGAGCCCCGCCGCCAGAACGCCCGCCATGGCGCGGTCGGGCTGAACGGCGAGGGCCAGAGCGGCGACGATCATTCCCGCCGTCCCGATCGCGTCGGGCCGCCTCGCATAGAGGACGAGCATGACCGGAAGGACGATCAGGCTGACCTGGAGGGCCACCGGGCCGACGCTCACCCATCGCGACGCGCCGTCGGCGGCAAGGCCGAAAAAGCTCGTCAGCAGCAAGGCGAGCGCGAGCGCGACGACCAGGAATCCCGCGCCGGCCAGTCGCGAGCTTGCGGTTCGGCCGAGCGCGAGCCAGGCGGTCGCCCCGAGGACCAGCGCGAGCAGGTTGACGAGGAGGTATCGGGGCGGCGCGCCGGCGGCGAGCATGTACGCCATTCCCATCGCCACCGCGCAGGCGCCGCAGATCAGTCCGAGCAATCGAGGTCGCGCCGAGATTCGAGTCATGGTGGGGAGCCTCCGGGTTGAGGATGCGGTCGCAAGGAGCATCGCGCGGGCGGCTGCGCCGATGGATCGGAGCCGGGCGGCGATCGCCAGGCCGAGGACGGCGCGAAGGCAGCCGGCGGCGAACATTAGGGCGGCCCCATCATCGGGGATCTCGGCGAGCTCGCGCTCCATCGCCCGCGCCCAGGGCGACAGTCGGCTCGGCAGCAGGGCCGAAGCCGCGGCCAACATCCGGGACGCCAGTCGGTGGACGAGACGGCTCACGACGCGGCCTCCCGCCCCCGCCAATCCGCGATCGGGCCGGCCTGGCCGAGCTTGCCCGCTTCGGCCCGGGCGAGCCGCCGGCCGGCGGCGGTCAGCCGATAGGCATGGCGCGGCGGCCGGCCGCTCGCGAGCGGCTGCTGCCATTCCGCTTCGAGATAGCCCTGGGCCTCGAGTCGGATGAGAAGCGGATACAGCGTTCCGGATCTGATCGCGGTACGGGACGCCAGTTCGTAGCCGTGGCTCCAGCGCTCCCCAGCGTCCAGCAAGGTCGCGAGCAAGGCCCGGGCGGGGTTGGACATGGCGCGCTTGCGAGTCGTCACGGCCTTAAATCGACCTAGGTAGAGTTAACTGTCAAGCCCTTGCTTTGG
The DNA here is from genome assembly GCA_035563315.1 of Allosphingosinicella sp. Classification (GTDB taxonomy): domain Bacteria; phylum Pseudomonadota; class Alphaproteobacteria; order Sphingomonadales; family Sphingomonadaceae; genus Allosphingosinicella. The sequence goes on along the minus strand of DATMVG010000222.1, from coordinate 9,627 downwards.
GCTTGCCGGAACCGCCGCCTTCAGCGGATCTCCGCCAGCTCCACGCCCCTGGTCTCGCGCGCCAGCAGGGCGGAGAGGCCGCTGATCGCGCAGGCGGCGCCGACATAGAGGGCGACGGGCAGCGCGGAATCATATTCGCGGTAGAGCCACAGCGCGATGATCGGCGCCAGCGAGCCGGCGACGATCGAGGTGAGCTGATAGGCGATCGAGACTCCCGAATAGCGGATTCGGGTGGGGAACAATTCGGTGATGAACGCCGCCTGCGGGCCGTACATGGCGCCGTGAAGGACCAGCCCGACGACCAGGGCGAGGAAGATGGCGCCGTTGCTGCCGCTGCCGAGCAGCGGGAACAGGGCGAAGCTCCAGGCGGCTAGGGCGAGGCCGCCGAACGCATAGACCGGCCGGCGGCCGATGCGGTCCGACAGCCGGGCGAACAGCGGGATGGCGAAGAACTGGACGGCGGCACCGACCAGCAGAGCGTTGAGCGCCAGGCTTCTTGTCTCGGCGGCGACGTCGACCAGATAGGTCAGCGAGAAGACGGTGAGGATGTAATAGGAGATGTTCTCGCCGACTCGAAGCCCAGCGCCGAGCAGGATCGCCCTGGGCCGCTCGCGAACCACCTCGATGGCCGGCAGCCGCGGCGGCGCCTCGCTTTCGCCCAGCGCCTGTTCGAACAGCGGGCTCTCGCCGAGGCGGTTGCGGATGTACCAGCCGACGACGACGAGCAATGCGGACAGCAGGAACGGCACCCGCCAGCCCCATTGCAGGAAATCCGCCTCGTCCTGGATCCCCGCCATCAGCGCCAGCACTCCGGCGGCCAGCAGGCTGCCGGCGGGGACTCCCGCCTGCGGCCAGCTCGCCCAGAAGCCGCGCCGGGCGGCGTCGCCATGCTCGGCCGCCATCAGCACCGCCCCGCCCCACTCGCCGCCGACGGCGAAGCCCTGGACGAGGCGCAGGGCGATGAGCGCGACCGGCGCCCAGACGCCGATCTGGGCGTAGGTCGGAAGCAACCCGATCAGCACCGTCGCAACGCCCATCAGCACCAGGCTCAGCATGAGCAGGCGCTTGCGGCCGACGCGGTCGCCGAAATGCCCGAAGACGATGCCTCCGACCGGCCGCGCGACGAAGCCGAGCGCATAGGTGGCGAAGGCGAGCAGGGTGCCGGTCAGCGGGTCGTAGTCGGGGAAGAACAGCCGGTTGAAGACCAAAGCGGCGGCCGATCCGTAGAGGAAGAAATCGTACCATTCGATGGTGGTTCCGACCAGGCTCGCCATCACTACCCGCCGCAGCGGAGTGGTCTCGCGGCGTCCCGCCGCCGCTTGCGCTTCAGATGCCATGGCCTGCCCGCTCCTCTCCGTTCAGACGCCGCAGGTCCACAGGCCGGGCAGCTCCTGCTGAGCGCCGGTGCGGCGGTTGGTGGCGGTGATCCGCGCCGGCCAGCTCGTCGCCGCGCCGAAGGCCCTGCCGCGATCGTCGGTTCGGCCGACGCTGACGCTCAGCCGGCGTTCCTCGAAGAAGCCGCCGGTCGGCCCGACCGAGGCGGAGTGGACCAGATGGCGCAGCTCGCCTTCGACCCGGGCCACGGCATCGCTCCCGACCGCCGCGAGCAGCATCCGGCCCTCGCTGCTGAAGTTGCAGCCGGCGCCGAGCAGCCCCTCGCGGCGCAGGTCCTCGGGCGTGACCGGCTGCAGGCGGGCGGAGGCTTGCGGGTCCTGCTTCGTCGCCCGCGGCCGGGCCAGGCGCTCGATCTGAGCGGCGTTCGCCGGGCCGGCCTGGGGCGGGTCTCCTTCGCCGCAGGCGGCGAGCGACAGGGCGCCGGCGAGGAGCGCCGCCTTCATCAATAGCCCATCAGCGCCAGCACCTCTCGGCGGCTGCGCTCGTCCTCGCGGAACACGCCCATCATCCGGCTGGTCGTCATCATGACGCCGGGGGTCGAGACCCCGCGGGCGGTCATGCAGGCATGGGTCGCCTCGATCACCACCGCGACGCCCTGCGGCTTGAGGTGGTCCCAGATCGTGTCGGCGACCTGGGCGGTCAGCCGCTCCTGCACCTGCAGGCGCCGGGCGAAGCCGTGCAGGACCCGGGCGAGCTTCGAGATCCCGACCACCCGCTCGCTGGGCAGATAGGCGATCGCCGCCTTGCCGATGATCGGCGCCAGATGATGCTCGCAATGCGACTGGAAGGGGATGTCCTTGAGCAGCACGATCTCGTCATAGCCGCCCACCTCCTCGAAGGTGCGGCTGAGGTGGCGGGCGGGATCCTCGGCATAGCCGCTCGCATATTCGCGCCAGGCGCGGGCGACCCGGCGCGGGGTGTCGAGCAGGCCTTCGCGATCGGGATCGTCGCCGGCCCAGCGGATCAGGGTGCGCACCGCTTCCTGGACCTCGGCCGGCACCTCGACCGCCTGGGGCTCGCTGACCAGGTCGCCGTCTTCGGGTTCGCGCTCGTTGCCGTCCATGCTTCGCCTCCTCGATCAACCGGCGCATAGACCCGGCGCTCGAAGAGCGAAACTCCCGCGCCGTTCAGCTTCGCGGGCCGCGCCCCTGCCCGACCGGGTCGGCAGTCTCGCCCGAATCGCTGTCCGTGACTCCTCGCCGCCGCCCGCAGCCGCCGCCGCCGCAGCCGGTGGCGTCGGAATAGGAGCCGCTGTCATTGTCCTGCTGGGCAGGGCGCCGGCAGTCGCGCCCGCGGCCGGCGGGGTCGGCGTTGCGGCCGCGGTCGTTGTCGGTGCAGCCCTCTTCGCCGCCGCCCCGCCCGCGGCCGGGCGGATCGGCATAGCGGCCGCTATCGTTGTCGGTAGGGCCGCCGCCGCCCCGGCCCCGGCCCGGCGGATCGGCATATTCGCCGCGATCGTCGTCGCTATAGCCCCTGCCCTGTCCGCCGCCGGGCGGATCGGCATAACGGCCGCGATCATTGTCGGTCGGGCCGCGACCGCCCCATCGCCCGCCGCCGCCGGGCGGGTCATAGGGATCGGAATCGCTATAGGGCGTGACGCAGCCGGTGAGGCCGAGGAACGAGCCCGCCCCGATCGCGCCGCCGCCGACTCGGCCGAGGAAGGAGCGCCTGCTGATCTTGCGGGTCGGCTTCATCGATCTACTCTCCGATCGCGAGGACCGGGCGAGCTTCCGCCGTGGAGCGTCGGCGCGCAAGCCTTTTCGTCGCACCCGCGGGAGCCCGCCCGGCGAGCGACGGAATTCGGACCCGGGGCGTACCGATCAGGGCGGTCGCTCCGGCGAACCGCTACCTTGCAGACCCGCTCCGAACGGACGCTTGACAAAAAGGGAACATAAGTGGTACGACGTGCCGAATCGATTCCCGCTGCCGGCGCTACGGTCGTCGGGGAAGCCGGGGGGCGGCTGTCGTCCCCGTCGGATCGAGGTCGGCTCATGGACATCCCGGCAAGCACCCCGTTTCGCGGAGCACCGGATAGACGGCGACGGCTCGGCTCGCGACGAACGGCTGGTCGCCGCGAAGTCTGTGCCCTGGCGTCCGCTCGGTCGCTCCCGCCGGCAGCAAGGGTCGTTCAGGCGTCCATTTCGTCCACTTCGCCGGCAGCAAGGGTCGTTCAGGCGTCCATTTCGTCCACTTTGCCGGCGCAAACGGCGGTTCAGGCGTCCATTTCGTCCACTTTGCCGGCGCAAAAGGCCGTTCAGGCGTCCATTTCGTCCACTTCGCCCCGGGGAGGGGGCGCCGGGCGTCCACTTTGCGGGCTGGCTTGTCATCCGCGGCCGCGCGCCGGGCGGATGATGGTGACCCCGACAGGATTCGAACCTGTGGCCTACTGATTAGGAATCAGTCGCTCTATCCTGCTGAGCTACGGGGCCGTGCCTTGCAATCCTCGCGGGCGCGGTTTGGCGCAAGCGGCCCGACCGGTCAATTCTCCTCGCCCGGCTCGGGCACCGGGAAGGGCAGCGGCGAGACCGGAATGCCCTCCTCGGCGAGGCTCTCGGCGTCGGCGCGGCTGGCGCGGCCGTGAATGGCGCGGGCCTCCGCCTCGCCGAGGTGGATCGCGCGCGCCTCGTCGGGGAAGCGATCGCCGACGAAGTCGCTTTGCTCGAGCATCTTCTTCTGCAGCTTCGCCATCTCCGCCAGCATCGCCTTGGTCGCCGCCGGCGAGACGTCCGACCGGGCATTGCCCTTGGGCCCGACCTGGGGCGCCATCGGCGCCTTGCCGACCTGCGCGGAGCCGCAGATCGGGCAGCAGAGGAGGCCCCGCCGGCCCTGCTCCTCATAATCGGCGCTCGAGCCGAACCAGGCTTCGAAAACATGGCCTTGCGGGTCGCACTTGAGGTCGAAGATGATCATTGCCTGACGCGCTCGGGGGCCGGGATCGGGCGGCGGTGCCAGATCGCCGGCAGCCGCTCCCTGACTTCGTCGACCAGGCCGAGGTCGAGCTCGGCGAAGCCGAGCCCTGGCCTTTCGCCACCCATGTCGAGGACCACCCTGCCCCAGGGATCGACCACCAGCGAGTGGCCGTAGGTGCTCCGACCGTCCTCGTGGCGGCCGACCTGAGCCGCCGCGACGACGAAGGCGCCCGCCTCGATGGCCCGGGCGCGGAGCAAGACGTGCCAGTGCGCCTCGCCGGTGGGGACGGTGAAGGCCGCCGGGATGCTGAACGAGGTCGCGCCGTGGTTGCTCAGAATCGTATAGAGGTCGGCGAAGCGCAGATCGTAGCAGATCGACAGCCCCAGGGGGCCGAGCGGAGTCTCGACGAGGACGGCGCGGTCGCCGCCGCCATAGGCCGCCGATTCGCGCCAGCTCTCCCCCGTCGGAAGGTCGACGTCGAACAGATGGATCTTGTCGTAGCGCGCTCGGATCTCGCCGCGATGGTCGATGACGAAGCCGCGATTGACGAGCTTGCCGCCGCGCTCGCCGACCAAGGCGAGCGATCCCAGATGGACCCAGATTCCGGCCGCTTCAGCCGCCGCCCGCACCGCGGCGAGGACCGGATCCTCGGCCTCCGTCCGGAGGCTGGCGCCGGCCCGCTCGCGGTCCCGGTCGAGGAGCCCGCTCATCTCCGGAGTGAAGAGCATCGCGGCGCCGCCCGCCGCCGCCTCTTCGATTCGCGCTGCAAGCTCGGCGCCGTTCGCGGCCGGGTCGATCCCCGTCTGCGCCTGAAAAAGCGCGACCCTCATTCGCCCTTCAACAGGGAGTCGAGCCGGCCGCTGCGCTCCAGTTCGCCGAGATCGTCGCTTCCGCCGATGTGGCGGCCGTCGATGAAGATCTGAGGCACCGTCGACCGGCCGTTCGCGCGCTGAAGCATCTCGGCCCGCTTCGGCCCGCCCAGGGTTATGTCATATTCCTCATAGTCGACGCCCTTGGCGGCGAGCAGCCGCTTGGCGCGGGCGCAATAGCCGCAGAAAGCCTTGGAGTAGATCTCGACCCGTGCCATCACCTTGTCCTCGCCTCGGCAAGTGAGGGCGCGCCCGCCCCTTGTCAATGTTCGGCGCCGCGAACCACCCGCGCCCAGGTCAGAACCCCGATTTCGGCGGCGCCGGCGCGCTTCAGGATCCGGGCGCAGCCGTTGACGGTCGCCCCGCTCGTATAGACATCGTCGATGAGGATGATCCGGCGCCCGCGCACATTGCCCTTGTGGCGCGGCGCGACCCGGAACGCGCCGCGCACGGCGTCCCTCCTTTCCTTCGGGCCCATCCCCTTGAGCGGAGGGGTCGCCTTGACCCGCTCGAGGAGGTCGAGCCGCGCCTCCAGCCCGGCTCGGCGCGCGAGGGCCGAGGCGATCAGCGCGGCCTGGTTGTAGCCGCGCTTCCAGATCCGCCAGCGATGCAGCGGCACCGGCGCCAATATCGTTCCCGCCGGCGCGTCCAGATGGCGCTCCATGAAGCGGGCGATCGTCTCGGCGACGCCCGGCCGGCCGCCATATTTGAGCTTGAGCGCCACCTTGCGCGGGATCTCGCCATAAGCGACCGCCGCGCGCAGGCGGTCGAACGAAGGCGGAGCGGCGAGGCAGCCGGCGCAGACGGCGTCGGCACCCTGGGCGAAGTCGAACGGAAGCGCGCAGCGGGCGCAGCAAGGCGCGCCGAGAAAGACCAGAAGCGACCAGCATCGCAGGCAGAACCGGTGCGGCTCGCCGGTGACCGCGCCGCAGCCCGGGCAGCGCGGCGGGAGAGCGAAATCGAGCACCGGCCGAAGCGCGGCGCGCGCCAGGGCCAGCGGCTCAGCCATAAGCCCGGCTCAGCACGTAAGCGGTGAGGACGATGGCGAGCAGCGACAGCGGCGCGCCGACCTTGGGATAGTCCATGAAGCGGTAATTTCCGGGCCTCATCACGATCAGATTGTTCTGGTGGCCGATCGGAGTCAAAAAGTCGCAGGACGAGCCGACGAGGACCGCGAGCAAGGCGGCGTCGGGGTTGATGCCGAGCGCGGCGGCGGCTTCGACTCCGACCTGCGCCATGACCAGCGCGGTGGCGATATTGTTGAGAAAGACGGTCAGCAGCATCGTCGCCGCGACGATCACCGCCAGCATCACGAACAAGGGCGCGCCGGAAAGCGCCCAGCCCAAGGCGGCGGCGATCGCGTCGCTTCCTCCGGCTTCGTTGAAGGCGCGCCCGATCGGGATCATTCCGGCGAGCAGGATCAGGACCGGAATGTCGATCGAGCGATAGGCCTCCTCGGCCGGAAGCAGCTTCAACAGGCAGATGGCCAGCGCCGCCGCGATGAAGGCCGCCGTGGTCTCGACTCCGAGGCCCGCCATCAGCACCGCCAGAGCGTAGATGCCGACGACCAGAGCCGCCGAGCGGCCGGCCCTGACCGGCGCATTCTCCCGGTCGACCTCGAGCAGGCGCGCATGGCGGATCAGGCGGGCCATCGCCTCCGGGTCGCCGCGAAGGAAGAGCTGCTCGCCGGGCTCGATGAGGTTGGCATGGAGCGGCCGCCTCAGCCTGGCCGCTCGCGGACCCGCCGCGACGAACTCGACGGCGCCTCCAGTCCGAGCCTCGATGGCGCCGTAATCGTGGCCGATCAGCGAGGAGCCGTGGATGACCGTCACATGCGCGGTCACCACGTCGGCGCGCTCGCCCGGCGGCCCGGCGAACAGCCCCGCCGCGGCCGCGACCTGCCACGGATAATCGCGGCTCATGACGAGCAGACAATCGTCGTGGAACAGCAGGGCGTCGGACTCCAGCCGCGCCCGCTGACCGTTGCGGATCACGGCGAGCAGCACCGCGCCCGCCTCGCGCAGCGAACGGCGCACCGAATCGACCCGCATCTGCCCCTGGACCGCGCCCATCGGCAGGCCGAGCTCGAAGGTGAGGACCCGGCCGGCGCCCTCCTCCTCGCTGGCGCCGCTGCGATGCGGCGCCAGCCGCCAGCCGATGACGGTCAGATAGAGAAGGCCGGCGAGGGTGAGCGCTCCGCCGACCGCGGTCATGTCGAACATGCCGAACGGGGCCCCGACCCGGTCCTCGCGGACCGAGGAGATGATGAGGTTGGCGGGCGTTCCGATCAGCGTGGTCATGCCGCCGAGAATGGTGGCGAAGGCGAGCGGCATCAGAACCGCGCCGTTGGCGAGCTTGTGCTCGCGCGCGACGTTGAGCGCGATCGGCATGGTGATGGCGAGCGCGGCGATGTTGTTCATGAAGGCCGAGAGCATCGCCCCCATCAGCAGCACCCCGCCGATGCGCACCGAGGCGAACCGCACCTTGGGGACGAAAAGGCCGGTCATCGCCTGGGCGGCGCCGCTATATTCGACCGCCCGGCCGACGACGAGCACCGCCGCGACGATCAGGACGGCCGGCGATCCGAACCCGGCCAGGGCCTCCTCGAGCGACACCAGCCCGACGATCCAGGCGAGCAGCAGGACGATGAGGGCGACCGCCTCGGGGCGAAGCCGGTCGCTGATGAACAAAGCGAGCGCCAGCAGCATGATCGCCGAGCTCAGAAAGGCGTCGCTCATCGCGCTCCCTTAGGCGAGGCCCCGCCCGCCGTCATTGATCGAGGATTGACAACCAACCGGCGCGCGCCTGGTTCACGGGAAAGCATTGACAGCCCGGCCGCGCCTGACCATCTGCGCACCTCTCGGCCCGATGGCGGAGTGGTTACGCAGAGGACTGCAAATCCTTGCACGCCGGTTCGATTCCGGCTCGGGCCTCCACTCCTCCCTTTTCCAGCTCCGCCCCCGCCGCTAGGGTCGCCGGCATGAGCGGCCAGTATATGTCCGGCTTCGGCAGCCATTTCGCCACCGAGGCGGTGGCGGGCGCGCTTCCGGCCGGGCGCAACTCGCCGCAGCGCCCGCCTTTCGGCCTCTATGCCGAGCAGCTGTCGGGCACCGCCTTTACCGCGCCCCGGGCCGAGAACCGGCGATCGTGGCTGTACCGGATGCGGCCGAGCGCCGAGCATCCGCCCTTCCGCCGCTACGAGGGTGCCGCGCTCTTCGCGCCGGGCGCCGCGGACGGGCCGCTGCCGCCCAATCGGCTGCGCTGGGATCCGCTGCCGATCCCGGCCGGGCCCACCGACTTCGTCGACGGCCTCGCGACCATGGTCGCAAACCGCCATCCGGCCGACCTGGAGGGCGTGGCGGTCCACGTCTACGGCGCCAATCGCGACATGGCCGACCGCTATTTCTTCGATGCCGACGGCGAGTTGCTGATCGTCCCGCAGCAGGGCCGGCTCGACCTTCGCACCGAGCTGGGACGGCTCGAGCTCGAACCCGGCGAAGTGGCGCTGATCCCGCGCGGCCTTCGCTTCCGCGTCCTGCTGCCCGACCGGGAGGCGCGCGGCTACGTCGCCGAGAATCACGGCGCCCTGTTCCGGCTGCCCGAGCTTGGGCCGATCGGCGCCAACGGCCTTGCCAACCCGCGCGATTTCCTGTCTCCCGCCGCCGCCTACGAGGATCGGGAGGGCCGCTTCGAGCTGGTCCAGAAATATCTCGGCGCGCTTTGGGTCACCGAGCTCGACCGGAGCCCGCTCGACGTCGTCGCCTGGCACGGCAATCTGGCGCCCTGCAAATACGACCTCAGGCGCTTCAACGCGATGGGAACGATCAGCTACGATCATCCCGATCCGTCGATCTTCACCGTCCTGACCAGCCCGAGCGACGTGGCGGGCCGGGCCAATGCCGACTTCGTCATCTTCCCGCCGCGCTGGCTGGTCGCCGAGGATACGTTCCGGCCGCCCTGGTTCCATCGCAACGTGATGAGCGAATGCATGGGCCTCATCTACGGCGACTATGACGCCAAGGCGGAAGGGTTCGCCCCCGGCGGGCTCAGCCTGCACAATCTCATGGCCGGCCACGGCCCCGACGTGGCGAGCTGGCGCGGCGCGAGCGAGGCGCCGCTGAAGCCGCAGAAGATCGACGGGACGATGGCCTTCATGGTCGAAAGCTGCTGGCCCTACGTGCCGACCCGGTTCGCCCTCGCCACCGAGGCTCTGCAAGGCGACTATGACGAGGCGTGGGACGGCTTCCCGAAGGCAAGCCTCCCCGAATAGCCCGCAACGGCGCGGCCGGCGCCGGCCCGCTCGCCCTGGCCTGCGGCCGCAGAAAAAAATGCGTTTTTCTAGATACATAATCCAGGTGAATGAGTTCCGACCCAAGCTCGGGCATGGAGATCGGGCGTCGCCTGTTTCGCCGCGCCGCCTGTTTGCAACATCTGTCCTGTCGGTGGTCGACGT
>DATMVG010000221.1:0-44652 GCA_035563315.1 Allosphingosinicella sp. | reverse complement strand
GATCGCTCCGCCATGGGGCCAGCCGAGGTCGCGAAGATAGCCGCCCAGCGCCGCCGCCGCCGCGCCGGTGGCCGGGTCCTCGTAGACGCCGCCGGAAGCGAAGGCGTTGCGCGCATGGAAGAGCCGCCCGGTCTCGGCGTGGAGGAGGGCGATCGTGACCAGTCCGGCCGAGTCCATCAGCGCCCGGCCCGAGCCGAGATCGTAGCTCATGGCGGCGAGCCGCTCGCGCTCGCGGAGCGCGATCAGGAGGTGATCGACGCCGGCATTGGCGATGGCCGGCGGAAGGCGCGGGTCGAGGTCGGCGGGAACGAGCGAGAACAGGTCGAGCGCCTCGGCGAGCAAGGCTTCCGGGACCGCGCGGCTCGAGGTCGGCGGCGACTGCAGGGCGGCCGCGATCGCCGCTCCGGCCTCGGCCTCGACTCCGATCTCGCCGCGGTTGAGGCGAAGCGCGAAGGCGCCGTCGCCTTCGCTCAGCGCCAGCGCGGCGCCGAGCGCGATGGTGGCGTGGCCGCAGAAATCGACCTCCGCTTCGGGCGCGAAATAGCGCACCCGCCACTTGCCGTCCTCGGGCGCGGCGAAGGCGGTCTCGGAAAAGCCGATCTCGGCGGCGAGGCGCTGCATGGCCTCGGGCTCGGGCAGCCGGTCGCAGAGCGCGACTCCGGCCGGATTGCCGCCCGTCTCGCCGAGCGAGAAGGCGGCGATCCTCGAGATCCGCATGGCCATGTCCGCTCCTCCGATCGCGCCGGCGCGGCGGCGCCCCGACACCTGGGCGAGGGCGCGTCCCGCCCGCGGCCAACCCCGGTACCGCCCCGCCTCCTCCCGGTCAAAGCCGCGCGAGGCGCCGCTTTCCAAGGGGAAGGCGGGCCCCGGATCAAGTCCGGGCGACGGATGCGGGACCAAGTCAGATGACCCCCGGCTCAACGCCTCGATCCCGGCCCGGCCAGGTTGAGCGCCGCGGCGGCGCGGATCAGCGCCTTGAACGCGGCTTCGTCGACCGGGTCGCCCTCGCTGAGGTCGATGGCCCGGCGGGTGTTGCCTTCGAGGCCGGCGTTGAACAGGCCCGAGGGGTCGGGGAGCGCGGCGCCGCGGGCGAAGGTGAGCTTCACCTTGTCGCGGTAGGTCTCGCCGGTGCACAGGATCCCGGCATGCGACCAGACCGGGACTCCCGAGGGGTTCGAAGGCTTGCGCCACTTGACCTCCTCGACCGCTTCCGGATCGGCCTCCCGGACGAGCCTGCGGACGAGGGCGAGAATCTCGCCGCGCCAGTCGCCGAGTGCGGCGATCCTGGCGTCGATCAGCCGCGAGGGAGTCTCGTCCCGCGGCGCTTCCGCCGGCTTTCCCGCGCTCATTCGCCCTCCTCCGCCTGCCGGAAGCTCAGCTGGTAATCGACGGGATCGAGGCCGGGTTCGTCCTCGAACTCGACGACGAAGCGAAGATCGGGGAAGTCGGCGCGAAGCTTCACCTCATATATCTCCTTCAGGACCCGCCCCAGATAGCGCAATTGAGCCTCGGCGGCCTGCTCGCCGAAATGGATGTCGCCGATGTGGAGGTGGTTCATCACCCGCTCCACCGAGGCCCGGCTGCTCCCTTCTCCGCTCTCGAAGCCGCGCAGGGCGCCCTCCGAGAAGCCCTCGCGAAGCACATAGCCCTCGAAGCGCACGAAGCGCGGCCAGAAGATCAGGCTGTAGCCGACCGCGAGCGGATAATTGCCGACGCAGCCGATCCAGCCCTCGGCCGAGATTCCGGCGCCGTCGTTCCAGAGCCGGATCTCGGGGATGAGTTGGTCGAAGTCGGTCCGCTCGTCGCTCATCGTCTCCTCCGCCGGTTGGAACGAAGCGCTCGCCGCCCTCGCAGCCGCTCGCCGGGCAAACACGTTCGCCGATAAGCAGGACGGCAACCGATGAACAGGGGCGGCGCAGCGACTGAAACCGGCGGCGCGCTCATGCCGGCGGCTTCCCCTTGGCGAGGCGGGCCATCCTGGCGCGGCGGGCGATGCGCGCGAACGCCTCGATCGAATAAGCCGGCCCGGCGGGGCGCGGAGCCGTCGGGTCGGCGGAAGTTGATGGCGCGGAAGTGGATGAAGCTGACGAAGCTGACGGTTGCCATGTCCGCCCGGAAGTTGATGACCTCGAGCAGGTCGAGGGCTGCGCTGCAGGCGTCCGAGCGAGGGCGGCGTCCCAGGCGGCGCGGAAGCTCGCGGCGTCGGCCCGGCGGTAGAGCCTGTAGGCCGCTTCCGGCGACTTGCCGACGCGCCGGCAGGCCTCCAGCACGCAGCGGCAACCGGCGAGCGCGGCGATGAACGCGCGCTGCCGAGCCGGAGTCCAGCCGTCGCGGCGGAAGCGGACGGGCACGGCCTCGAATCGGAGTGAGGCGGGCGCCGCGGCAGGGGCGGCGGCGGAGGCCGGGGCGGGGGCCGGCGAATCGGGGCGCGGTTCCATCCGGCAGGATAGAACATAAAGGGTCCGGTGTAGGAAAGGCCTTTCTCGCCGAGGCGGCCCGGGGGAGGCGGTCAGCCTAGGAAGCGGGCCAGATTTTCGAGCGAGGAGGCGAGGCCGGCGGCATGGTCCTCGGCGGAGATTCCGGCGGGGACGTTGGCGGCGGTGACGGTCACCTCGGTGCCGCCGGGCGCCGGAGCGAGCGACCGCCAATTTGGTCCCTTGACGTGTGTTATTATTATAATACACTCGCCCGGAAGGCACGGGAGATTGGACGATGCGATGGCTGCCCCTGACGATGGCGATCCTGGCGAGCGCCGTTCCGGCCCTTGCGGAGCTGCCGCCGCCGGCATCGCGGGTGACGGCGCGCGAGATCCACCATCCCGGCGAGCCGGCGCTTCGGATCGGAGTGCCCGCCACAGCCACCTATGTGGGCGGGGAGAGGTTCGAGCTTTACGGCGTCGCCGATTGCGAAGTCCATGTCTTCGTCGAGGCGGGGCCGGACCGGCAGGTCCGCCGCTTGTACTGGATTCAGTTCGAAAGCTACCTGCCGACCGCCCCGGACGCGCGCTACGATTATGGCGAGGGCGGCAACCGGCGGATTGAACTGTGGGGGCGCACCACGTGGGTGCGAGCGGCCTTCGGGCCGACCAGCCGGACTGCGCGCCCGGGATCGGACACCGAGCGGGTCCAGACGATCATCGCGCGTGCCGGCTACACACCGCCCGAGCAGATGATGAACGTGCGCCTGGTCCGGCTGCTCGACGATCCGCAAGGGACGGGGTACGGCCGCCGCGAGCTGATGCTGATCTACGCCGAGGACTTGGCGCTAAGCGGTCTCACGCCGGAGGCGCTGACCGACGACGGCCGTCCCAACGCGCGCTGGGCAGCGCTCGAGGAGGCGCTGATCGCGCGCTCCGCGTCGGCGTTCCAGGTCGAGGAGCGGTAGGGACCGGCCGGCCTCCTCGAAGCCGTGCAGCCGCAGCCGATCGAGACGTCCTTCATCGCCTTGAGCTGCTCGGGGGAATGCCGCCGCCGGTCCGCGATCGCACCCCAGCGGCCCCGAGCGGCTCGCGGGGGCGGCAGGCGCGAGGAGCCGGTCAGGCGAGGAAGCGGGCCAGATTTTCGAGCGAGGAAGCGAGGCCGGCGGCATGGTCCTCGGCGGAGATTCCGGCGGGGACGTTGGCGGCGGTGACGGTCACCCGGGTGCCGCCGGGCGCCGGATCGAGCGACCAGGTCATGATCATCTCGCCGGCGAAGGCGGGATCGCCGGATTCGAACTCGACCGACTGGACGACGCGCTTGCCCGGCTCGAGGGCGAGGAAGCGGCCGGAGGTGACGTCGGTCCGGGCGGTGGTCTTGCCGGTAGCGCCGGGCGCGGCGGCGTCCTGGTAGCGAAGCTCGATCCGATAGCGCCCGCCCTCGCGCGGCTCGAACAGGAGGGCGCGGCCGCTCATCCCGTCCGGCGGCAGCCAGGCCATCAGAGCGCCGGGATCGACGAGCGCGGCGAAGACGGCGTCGGGCGAGGCGGCGAGGAGGCGGGAGGCGGCGTCGGTCCGGCCTTGGCTGGGCATGATTTCGTCCTCGTGGGGCGGGGCGGGTCGGCGGCGTCGGTCTTCCAGGCACCCTCATTCGCACAGGCGCACTGAACCAGGTCTTGGGGAGCGAGGAACCGCTGCCGTCCGGGCGACGGCGGGCACCGGACCGCCCGCCCGCTTGGTCGACGAAGGGGGCCGAGGCGTCAGCGGGCGCGGCGGCGGTCCGGCTCCTTGGCGACGCCCTTGAACGGCGTTCCGTCCGACTTGACGTCCGTGAACTTGCCGGCCCTCTCGCTGTCGGGATCGCGGTCGCGCTTGGTCCAGTCGCCGGTGACCGGGTTCCGGACCTGGGTGCGGCCGTCGACCGATCCGATGCGATAGCCTTCGCCCGTATTCCTGGCCATTTCACTGTCTCCTTTCAGCGCGGATAACGCGCGGATTCGCGGGATTCTCCCTCGCGAGGCGAGAAGCGGCCGGCCGACGGCGACAGCGGCTCGCTGCTCAGCGGCCGTCGCCGAATTGCACGAGGTCCCAGAGGTTGCCGTAAAGGTCCTCGAACACCGCGACCTTGCCGTAGGGCGCCTCCTTGGGCTCGCGGACGAAGCGGACGCCGCGGGCGAGATAGGCTTCATAGTCCCGGTCGAAATCGTCGGTCTTCAGGAACAGGAAGACCCGCCCGGCCGCCTGGTTGCCGATGGAGGCCTCCTGCTCCGGCGTGGAGGCGCGGGCGAGGAGGAGGGTGGCGGCGTTCACGCTCGCACCCGGCGGCGCGATGAGCACCCAGCGTTTGTCCTGCTGGGGCTGGTACTGATCGGCGACGAGGGTGAAGCCGAGCACGCCCGTGAACCAGGCGATCGCCTCGTCATAGTCGCGGACGATGAGGGCGATGTGGGCGAGGGATTGGGGCATTGCGGTTCGACCTACTCTCGACCAGACTAGCGGGAAGGTGGGCCTGACTCAGCTGGTAGGACAAGGCACAATTCAACGGGGTTATCATGAAGCAAATTCGGGCCTTTGTCGGCCATAGCTTCACCGAGGGTGATGAAGCCGTCGTTGGCATCTTCCTTTCCTATTTCGACCAGATGAAAGCGGTGTTGCCCACCTTCGATTGGGTGCACGCACGAGCCGCTGAGCCTACTGAACTAGCGAAAAAGGTTCTCAGTTTAGTCGAGGACCGTAACGTCTTCATCGGCATCTGCACGAAGAAAGAGCGTGTAACCGCCAATGAAAATGCTCATCCGTCCGTTTGGGATAGAGGTAAAAGGGTAGTTAGAGACATCGACCTGCAGTGGAAGACGTCTGACTGGATAATTCAAGAAATTGGTCTAGCCGTTGGCAGAAAAATGCAGGTCATCCTTTTGCTGGAAAATGGCTGCCGCAAGCCCGGAGGACTGCAGGGCGATATAGAATTCATTCCCTTCGAACGTGCGTACCCTGAAAAGGCTTTTGGGCGACTCTTGGAAATGACTAGGGCCTTATCTCTTCCATCTAGCGCTGAGGAGGCCACCTCACCAGAAGCTCAGCAAAAGGCGGCAAGCGAAGAAGACCAGCCTCGTTCAATTCCCGATGGAGACGTTCCTGATGGGTCTTGGGACGTAGCGAGGTATGAAAACGCATACGCTTGGAGACTGATCGTCGACGAGGACGACGCGGCGCAGCAGATAGATGAAGCGTACCGTCGCACAAAGGAGGCTTCCGACCCGCTTAAGTTGGCAAGGTGGGATTCGATGAAGGAAGTCTGGCGCCTCCGCACGGACAAGGGAGGCTCGGTGAGCCGCCTTCGTTCACTTCGCGAAGCCCACCCTCAAGACGTCCAGATACTCCTCACTTTAGTAGAGGGGCTTGTCGTTCTCGGTTTAAGCTCTGAGGCAGCTGAGGGATATTTGCGTGCAGCGGAGCTTACAGCCGCAGATGTGGTGGAAAGCGAGCGCTTGCGGGGCTTAGCTGCCGTCCAAATGCGTAAGGCCGGGCAGCGTGAGAAGTCTGACGAAATGATGAAATCGCAGCGGGCGAGGATGCTAGATGCGGATAAAAAAGAGCAGCTCAACTACTTATATAGGATGAAGGATCTTGTATCTGATTTTGACGGTAAGTATTCGGAAATCGAGATATTAGAGAGGATTGTAGATTTGCAACCGGATGATTGGGACTCTAGATTTAGCTTGGCCTATAGATATTCCCAAATTGAAGTACACGATATTTCACTCTATCACTACACTCAGATACCATCCGGTGAGAGGTCATCCGCGGCTTGGAACAATTTGGGTGTTTGCTTTCAGAGGCTAGGAATGCCTGCAAAGTCTGTCGACTCATATCGCATGGCAGCTACAAAAGGCGAGACACTAGCTATGAGTAATTTGGCGTACAAATTCATGGGCGCCGGATTCGCCGAAGAAGCAGGGGAAGAACTTAAGAAGGCCCTTGAGATCGAGAACTTTCACTGGAATGTAGGCGAAGCTATCTCCGCGCTCAAAGACATACCAGATGAAGAAGGTAAGAAGTTGGAGGCCGCGATAAAGGCCACAGAGAGCAGGCGCGAATTTTTCAGGGGCCTCGGGCAAGCCATCACGCATCCGGATATTGAAGCGCTACCAAAACGCTGGGTGGGACCGGATTGCACACTTAGCATTTCTATCGAGGGAGATGTCTTTCATGCCACAGGGGAGTATGAACGAAGCGCCAACGCGCTGGCCAGCTCGTTGGGGGTAGAGGCGAAACCGGTGCGGTACACCGTAGAGTACAACGGCAAGATTGTTGGCCGCCGGGTCCTCGGATCCCTAAAGACGAAGTCGGATGGAAGGAGACTGAGTTCTGGCCTTCTGTCCCTTACCGATGCCGATACCGACATAGAGTTTGCGATGGTGATCGGCAGCAAGGAGGCCGTGATATCGGTGGCGGAACGGCAATCGTCTGCATCTCCGAAGTTCTATAAACTAACGGCTGCCGAGGCTGCATAATCGAACGAAGCTGCTGTCCTCCGCCCATCGCATCGCCTGCACCGCTGTCAGATTGCCAAGCTTACCTCAGTCTTGGACCACTCTACCGTGGCAGATAGATTTCGCCTCCAGCAGACCGAAATTTCTCACTCATCTCCACCATGCCCGCCTCAAGACTGAGCGCGGGGGCCCCTTCCCCAGCTTCGCTTCGCTCCCCAAGTTCGAGATCGCGGCTTTCCCCCGGAAATCCGCTGTTAGCTGCGCGAGCAGCAGCAAAATCCCGCACCTCTTGAGTGATCTTCATCGAGCAGAACTTTGGGCCGCACATCGAGCAGAAGTGGGCGGTTTTGGCGCCTTCGGCCGGCAACGTCTGGTCGTGATATTGTTCGGCGGTGTCCGGATCGAGGCTGAGGTGGAACTGGTCTCGCCAGCGGAATTCGAACCTCGCGCGTGACAGCGCGTCGTCGCGCATTTTGGCGGCGGGGTGGCCCTTGGCCAGGTCGGCGGCGTGGGCAGCGAGCTTGTAGGTGACGACGCCGACCTTGACGTCGTCGCGGTCGGGGAGGCCGAGATGCTCCTTGGGCGTGACGTAGCAGAGCATCGCGGTGCCGAACCAGCCGATCATCGCGGCGCCGATCGCGCTGGTGATGTGGTCGTAGCCGGGGGCGATGTCGGTGGTCAGGGGCCCGAGGGTGTAGAAGGGGGCTTCGCCGCAGGCTTCGAGCTGCTTGTCCATATTGGCCTTGATCTTGTGCATCGGCACGTGGCCGGGGCCTTCGATCATGACCTGGACGTCGTGCCGCCAGGCGATCCGGGTCAGCTCGCCCAGGGTCGCCAATTCGGCGAACTGGGCTTCGTCGTTGGCGTCGGCGATGCTTCCGGGGCGAAGGCCGTCGCCGAGGCTGAAGGCGATGTCATAGGCCTTCATGATCTCGCAAATCTCCTCGAAGCGCGCGTAGAGGAAGCTCTCCTTGTGGTGGGCGAGGCACCATTTGGCCATGATCGAGCCGCCCCGGCTGACGATGCCCGTCACCCTCTTCGCCGTCATCGGGATGTAGGGGAGGCGCACTCCGGCGTGGATGGTGAAATAGTCGACGCCCTGCTCGGCCTGCTCGATCAGAGTGTCGCGGTAGATCTCCCAGCTCAGCTCCTCGGCGACCCCGCCGACCTTCTCCAGCGCCTGGTAGATGGGGACGGTGCCGATGGGCACGGGCGAGTTGCGGACGATCCATTCGCGGGTGTCGTGGATGTTTCGGCCCGTCGACAGGTCCATGACCGTGTCGGCGCCCCAGCGGATCGACCAGACCATCTTGTCGACCTCGGCGGCGACGTCGGAGGCGACGGCCGAGTTGCCGATATTGGCGTTGATCTTGACCAGGAAGTTGCGGCCGATCGCCATCGGCTCGCTCTCGGGGTGGTTGACGTTGGCGGGGATGATGGCGCGGCCCCTCGCCACCTCGTCGCGGACGAATTCGGGGGTGACGTATTCGGGGATGGAGGCGCCGAAATCCTGGCCGTCGCGGACATGGTCGCGAATGGCTTCGCGACCAAGGTTTTCGCGGATCGCCACATATTCCATTTCCGGAGTGATGATGCCTTTGCGCGCGTAGTGCATCTGAGAGACGTTGTGCCCGGGCTTGGCGCGCAAGACCTTCTTGCGGACGTTGGGGAAGGGCTGGACTCCGCCGGAGCGGTCGGGGCCGAGCTGGATGGATTTGCCGCCCCGGGCAAATCCATTATCCTCGGGCCTGACCTCGCGCTGGAGCACCTCCTCGACGTCGCCGCGACCGCGGATCCAGCCGCGCCTCAATTCGGGCAGCCCGGCCATGATGTCGATTCGGGCCTCGGGATCGGTATAAGGCCCCGAGCAGTCGTAGACCCGCAAGGGCGGCTCGCCCGAGCTCGGCTCGAGGTCGATCTCGCGCATCGCCACGCCGAGCGGGCCGACGCGAATCTTGCGGCTGCCGCGGATCGGGCCGGTGGTGACCTGAAGGCCCTCACCCTGCCGCTTCGCGGCTGCCCCTCTCCCCTGCAGGGAGAGGGGGATTTCGGTTCGCGCCGGGGCGTCGGCCATCGTCATTCTCCTCTTGCGGGACGGAGAACGGATGTGCCGAACGCCCTCCCTACGCCGGTGTCAGCCGGATCAGGTTCGACGGGTCTCGGGCTCCCTGCCCGACTCTCAGCCGCGGATGGAAGCGGCCCCCCGGGGAAGGCCGGAGCGTAGGCGCAATCGGCAGGCGGCACAATGCGCCCCTAGAGTCTGCCCCGCTGAAGTGGAAACATCTGTTCCCCGGCCCTTCGACGCCGCCTGCGGCGTCGCTCAGGATAAACTCCGGCCGGGGTCCAACGGCACTGTCGGAAGGACTGGGTCCCGGCCTTCGGGGTCCCCGCAAAGTACTACTTTGCGGGGGGCCCCTTCGCCGGGAAACGATTCAGCTTCACCCGGACGGACCCTAGACGGGCGTCAGGGTGATCGAGCCGTTCAGATAGTAGATTCGGGTCACCGACTCGAAGCCCGATTCGGTGCCGATCACCAGCCACAGCCGGCCGCCGGAGTCGCTGGTCACGACCGGCCCGTTGCCGCCGCTCGACAAGGTCTTGCGGCGATATTCGGGGTTGAGGCAGTCGCCCGGCGTGTCCTGGGCGAAATTGCCGATGATGACCAATTCGGCGCCGCTATTGCCCTGCTGCCCCTTGTCGACGTCGACGGTGACGTAATTGCCGTTCTGGACGACCTTGGCCGGCGCCGAATCGGCCGCGCCCGCCTTGATGAAGACGCTCTCGCCGGGCTGGCCGCCGACCCCGGCGCAGTTGCGCGCCGCATTGGTGGCGAAGGTGATGCTGGTATCGACCCGGTAGCGCGTATTGGCCGCCAGCCCGTCGAGCCGCCGGCTGATGTACATGAACAGGTCGTCCGAGGCATTGTTGCCGGACAGGAAGAAGCCCAATGTCGTCGCCAGCGGCGGCGGCAGCCGCTCGTGGCCGAAGGAGAAGCCGATGCTGTTCTCCTGGCCGAGCGTGTAATCGGCATAATTGGCCTCCCAGCCGGCGAGGCCGTCGGCGAAGGAGAAATTGAGCGTGACCGGCGCCGGCGGCGGTGGCGCGGGCGGCGGCTGCGGGGCCGGACTGAGCGTTCCTTCGCCGCCGTCGCAGCCGGCGAAGAGGACGCAGCCGGCGAGGAGCAGGTTTCGGCGGGAAATGTGCATCGTCGCTCCGCAACAGGATTCAGCCGGCGGCAGGATATCGGCCGACCGGCGCTTTCCGCAAGCCCCCGCGCCGCGGCCGCTCAGCTGTAGAGGATGAAGTCGGCGCTGGTCAGCGCGGTTCCCGCGGCGACGGTGGCGAAGAGGACCTGGGCCGCCGCTCCGCTGCCGTCGGGATCGTAGAAGATCCTCCCCGTCGCCTGGTCGTGGACGATCCGGTCCGAGGAGTCCGCGGCCGCGGCGCCCTGGTGGAAGGCGGCCGGGCTCAGCGTGCCGTTCGCGCCCGCCTTGGTGAAGACGTAGCGGGCGAGGTGGAAGGCGTCGTCGGCGGGCGAGAAATCGACGATCCTGTCGACGTTGGTCGGGCCAAGAGCGGTGTTGAACAGGAAGCGGTCGAGCCCGGCCCCGCCCTTGAGCACGTCCATGCCGAGGCTTCCGTAGAGGCTGTCATTGCCGGCGCCGCCGTCGACATTGTCGTTGCCGCTGCCGCCGTTGAGCAAATTGCCGCCCGAATTGCCGGTGACGCTGTTGTCGCCCGAATTGCCGCGCCCGGAGCGCCCCGCCGTGCCGGTCAGGACGAGCCGCTCGAAATGAGTCGGAAGCCCGTAATCGACCGAGCTCTCGATCGTGTCGTTGCCGCTGCTGCCGCCCTCGACCGCCTTGTCCCCGACATGGTCGACGACATAGACGTCGTGGCCAAGGCCCCCGGTCAGGATGTCGGCGCCGCCCTTGCCGTCCAGCCGGTTCGAGGCGCCGTTGCCGGTGAGGGTGTTGGCCAGCGCATTGCCGACCCCGTTGATCGTGCCGCCGCCGGCCAAGGTGAGATTTTCCACCTCACCTGGCAGGACGTAGCCGACCGTGCTGCGCACCGAGTCGGCGCCGCCACCCGCCAGCTCGACGATCAGGTCGCCGGCGGCGTCGACGATATACTGGTCGTCCCCGCCGCGGCCTTCGAGCCGGTCCACCCCGCCTCCCCCGTTGAGGATGTTGGCGCCCGCATTGCCGATCAGGCTGTTGCCGAATGCGTTGCCGGTAAGGTCGATCGCGGTCGCCGCCGAGCCGTCGATCGTGGCCAGGGTCTCGATCGCCTGGCCGGCGCCAAGGGTGTAGCTGACCGCCGTGAAGACGGTGTCGGCGCCCTCTCCGACCGCCTCCAGCACGACGTCGCCGCCGCTGTCGACGAAGTGGCGATCGTCGCCGGGACCGCCGGCGGTCGTGTCGAGGCCGGCGCCGCCGATCAGCTGGTCGTTGCCGGCCAGTCCCTCCAGCCGGTTCGCGCCCTCGTTGCCGAGGATGACGTTGGCCAAGGCGTTGCCGCGCCCCGCGATCGGACCGGCACCGGCGAGGAGAGTCAAATTCTCCACGTCGCCGGGCAGGACGTAGGCGACCGCCGCGCGGACCGCGTCGGTGCCTCCGCCGCCCACGACAACGTCCTCGATCGCGTCGACTAGGAATATCTCGCCGCCCGATCCGCCGATCATGATGTCGGCGCCGGCGCCGCCGTCCAGCACGATGCGGTCGGACGCGGCGGCGAGGCCGCCGTCGCGCACCATCAGGACGTCGTTGCCGCCGCCGCCGCCGATCGTCTTGTCGCCGAGCCCGGCGTAGATGACGTCGGCCGCGCTCGTCCCGATCACCGTCAGCGCGCCGTCGCCGGCTTCGGCGACGTCGAAGCCCGCCGCCAGCGTCCAGGTCGGCGTCGAAGCGCCGGCCGCCGCGATCGCCGGCGCCCAAGCGGAGAATGCGCCCGTTCCCGGAGCATATTGGATGGCGACGGCGCGGCCGTCGGTAAAGATCGTGCGTTCCGGGCTGATGATGATCTCGATGCCGTAATAGGAGCCGGCCGCGACGCCGTTGCGGGTCAGCGTGAATTGTTCCGGATCGCCTTGGTGCCGGTAGAGAGCGGCGTCGGCGAAGACGATCGAGTCCTCGCTGCCGCGGCCGCCGTCGACGATCATGCCGGCGAAGACCAGGCTTCCGGCGATCTCGAAGCGATCGTCCCCCGCGCCGCCGACGGCGATGCCTTCGCCGGCGATCTTGAGCGTATTGGCCTCCTCGTTGCCGAGGGAGAGGCGAAGATCGCCGCCCGTCCAGACGCTTCCCGTGCGGATCGCGGCGGCGAACGCCGTCTGATGGAAGCCGAAATTGGCGAAGTCGCCCGCGGCGCGGGACAGGTCGATCATGTCGTCGAGATAGCGCTGGCTGTCGTGATTGCCGAACGGGTCCCACCAGGGTCGCGCGTTCGCGCCGTCGAGCGTGACCGTGTCGCCGGCAATCTCCTTCAGCCCCAGGGGCTCGTCGACGAGGCGAATCGCGTCGAGCAGCCGGTTGAAGGTGACGATGCGGTCGTCCGGGGCCTGGTCGGCCGAACCGGAATCGCCGCCGGGGGAAGCGAAGACGAAGGCCCGCGCCTCCTCGTCGTCGGCGAAGCTCTCGGCCAGGGCCGTCTGGGCGAGCGCCGCTCCCATGCTGTGGCCGGTCAGGAGTATCTGCTCGACGCCGTTGGCGGCCGCATAGGCCTTGATCTTGTCGATCAGCGGCAGGAAGTAACGGTAGGTCGCGTCGAACGAGAGATAGGCGGGGGATTCTTCGATCAGGCCCTGGTCGGTGCCGCGGAAGGCGACGACGATCGTCGCCTTGTCGTTGAGGACCCCGGCCAGGACGAGCGCGTTGCCGGCGAGGTCCGGCTTCAGCGGGTTGAGCGGGGTCGCCACCGTGTAAAGGCCGTCTTCGAAGCGGTAGGAAATCTCGCCGAATCCGAAAGCGGCCGGCGCCATCCCCAGTTCGAGCGCGGCCAGCGGGTGCCAGCCGCGGGCGAGCGCCGCGGCATAGCCGGATTCCTCGTCCTGCCGGTCGGCATCCTCATAGGCGACGGCGGCGAGGTCGGCCATCTCGGCGACGATCGCGCCCTCATATTCGGGCGGCAGGTGGCGGTCGTAGGGAGTCGCGACGTTGGTGAAGCGGTGGAACGGCCCCGACGGCGAGCCGCCGAACAGGATCTGCTCGACGCCGCGAACGGTCAGGCTTCCGGCCAGGCCGTCGTGGAAGATCTCGATCTCGGTGGTCGCCAGGCTGAGGCCCCAGTCGATCGAATAGGTCAGATATTCGGGACGCGTCTGGATGATGAGCCGGTCGACTCCGGCGTCGCCGTCGATCGAGAAGTTCCAGGCGTTGTTGACGTTCGCGATCTGGAAGATGTCGTCGTCGTCGCCGCCCTCGAGCTCGTCCCCCTCCCTGCCGTTGAGCAGCCAGTCGTCGCCGTCGCCGCCGGACAGCCGGTCCTCGTCGGTGTCCGCGCCGGCGTCGAGAATGTCGTCGCCCTCGCCGCCGTCGAGCTCGTCGGCGCCGGCGCCGCCGTCGAGGAAGTCGTTCTCGTCGCCGCCGAGCAGCACGTCGTCGCCGATCTGGCCTGAGAGCTCGTCCATGCCGAGGCCGCCGAGCAGACGGTCGTTGCCGTCATTGCCGAACAATTTGTCGTTGTCGGCCCCGCCGTCGATATAGTCGTTGTCGCCGCCGCCGCTGAGGTCGTCATTGCCGCCCAGGCCCTCGATTCGGTCCGGCTCATTGCCGCCGTGATAGACGTTGGCGAGGTCGGTTCCACGATAAGTTGCCATGAATATTTCCCGCCCCGAAGCTGGAACAGCATGTTAATCGCCAAGCGAAGGCGGGGAAACGGCCATTCGCGCGACCGGCGACGAAAAGACCCCGCCGAGGCCTCGTCTCAACCGTAGACGACGAAGTCGGCCTGGGTGAGCGCCGTCCCCGCCGTCACGCTGGCGAAGAGGATCTGGGCGGCCGCTCCGCTGCCGTCCGGATCGTAGAAGATCCTGCCCGTCGCCGAATCGTAGACGATCCGGTCCGAGGCATCGGCGGCGGCCGCGCCCTGGCGGAAGGCGGCAGCGGAAAGCGTGCCGTTGGCGCCGGCCTGGGTGAAGACCGAACGGGCGAGCCGGATCGTGTCGGCCGGCACCGAGAAATCGAGGATCGCGTCGACATTGCCGCCGCCGAGCGCCGAGCTGAACAGGAAGAAGTCGGCGCCGCCCCCGCCCGAAAGCGTGTCCGCGGCGGCGCCGCCGTCGAGCAGGTTGGCGGCGCCGTTGCCGGTCAGGCTGTTGGCATGGCCGTTGCCGGTGCCGTTTATCGCCGCCGAGCCGGTCAGGATCAGCTTCTCGATATATTGGCCGGCGAGGCTGAAGCTGACCGAGCTTCGGACGCTGTCAGCGCCCTCGCCGGCCAGCTCCCTGACGGTGTCGCCGGAATGGTCGACGACGTAGGTGTCGTCGCCCTTGCCGCCGGCCATGGCGTCGGCGCCGGTCATTCCGTTCAGCACATTGGCCGCCGAGTTGCCGGTCAAGATGTTGGCCAGGCTGTTGCCGGCGGCGTTGACCGCGGCCGAGCCGGTCAGGGTCAGCTTCTCGATATATTGCCCGTAGAGGCTGAAGCTCACCGAGCTGTTGACCGTGTCGGTGCCGGCCCCGTTCGCCTCGACGACCCGGTCGCCGACATTGTCGACGAAATAGCTGTCGTTTCCCCCTCGGCCCTGCATCTGGTCCGCGCCGGTGCCGCCGTCGAGCAGGTCGTTGCCGGCGGCAGGCAGGTTGGCACCGGGGACGAAGCGGCTGCTGAGATCGGAATAATTGCCGGTCGGAGTCACGGTCGGAAGGAAGCCCGCCGCGACGGCCGCCTCCTCGATCTCCGCCCTTTGCTGCGGAGTCGCCTGGCCGGTATCGACCGACAGCAGGGCGATGCCGCGCGCGCCATAGGCCTGGACGGCCTGAGCCAAGGCCAGGCCGTCGCCGATCCTGACGTAATTCTCGACGAGCAGGGCGTCGATCGAGCCGTAGAACGCCGCTTCCCGGCCGGCGTCGAGCGCGCTGTTGTCCGCGGTCGTGTTGGCGATGAGGAACGGGGCGCCGTTGACGATGATGGTGAAGGCCTCGGCCGCCGCCTCGCCGCTCTCCAACCGGATCTTGTCGCGCGCATGGTCGACCAGCGCGATGACGAGATCCCGCATGTCGCGGGCCGCCTCCGCGATCTTCGCGGGGTCCTTCGGATGGCGGTCGTAATGCTGCATGAGGTCGTCGAGGAACAATCCCGAAAAGCCCTGATCGATGATCGTCTCGACGCGGTCGAACAGCAGAGCTCGCCATCCGGCGTCGCCGAAATCGGCCAGGCGGGTGAAGTCGCCGTCATGCTCCTCCGGGTCCAGTCCGAGCAGGAATTTGGGAGCGCCCGTGTCGACGCCGGTCGCCCGCCCGTTCGATGTCCAGCCCGGATCCCAATAGTCGACGAAGTCGTTGATCTTGGCCAGGCTGATATAGCCGATCGCCTGCTTGCCGTTCCCCTCGATGGCCGAGATCTCGTTGGCGAGCCAAAGCTCCTCGCCGCGCGCCACATTCGTGTTGATCGTCCTTGCCGGGTTGATGATCAGCATATCGTGGGCGGCGGCAGCCAACCCCTCCAGCGTATAGGACGACCCGAAATAGACGATGCCGAAGCTGCTGGCCCCGATCAGAGCGTCCGTCCGCTCGGCCACCGCCGCGCCCGCGGACAGAAGATAGGCGTCGGGGTCCCCGAACAGGAGGTCGTTCGCGCCGCCGCCATAGAGCGCGTCGCCGCCGCTGCCGCCGTGCAGCGTATCGGCGCCGTTCCCGCCCTCGATCCGGTCGTTGCCCGCGAGACCGAAGAGGAGGTCGGCGGACCCGCCGCCGCGGATCACGTCGCCGCCCTGGAAGCCGAGCAGGCGGCTTCCGACGGGACCGGCGGTCAGGATATCCGGATCGCCGCTGCCGTAGGGCCTGTCGATCCGGTCAAGCGCTGCCATGTGGGTCTCCCGCGTCGCCATCTTGAACCAGATTTGGCGAGCGAAGGAAAGTCACGATCCACCGTTTCAAGATTCAGAACGCCGATCCTCAAGTGATCGGCAGCGAAACGATAATCACGCGAAAAGTCTTATCCGGGCGAATAAGTAGTGCGACTCCGTGGAAGCGCGGCACCTTCGCAACCTTCCGAACCTTTCAGGCCAGCGGCAATTCGCGCTGCTCGGGGTCGAATCTCCGCCATCCCCCCGGCCCGAGCTTCTCGAGCGGGCGGAAGCGCGATTTATAGGTCATGCGCTTCGATTCCTCGACCCAATAGCCGAGATAGACATAGGGCAGACTTGCCCGCCCGGCGCGGACGATATGGTCGAGGATGATGTAGGTGCCCAGGCCCGAGCGGCGCTCGTCGTCGGGCTCGAAGAAGCTGTAGATCATCGAAAGGCCGTCGGCCTGCTGGTCGGTCAGGCAGGCGCCGACCAGCCGCCCCGGGCGCCCGTCGACCGAAGGCTCGCGATATTCGACGATGTAGGTCTTGACCGGGCTCTGCTCGACCATGTCCGAGAAATCGTGCTCGTCCATCTCGACCATGCCGCCGTCAGGGTGGCGCGCGCGCAGGTAGCGGCGAAGCAGCTGATATTGCTCCTCGGTCGCCCAGGCCTTGCAGGCGGTGACCTCGAGGTCGCGGTTGCGCTTCAGCACCCGGCGCTGGGTGGCGCTCGCCTGGAATTCGCCGGCGATGACTCGCACCGAGACGCAGGCAGTGCAGTCGAGGCAGCTCGGCCGGTAGGCGACGTTCTGGCTCCGGCGGAAGCCGATCCGGCCGAGCGCGTCGTTGAGCTCGCCGGCATGGGGACCGTTCAGCTCGGTGAACACCTTCCGCTCGGTCTTGCCGACCAGATAGGGGCAAGGCGCGGGAGTGGTCACGAAGAAACGGGGAAAGCGGAACGGTGCGCTCAACTCGACTCCAGCCGGTTCGCGGTGATTGAAGCGATCTTTATGAGCCCAAGCGCGAGGGTTGGGAAGGCCGCTTCGCGCGCCTAGGGCCCGCTGCGCCGCGGCGTGCCAGCCCGGGACGCGGCTCGGTTCGATTGCTACCGGGCGGCCCCGGCCGGGCGCGGCCGTCGCTTCGATGCGGTGCCCGCTTCCGGACCATCTGGCGCGACCGGCAAACAGGCCCTATCGCCGCCGGATGGCACGCATCGCATTCCTCGGCCTGGGCGTCATGGGGGCGCCGATCGCCGGCCACCTGGCGAGGGCCGGACACGATCTCGTCGTCTACAACCGGACCCCCGGCAAGGCGCTCGCCTGGGTCGAGGCTCATGGCGGGGCGCGGGCGGAGAGCCCGGCCGCGGCGGCCTCGGGCGCGGCGGCCGTGATCGCCTGCGTCGGCGCCGACAATGATCTGGAGGAGGTCACTCTCGGCCCGGCCGGGGCGTTCGCCGCGCTGGGCGAAGGCGGCCTGTTCATCGACCATACCACGGTCTCGGCCGCGATCGCGCGGCGGCTCGCCGAGCAGTCGCAGGCGCGCGGCTTCCACTGCGTCGACGCTCCGGTTTCGGGCGGCCAGTCCGGCGCCGAGAAGGGCGCGCTCGCGATCATGTGCGGGGGCACCGACGAGGCGCTCGCCGCCGCCCGCCCGCTGATGGAATGCTATGCCGCCCGGATCGTCCATGTCGGGCCGGCGGGGAGCGGCCAGCTCGCCAAGATGGTCAACCAGATCTGCATCGCCGGGACCGTCCAGGGACTGGCGGAAGCGGTCCACTTCGCCGCGGCCGCCGGCCTCGATTCCGCCAAGGTGTTCGACGCCATCTCGGGCGGCGCCGCGCAGAGCTGGCAGATGGTCAACCGCTGGGCGACCATGGCCCGGGGCGAGTTCGACTTCGGCTTCGCCGTCGACTGGATGCGCAAGGATCTCGGGCTGACCCTGGACGAGGCGCGGGCGAACGGCGCCCGGCTCCCGCTGACCGCCCTGGTCGATCAATTCTACGCCGACCTGCAGGCCATCGGCGCAGGCCGGCAGGATACGTCGTCGCTGGTCCGGAGGCTGGAGCCTTGAAGCGCCTTCTGCTCATCTTTCTGGCCCTGCTCGCCGCTTCGCCGGCCCTGGCCGACTCGCTGATCGACAATGTCAACGGCTACACCCTGCGCGAGGACGGCCGGCTCTTCCGTTTCACCGGGATGGTGCTGACCGACGACGGCCGGGTGAAGCAGCTTCTGCGCCAGCGCGACCGGCGCCCGGAGCGGCCGCAATATCTTCTCAACGGGCGCGGCCGGACCCTGCTTCCGGGCCTCATCGACGCTCACGGCCATGTCATGGGCCTCGGCATGGGCGCGCTCCAGCTCGACCTGTCGGACACCAATTCGCTCGAGGAGGCTCAGCGCCGGATCGCCGAATATGCCGCCGCCAATCCGACCCCGCGCTGGATCGTCGGGCGCGGCTGGAACCAGGAGCGCTGGGGCCTCGGCCGTTTTCCGACCGCCGCCGATCTCGATGCCGCGGTTCGCGACCGGCCGGTCTGGCTGGAACGGGTCGACGGCCACGCCGGCTGGGCCAACGGCGCGGCGATGCGCGAGGCCGAGGTCACCGCGACCACCCAGGCGCCGGACGGCGGCCGAATCGAGCGCTCGGGGCGCAATCCGAGCGGCATCTTCGTCGACGCGGCCATGGCGCTGGTCGAGCGCGCCGTTCCGCCGCCCCTCCCCCTCCATCGCGACCGGGCGTTGGCCAGGGCCCAGGAGCTGCTGCTCGCCAACGGCCTCACCGCGGTCGCCGACATGGGCACGACGGCCGAGGAATGGAACGTGATGCGCCGCGCCGGCGATGCCGGCCAGCTCAATTTCCGGATCCTCTCCTACGCCTCCTCGATCGACGATCTGCTCGCCGTGGCGGGGACTCGGCCGAGCCCATGGCTCTACGACGGCCGCCTCCGCATGGTCGGCGTCAAGCTCTATCTCGACGGCGCGCTCGGCTCCCGCGGCGCCTGGCTGAAGCAGCCCTATCGCGATGCGCCGGGCCAGCGCGGCCTTCCGCTCGCCACCGACACCGTCCTCAAGAATCTGATGAGCCGGGCGGCGATGGACCGCTTCCAGGTCGCGGTCCACGCGATCGGGGACCAGGCCAATGCGGTGCTGCTCGAGGCGATCGAGGAATTGTCCGACACCTATCGCGGCGACCGGCGCTGGCGGATCGAGCATGCCCAGATCGTCGACCCCGCCGACCTGCCGCGCTTCGCCAGGCACGGCATCGTCGCATCGATGCAGCCGGTCCACCAGACCAGCGACATGCACATGGCCGAGGCGCGCATGGGGCTCGAGCGCCTGCAGGGCGCCTATGCCTGGCGAAGCATGATCGACAATCGCGTGCCGCTGGCCTTCGGCTCCGACTTTCCGGTCGAGAGCCCGAACCCCTTTCACGGCTTGGCGGCGGCGATCAGCCGCGAGGATTCGGCCGGCAATCCGCCGGGCGGCTGGCTCCCCCAACAGCGAGTGAGCCTCGAACAGGCCTTCGCTGCCTTCACCCGCGGCGCCGCTCATGCCGCCTTCGCCGAGGACCGGCTCGGCACGCTCGAGCCCGGGCGGATGGCCGATTTCATCTTCATCGACCGCGACATCTTCGCCGTTCAGGACCAGCGCCAGATCCGCGAGACCCAGGTCCTCGAGACATGGGTGGGCGGCCGCAAGGTCTGGGAGCGCGGCCGCTCAGGCGCCCAGCCGCGTTAGCCTTCCGACGGTGAGGATCTGGGGCAGCAGCTCGGC
Organism: Allosphingosinicella sp.; assembly: GCA_035563315.1. GTDB lineage: Bacteria > Pseudomonadota > Alphaproteobacteria > Sphingomonadales > Sphingomonadaceae > Allosphingosinicella. The sequence continues at coordinate 24,965 of DATMVG010000221.1, read as the reverse complement.
TTCGCGGCCGGGCGCATAATAGAGGTAGAGCGGCACCCCCGAGCGGCCGTGCCGCTCGAGAAAGCGGCCGATCTCGACGTCGCCGCGAGTCCAGTCGCCGGCCAGGACCCTGATTCCGCGCGATCGAAACGCCGCCGCCACCTGCGGCTGGTCGAGCGCCGCCCGCTCATTGACCTTGCAGGTGAGGCACCAGTCGGCCGTGAAGTAGACGAAGACCGGGCTGCCCGCGGCACGGAGCCGGGCGAGGCGGGTCTCGCTGAACGGCTCGGCGCCGACCCGCCCGCCCGGCGCCGGCGGCGCGGCTTCGGCGGTCCTCACGAGGGGCAGCGGAGCGGCGACGGCGAAGAGGATGAGCAGGAGCGGAAGCAGGATCGGGCGGCCCGGCTGCCGCCGTCCCAGCCACCACAGGCCGAGCCCGAGCATCAGCGCCGCGCCGAGGCCGAGCGCCATTCCGTCGACCCCGCTCTGGCGGCCGAGCACCCAGGCGAGCCCGAGCGCGGTGAGGAACATCGGGACCGACAGCAGCCGCTGGAAGCGCTCCATCCAAGGCCCCGGCCTCGGCAGCCGCCGGCGCAAGGCCGGCACGTGCCCGAGCAGCAGGAACGGGAGCGCGAGGCCGAGGCCGAGGCCGGCGAACACGGCCAGCGCCGCCCAGCCCGGCAGGACGAGGGCGGCGCCGAGCGCGAAGCCGAGAAACGGCCCGGTGCACGGCGTCGCGACGAAGGCGGCGAGGGCGCCGGTGAAGAAGGCGCCGAGCGCGTCGTTGCGGCGGGCGAGCGCCTCGCCGCCGGCCAGCGCGGGCAGGCTGAACAGCCCGGTCAGGTTGAAGGCGATCGCGGTCACCAGCAGCAGCAGCAGCAGGATGACCCGCGGATCCTGGAGCTGGAACGCCCAGCCCAGCGCCGCGCCTCCGAAGCGCAGGCCGAGGAGAAGGCCGCCCAGGGCGAGGCAGGTCAGGATGGCGCCGGCGGCATAGGCGTTCGCCTCGCGCCTCGCCCCTCCCGCCGTCTCGCCGGCGCGGGCCAGGCTCAGGGCCTTGAGGCTCAGGATCGGGAACACGCACGGCATGACGTTGAGCAGCAGCCCGCCGGCGATGGCGCCGAGCAGCGCGAGCAGGACGGAGCGCGCGCCTGCCGTCTCCTCCCCGGCCGCGGGGGCGATCGGCGCTCCGGCCGCGGGGACCTGCCCCCGGCGCGCCGCCAGGGACAGGCCGACGCCGTCGCCGACCTTCAGCACCCCCTCGATGACCGCGAGCGACGCCGCCTGCGGACCCGCTCGAGTCTCGACGATGAGCAGGTCGCCGCGGCGGGAGACGCTTTGCGGGGCCGAATGAGCGAGGGCTTCGGCGGTGACCGGAAAGAAATAGGCGTCGTCGAGCCCGACCGCCGCCGGCAGCGGGATGGCGAGCCGCAACCGGCCGCCGGCGAGCTCGAACCGGCCCTCGCCGCCGAGCGGCCGCGGAAGCGCCTCGCGGTAGCGGTCGAAGTCGGGATTGCGGGGGCCGGCGGCTGCGACGCTGAGGTCGAGCGTGACCCGCGCGGTCTCGGGGACGCACAGCTCCTCGGTGCAGACGAGATAATCGAGCCGGGCATCGATCGGGACGGCGACCCCCGGCTCCTGCGCCTGGGGGACCCGGATCGTCGCCATCAGCGCATAATCGCGCTCGAAGACGTAGTTCATCAGGCCCAGCGCGATCAGCCGGTCGGGCACAGGATATTGGAGCGGGCCCGCCGTCCAGCCTTCCGGCAGCCGCCAGCCGACCCGAGGCTCGGCGCCGGCGTCGCCGGGATTGCGCCAATAGCCGTGCCATCCGCGCTCCGGACGCATGACGAAGGCCACCGTCACGGCCGATCCCGGCGCGACCGAATCCGTCTCCGCGACCAGCCGAACCTCCATGTGCCGCGTCTGCGCGAGGGCGTCGCCGCCGAGCAGGCAGCCGAGCAGGATGGAGAGGAAGGCCGCCAAGCGATTCATGCCGCCGGCCGCTATAGCATGACCGCCGCGGGGCGCGACGCTGGGCTGCGGAATTCGGATGGCGCTTCGCCGGCTGTTCAATATCCGGTGCAGCGACTAGCCTGCCGCCGTGCTCGATTCCGCTCAAGCCGCGCTCGCCGCGCTCCCGGACAGGGTCCGGCTGCCCTTGGCTTTCGACCCCGGACCGCTGGCTGCCGAGCTCGGCCGGTTCGACTCCGAGGATTGGATCTCCCATTACGTCACCGACAATTACGAGGGCGACTGGAGCGTCATCCCGCTTCGGGCGCCCGAAGGCGAGAGCCACCCGCTTCGCCAGATCTTTCCCCATCCCGGGGCCGAAAGGTTCGTCGATACCGGCTTCCTCGATCGCGCCCCGGCCCTGAGGGAAGCGATCGGCTGCTTCCAATGCCCGCTCCAGACGGCGAGGCTGATGAGGCTCGCCCCGGGCTCGCGGATCAAGGAGCATCGCGACCCCGGCCTCGACGCCGCCTCGGGCTGCGCTCGCCTCCACGTGCCGATCGCGACCGGCGAGGAGGCGGAGTTCCTGCTCGATCGCCGGCCCGTTCCGATGGAGCCGGGAAGCGTCTGGTACCTTCGCCTCGCCGACCCCCATAGCGCCGTCAATCGCGGCAGCGTCGACCGCGTTCACCTGGTGATCGATGCGACCGTGAACGGCTGGCTCGCCGGGATGCTTCGCGCCGGCTGCGGCTGAGCCTGATCAGCGCCGTTCGAAGCCGGTGATCTGGGGATCGAGGCGATTGTCGGCGAGCGTGGCGGCGCCCCCATTCCAGCTTGCCACGAAGGCCGAACGGCGGCGCAGGCCCGGCACGAAGCCCGCCTCGTTGCCGATCACGCTGAGGCCTTCGGAGCTGTGCTCGGCGCCCTCGGGCGCGACGGTGATGAAGGCGCTGTAATTCTCCTTGTCCTCGCCCTGGACGAAGATGTTGCGGGCGATCGTTCCGGTCGCTCCGTTCGACAGGTCGATCATGTAGTTGGTGCCTCGGCCGCGGCTGTCGTCGAAGCTCGAATCGGTCACCTCGATCCGGGCGCCTCGGCTCTTCACATAATGGCCGCCCGTGCCCCGCTCGAAGCGGCTGCGCCTGACGATCAAGGTCCCGTTGCCGCTATTGTAGATGGCGTGGGAGCAGCCATGATCCTCGGGGCAGCGGCCGAGGCCGGAGAAGGTCGACCGCTCGATATGGATGGTGCCGCTATGGTCGTTGGCGGCGAGGATTCCGTTCTCGCCGTCCTGGAAGACCGAATCGAGGACGGTGAGATCGCCGTCCTCGAGGCGGATCCCGGCCCCGTTGGCGGCGGCAACCCGGACGTTTCGGAAGGCGATCCCTTCGATCCGGGCGGAGCGCCCGCCGAGCACCAGGGCCGCCTTCCCCTCGCAGGCGACGCCGTCGAAGATCACCGTCCCCGCGCGGCGAGCGACATAGGCGACCCGGCCCGCCTCCTGGACCGCGCACTGGCGGTAGCGGCCGGCGGCGATGAGGATCGTGCCGCTGCCCTCGCCGATCGCCGCGACCGCCTCGTCGAGGGCGTCGAAGCCCTGCCCGGTCTCCTCGACGGTGAACGGGGCGAGCGCCGTCTGGGCGGGGAGCGGCGCGGCGGCGGCGACAAGGCACGCGATGAGCGTGGCGGGAAGGGGCCGGGCCATGGCTCCCGATCGCGCCGCCGGTCGCGAATGTCGAGGCGGGAACAGGGTTAACCGCCGCGCTGCCCCGGAGCGGGACGAGGCCGTCCGAAGGTCTGAAGCCGGTCGCCGCTAGTCCAGATTGGGGCGAAGCCAGCGCTCCGCTTCCTCGACCGAGACCCCGCGGCGTGCGGCATAATCCTCGAGCTGGTCCCGGCCGATCCGGGCGACCCCGAAATACTGGCTGTCGCGATGGCCGAAATAGAAGCCGGAGACGGCCGAGGTCGGCAGCATCGCGAAATTGTCGGTCAGGGTCACTCCGGCCGGTTCGCCGCCGAGCATCTGGAACAGGGCGGGCTTGAGGCTGTGGTCCGGGCAGGCGGGATAGCCGGGCGCGGGGCGGATGCCGGTGTAGCGCTCGCGGATCAGCTCCTGATTGGTCAGGTGCTCGACGCCCGCATAGCCCCACACGCTCTCGCGGACATGGCCGTGGAGGACCTCGGCGAAGGCCTCGGCCAGCCGGTCGGCGAGCGCCTTGAGGAGGATGTCGGAATAATCGTCATTCTCGGCCTTGAACCGCTCCAGGTGCGGCTCGAGGCCGTGGATCGCCACCGCGAAGCCGCCGATCCAGTCCTCCCCGTCCGGATCGACGAAGTCGGCCAGGCACATGTTGGGGCGGCCCTCGCGCTTCTTCACCTGCTGGCGAAGGAAAGGCAGGCGGGTCCAGTCGTTGCCGGCGAGGACGAGGACGTCGTCCCCTTCCCTTCGGCAGCGCCAGAGGCCGACCGTTCCGCGCGGCACCAGCCAATGTTCGGCGATGATCCTGTCGAGCATCGCCTCGGCGTCCTTGAACAGGGCGGTGGCGCTCTCGCCGACCACCTCGTCCTCGAGTATCGCCGGGTAGTTGCCGGCCAGCTCCCAGGCCCGGAAGAAGGGCGTCCAGTCGATCGAGCTCCTGAGCTCGCGCAACGGCCATTCGCCGAAGCTGTGCAGGCCCGGCCGAGCCGGCGCCGGAGCCTTGCCTTGCGCGTCGTAGGCAAAGCCGTTGGCGCGCGCCTCGGCGAGCGGCGAGAGCTCGCTCTGCCCCCGGCCGGCGCGAGTCTCGCGAACCGTCTCATATTCCTGGGCCGTCCTGGCGATCAGCGGCAGCTTCTGGGTGTCCGAGACGAGCGAGGAAGCGACTCCGACGGCCCGGCTCGCATCGAGGACGTGGAGGACCGGACCGGAATAGGCCGGGTCGATGCGAAGCGCCGTGTGGACCTTGCTCGTCGTCGCGCCGCCGATCAGGAGCGGCACGGACAGCTCCGCGCGCTGCATCTCGGAGGCCACCGTCACCATCTCGTCGAGCGACGGAGTGATCAGCCCGGAAAGGCCGATCATGTCGGCGCCGTTCTCGTTCGCCGCCTTGAGGATGTCCTGCCAGGGCACCATCACGCCGAGATCGACGACCTCGAAGCCGTTGCACTGGAGCACGACCCCGACGATGTTCTTGCCGATGTCGTGGACGTCGCCCTTGACCGTCGCCATGACGATCCGGCCCTTGCCCTGGGTCACCCCGTTGCGCTCCTTCTCCTCCTCGATGAAGGGAATGAGGTGGGCGACGGCCTTCTTCATGACCCGGGCCGACTTGACCACCTGGGGAAGGAACATCTTGCCCGAGCCGAACAGGTCGCCGACGACGTTCATCCCGTCCATCAGCGGGCCTTCGATGACGTGGATCGGCCGCTCGGCGGTGAGCCGGGCCTCTTCGGTGTCGTCGACGACGAAGGCGTCGATGCCCTTGACCAAGGCGTGCTCCAGCCGCTTGCCGACGTCCCAGCCGCGCCATTCCGCCTCCGCCTTCTCCCGCACCGGGTCGCTGCCGAGATACTTTTCGGCGAGGGTGACCAGCCGCTCGGTGGAATCGTCGCGCCGGTCGAGGATGACGTCCTCGCAGGCCTCGCGAAGCTCGGGGTCGATCGTGTCGTAGACGTCGAGCTGGCCGGCATTGACGATCGCCATGTCGAGCCCCGCCGGGATGGCGTGGTAGAGGAAGATCGAGTGCATCGCCCGGCGGACCGGCTCGTTGCCGCGGAACGAGAAGCTGAGGTTGGAGAGGCCGCCGGAGATGTGGACGTGCGGGCAGCGCGCCTTGATCTCGGCGCAGGCCTCGATGAAGTCGAGGGCGTAGCGGCGATGCTCCTCGATGCCGGTGGCGACGGCGAAGATGTTGGGATCGAAGATGATGTCCTCGGGCGGAAAACCCTCGGCGACGAGGAGCCGGTAGGCCCGCTCGCAAATCTCGACCTTGCGCTCCTTGGTGTCCGCCTGGCCGACCTCGTCGAACGCCATCACCACCATGGCGGCGCCGTAGTCGCGCACCTTGCGGGCGAGCCTGAGGAACTCCTCCTCCCCTTCCTTCATGCTGATCGAATTGACGATCGGCTTGCCCGAGACGCATTTGAGGCCGGCCTCGATCACGCTCCACTTCGAGCTGTCGATCATGATCGGCACCCGGGCGATGTCCGGCTCGGCGGCGATCAGCTTCAGGAAGGTGGTCATGGCGTGCTCGGCGTCGAGCAGGCCCTCGTCCATGTTGACGTCGATCACCTGGGCGCCGTTCTCGACCTGCTGGCGAGCGACCTCGACCGCGGCGGCATAGTCGCCGGCCATGACCAGCTTCTTGAAGCGGGCCGAGCCGGTGACGTTGGTGCGTTCGCCGATATTGACGAAGGAGGAGGAAGCGGCGGCGGCAACTCCCTCTCCCTGCAGGGGAGAGGGACGCTCGCGAAGCGAGCCGGGTGAGGGGCGGTCAGTGACTTTCACGGTGTTCAACATTCCAATCTGAAGATAGCTCGCCCTCACCCTCCCGCGGCTTCGCCGCGGGCCCCTCCCTCTCCCCTTCAGGGAGAGGGATTCAGGCCGCCAGCACCATCGGCTCGATTCCGGCCAAAAGGGTCTGGCGCCTCGGCTGCGCGATCTTGCGCGGCGCGAAGTCCCTGGTCGTCTCGGCGATCGCGGCGATGTGCGCGGGCGTGGTTCCGCAACAGCCGCCGACGATGTTGACGATGCCCTGCTCGGCCCAGGTCCTGACCTGCGCCGCCGTCGTCCTGGCGCATTCGTCATATTCGCCGAGATCGTTGGGCAGGCCGGCATTGGGATAGGCCATCACCAGCGTATCGGCGACCGCGGAGAGCGCGGCGACGTGGGCGCGGAGCTGGGCCGCTCCGAACGAGCAGTTGAGGCCGACCGACAGCGGCCGGGCGTGGCGCACCGACGCCCAGAAGGCTTCGATGCTGTGGCCCGACAGGTTGCGCCCGGACAGGTCGGTGATCGTCATCGACAGCATGATCGGAAGCTCTCGGCCGAGCGCCTCCTGGACCCGATGGGTGGCGTGGATCGCGGCCTTGGCGTTCAGAGTGTCGAACACGGTCTCGATCAGGATGAAGTCGACCCCGCCCTCGACCAGGCCCTCGACCTGCTCGACATAGACGTCGGAGAGCGTATCGAAATCGATCTCGCGATAGCCGGGATCGTTGACGTTCGGCGACAGCGACAGCGTCTTGTTGGTCGGCCCGAGCGCGCCCGCCACCCAGCGCCTCCTCCCGTCGCCGTCGGCGACCTCGCGGATGATCCGCGCCGCGGCGACGTTCATCTCCCTGACCAGGGCCTCGGCGCCGTAATCGGCCTGGCTGATCCGGTTGGCGTTGAAGGTGTTGGTGGCGAGGATGTCGGCGCCGGCATCGGCGAAGTCCCGGGCGATCTCGCGGACCAGCGCGGCGCCGGTGACGTTGAGCAGGTCGTTATTGCCCTTCTGGTCGCGGGCGAGGCCGAGCCCGCCGCGATAGTCGGCCTCGCTCAGCCGGCGCGCCTGGATCTGGGTGCCGTAGGCGCCGTCCTTGATCAGGATTCGCCGGCCGGCCTCGGCCTTAAGCTGTTCGGCGGCGTTCATTCGTCTCATCCTTCGGCCGCAGCCCGAGCAGGTGGCAGATCGCATAGGCCAGCTCGGCGCGGTTCAGAGTGTAGAAGTGGAAATGGCGGACTCCGCCGGCATAGAGCTGGGCGCACAGCTCGGCGGCGACGGTGGCGGCGACCAGCTGGCGCGCCGCCGGAAGATCGTCAAGCCCTTCGAAGAGCCGGTCCATCCACAACGGGATGGTGGCTCCGCAGCTGCCGGCGAACTTGCGCGTCTGGGCGACGTTGGAGACGGGCAGGATCCCGGGCACGATCTCGGCCTCGATCCCGGCCGCGGCGGCCTCGTCGCGGAAGCGCAGGAAGCTCTCGGGCGAGAAGAAGAACTGGGTGATCGCCCGGTCGGCGCCCGCATCCATCTTGCGCTTGAGATTGTCGAGGTCCGCTCCCTTGGTGATCGAATCGGGATGGATCTCGGGATAGGCGGCGACCGAGATCTCGAACGGAGCCACCGCCTTCAGCCCGGCCACCAGCTCGGCGGCGTTGGCATAGCCGCCGACCGGGGGCTCGAACTTGGTCCCGGCCACCGGCGGGTCGCCGCGAAGGGCGACGATATGGCGAACGCCGGCGTCCCAGTAGGAGCGGGCGACCTCGTCGATCTCGCCGCGCTGGGCGCCGACGCAGGTCAGGTGGGCCGCCGGAGTCAGCGAGGTCTCGCGCACGATCCGTTCGACCGTGGCATGGGTGCGCTCGCGGGTCGATCCGCCGGCGCCGTAGGTGACCGAGACGAAGCGCGGCTGGAGCGGCTCGAGGGTCTTGATCGACTCCCACAAGGTCGCCTCCATCTTCTCCGTCTTGGGCGGGAAGAATTCGAAGCTGACCTGGATGTCGCCCGCCGCGTCCTCGAACAGCGGCCGGCCGACATGGGAGAGGGCGGTTGCGAGCGGGCTCATGCGACCACCTTGAGCTTGGCCTGCGGCTGCTCGCCCAGCCACAAGGTGACGGTGAGCTCGCCGCCCTCGAGATGCTCGACGACCCGGCCCTCGAGCCCGGCTTCCTCGAGATATTTGAGGATCGCCTCGTCGGCGAAGCCGAGCCGCATATGGGCGTCGCGCGAGCGCAGCTCCTCGCGATCGTGCGGGGCGAAATCGACGATGAGCAGCCGCCCGCCGGCAGTGAGCAGCCGAGCCGCCTCCGACACCGCGGCGGCCGGGTTCTGCGAATAATGCAGCACCTGGTGGATGATCACGGTGTCGGCGGCCCCGGACGGCAGCGGCAGCGCGTACATGTCCCCCTGGCGGAGCTCGGCCGAGCCGAGGCCGGCCTGGGCGAGCTTGACCCGGGCAAGGCGCAGCATCTCGGGCGAGCGGTCGATTCCCACCGCCTGGCTCGCCGACGGTCCGAACAGCTCGATCATCCGCCCGGTGCCGGTGCCGAGGTCGATCAGCCGACCGATCGGCGCTTCGCTCAGCGCCCGGGCGATGGCGGCTTCGACCTCGCTCTCGGCGACGTGGAGCGATCGAAGCGCGTCCCAATCCTGGGCGTGGAGGGCGAAATAGCGCTCGGCGGCGGCGGCTCGGTCGGCGCGGACGGCGGCGAGACGGGCGGCGTCGGCGGCGGTCGAGGAGACCTCGCCGTCGAGGCCGCTCCAGCGCTCGAGCAGCTGGAACAGGGGCTCGACCCGGGCGCGGGCGCCGAGGCCGACGAACACCCAGCTGCCTTCCTTGTGGCGCTCGGCGAGGCCGGCATCGATGAGGATCTTGACGTGGCGCGACACCCGCGGCTGGCTCTGCCCGAGCACCTGGGCGATCTCGCCCACCGACAGCTCCATCGCCCGCAGCAGCATCAGGATGCGAAGCCGCGTCGGATCGGCCAGCGAAGCGAAGATTTTGGGCGGCGACGGCATATTTGCGGATATAAAGATATCTTTATATCGGTCAAGCGAATGGCAGTTATGTCTTTAACTTCACAAGAGCCTGAGGTAGAGGGGCAGGGACAGGCCGGCGCTGAAATTGAGCTAAGCGAGGAGATGATTATCGCTGGGGAGAGGGTCCTAGAGGACTCCGCAGCTTATTTTGAGGAACGAGCTTTAGCATCGATGGTCTATAGAGCCATGGAGGCGGCGAGACGTCAAAATCTGAATCCGCAAACAGCTTCGGACCCACAACGGTCCCGCCGAGCCGGTCACCTGCTACGATCAGGTCAAGGGCGGCTTTTACCACCGCCTCTTCGCTGAAAACATAGACTTTGGGCTCTCGAATGTCCTTTGTGCTCATCGCGTCGGTCACTTGCCAATATTCCTCTGCACCCTTGTACGCAGGGACCACGGCATGGTGAGCGATTCGGTCTCTTAGGTCTTCGATGTGACCGACCTGCTCGAAGACCTTGAGGGCAAAATCCATGGCGGGCTTGGGCGTCCCCTCGGTTTTCATGATCCTTTTGATAATATCTCGAGCCGCCCGAAATCTCATGCTGCCGTAGATGGCGCTTGATAACGCGACGGCTTCGACACTCATCTTTTCGCCGCTCATCCGACTGCCCAGGTGTAGCTTCAGCATGGCGGTCAGCATCCCTTCAAATCTGCCGAAGCAGATGAAAAGGTGACCTACGGTGGCGCATAGATTACGGTATCGCGCGTTCAATTCGGGATCGGAGGATTCCATGCCAGACACCCAGCCCAGAGAAGACGACACCTACTCCGAGGCGGAGACGGTGGCCCGTCGCGAGGCGGCGCTGAAACGCGCTTTCGCCACCCCGCACAAGCCGCAGAAGGCTAGCAAAGTGGGGCGGCGGGAGTCTCAGTCGAAATAGCTAAACGGCACCACCCTCGGTCTGTATGAGCGCATGAGCAAGGGAACGGAGCGCCATGCGTGGCGTGCCTTCGACTAGCCCCTCCACGGCATCCAGAAGATGATTGGCCACTACTTCAAGTCGCTCATCCGCCTCTTTGCTGTTCGCAGAGACGGCTGCCACAACCTCCGTTAAGGCTATCGCAAGTACCTCCCCTAGGTCTTCCACGGAAACATAGCGCGGGGTCTGGGTCATGGCTGTCTCCTGAAACGATGCAATCTGTCGCGCCTTCTAGCTGAAATAGCGCTTGCGAGGCGTCCCGATAATGCGGGGCCACTCGTACAGCTTAGGCGGCGAGTGCGTCAGTCCGCCGATAGGTGAGACGGCGGCCGATCCCGCCCTTTAGGATCAGGTCCGCGCGCTCGCCGTCCGTCATGTCGCGGGTGTTGTAGCGCATATCAAACTCGCGGCAGTAGCGGCCAAGGTGCGCTTCGCTCATGTGGTGATAGGTGCCGATCACGCCGCGCTTGAAGATCGAGAAGAAGTTTTCGGCGGTGTTGCTGTGGCGAACGCGGCTGAGGCTCACATACTGTTTCGCGCTGTGGTTGACGGTGTAGTGCATGGCGAAGTCCAGCCCGCCGCGCTTAAAGGCCGCGCCTTCGTCGGTCATGAGGTTGCTGGCGCGATCGACGTTCGTAAAGAGAAGGCTGCGGACGTTGTTCGCGTTGACGTTGGCGACATGGAAAGAGCGGGCGCGACCGTCACGCTCGACAAGAGAGATAACCGCTTTCTTGGGGGCAGGATCGCGATGGGCGCGGTTTTTGGCCTTGCCGCCGACGAAAGTTTCATCGGCCTCAACGATTTTGCCGGGGCCGCCGAGCGGGCCGCCAGTGTCCGCGCCGTCCATTGCTTCGCGGACGCGGTGGCAGAGGAACCAAGCCGTTTTGTAGGTGACGCCCAACATGCGCTCCATCTGCTTGGCGCTCATGCCCTTCTTGCTGGCGGCCATAAGGTGGAATGCGAGCAGCCATTTGTGCAGCGGGACGTGCGAGCGCTCCATGACCGAGCCGGTGCGGACGGTGAATTTGTCGCGGCAATCGTGGCAGAGGAAATAGACGGTCTGCGTCTTACCGGCGAGGCGGGCAATGCGGAGCGACCCGCAATAGGGGCAGACCGGCTCGCCACCCCAACGGGACGCTTCGGCATGGGCCTGAGCGGCATCTTCGTTGTGGAAAATCGGATCGGTGATGATGACGGTCATGGGCTGCGTTCCCTCTGTGAAACCCTTGTGGGCCACTGAGGGTGTGAAGTCAAGTACATAACTGCCAAGCGAATGGCACTGTCCGGGTCAGTACGGGCGGCGGATGGCGGCCTGCGGGCCTTCGACGGCCTCGAGCCCGAGCCACTTCGCCATCAGCCCGAGCTCGGCCTCGAGCCTCTCGCGGGTGTCGGCGGGCGCCTCCGGCTCGAACGTCACCGAGCGGACCAGCAGCCGCGATCGCTGGCGGTCGGCCTTGAGGTCGGCCCGGGCCGCGAGCCGATCGTCGATGAGGAAGGGCAGGACATAATAGCCGTGCACGCGCTTGTCGGCGGGCGTGTAGATCTCGATCCGGTAGCGGAAGCCGAACAGGCGCTCGGTCCTTGCCCGCTCCCAGATCAGGGGATCGAACGGCGCCAGCAGGGCCTGGCCGGCGATCCGCCGCGGCCGGCGGGCCTCCTTGTGGACGAAGGCGGGCTGCCGCCAGCCGGAGACCGCCGCCGGGAGCAGCACACCCTCCTCGGCCAGAGCGGCGATGGCGGCTCGGGCCGGATCGGGCTTGAGCCGGAAATAATCGCGCAGGTCGCCGGCGCTCGCCACGCCGAGCGCCCGGGCGGCGCGCTCGACGAGCCGGCGGTGGGCCTCGGCCTCGTCGGGGGTCGGAAGGGCGAGGACGGGCGCGGGAATGACCCGCTCGGTGAGGTCGTAGACGCGCTCGAAGCTGCCTCGCCGGGTCGAGGTGGCGACATGGCCGGCCAGGAACAGCCATTCGAGCGCCCGCTTGGTCGTCCCCCACGCCCACCAGCCGCCGCGGCTCCTGCCCTGCTCGAAATCGGAGGCGGCGAGCGGGCCCTCGGCGCGGATTCGAGCGAGGACGGCCTCCGCCTCGCCGCGCCGCTCGGTCGCGAAGGCGCGCATCGACGCCCAGCCGCTGTCGCCGCGGTCGGCCCGCGCCATCCGCCAGCGGAACAGGGGATGGAGCTTCAGCGGCAGCAGCGAGGCTTCGTGGGCCCAATATTCGAACAGCCGCCGTTCCCGCCCCGGGCCCCAGGCGGAGCGGTCGAGCAGGCCGCGCTCATAGGCGCCGAGGCGGGAGAAAGCGGGCAGGTAGTGGGCCCGCACAAGCACGTTGACGCTGTCGATCTGGTGAAGCGAGAGGCGCTCGACAATGCGCCGCAAATGACCCTGGTCGACCCGCTCGGGCCGAGGCGCTCCGAACCCTTGCGCGGCGAGCGCGATCCGGCGGGCGGCCGGCAGCGACAGGCGCTCGGCCCGCGGATGAATTCCGGTCAGCGGATCGTTCGCGGCCATGACCGAGCCAGCCTAGGGCGCTCCGCCGATCGGTTCCACCCGCGGCGGCGCAAGGCGCGCCGGGCTGGACTCGAAGCGCGCGACGGTGGAGAGTGGCTTCGCTCCGCCGGCGGGCTCCGGCGGGGCAAGCGGCCTGAGCCACGACTTGGCCAACGCATCGGAGCCGAGCATGAGACGATCGTTCCTGGCTGCCACCTTCGCGACGCTCTGCCTGACCGGACTCGCCGCCGGAACCGCCGGAGTCGGCCAGACCGGGCCCGAATCATCGGCCAAGTCCGCCGACCAGCAGCGCTACGAGGCCGAGCTTCGCCGCTACCAGGAGGAGCAGGAACGCTATCAGAAAGGCGTCCGCGACGCGGAGGCCGCGCGGCGGCAATATGAAGCGGCCAGCGCCCGGCATCAGCGCGAGCTGGAGCGCCAGCGGGAGGAAGCCGCCGAGGCCGAGCGGCGCCAGCAGCGCCGCGCCGCCCGAGCCGCGGAGGAGGCGCGCGAGGAGTCGGACGACCAGCAGCGTCGCGACGCGCGCGCCGCCGCCGCTCGCGACCGCCAGGCGGCCGAGGAAGCGAGGCGGGCGAGCGCCGGCGGCGGATCGAGTCCGCCGGCCGGTTCCACGGCCTCGACCGGCGGCCGCGATTGCGAGCAGCGCGAACGGCGGAACCGGCGTCGCGGCCGCACCGCCGGCGGGCTTCTCGGCGGCCTCGCCCGCACCTTCACCCCGGTCGGCGGAGTGGCCGGAGTCGTCACCGGCCTCGTTCCGGTCGGCGAGCTGCTCGGCGAGGCGATCGCCGGCCTGCTCGATTGCGACGAGCAGCGGCAGGCCGCGACCGCGACCGAGGAAGCGGTGCGCGGCGGCGTCGGCACGACCACCAGCTGGACCAGCGAGACCCGCGCCGGAGTCGCCGGCTCGTCGACGGTGACGTCGGCGGAGCGGACGGCCGACGGCGGCGACTGCCTCACCGTGACCGACGTCGTCATCGTCGACGGGGAGGAGACTCGGGCTCCGAAACGGCTCTGCCGCCGCTCGCCTTCGAGCCGCTACGTCCGGGTCTGACGAGGGCCGGGCCGGCGCCGCGGAAAGTTTTCCAACCTAATCAGTAGAGATACTCTAGACTCGCGTTCCGGCTTCACATACAACGGTCCTTCGCCCGAGGGCCGGGGGCGGGGCTTGAGGCCCCAACGGCAGCACGGCGAGAATGAAGTGGTTAACCTCGCAACCAACCGAAGGAAACTGCAGTGAAGAAGATTGCCCTCACCCTGGTCGCCGTCTCCGCGCTCGGCCTCGCCGCCTGCGGCGACAACAATGCGGCCGAAAACACGGCGGCGAACGACATCGAAGCCACCGAGAACGAGGCCAATGAGGATCTCGGCAACGCCGAGACCGCCGCCGAGAACGCGCTCGACGACGCCGCCAACCTGACCGACCAGGCCGGCGAAGCGATCGAGAATGCGGCCGACGCCACCTCGAACGCGGTCGAGAACGCGACCAAATAAGCTTTAGAGCTGCTTCACCTCGCTGGGGCCGTGCGCTGCAGGCGCGCGGCCCTTTTTCTTTGCCCGGCGACCGGGCTAGGCTGCGGCCGGAAGGGAGGACGCCAATGAGGAAGCGCGTCGGATTGGCCCTGCTCGCCGCGGCGACGCTGCAGGCGGGATGCGGCACCCAGGAAGGTCGCGGCGGGCTCACCGCCGAGGAGGAACGGCAGCTCGACGAGGCCGCCAGGATGCTCGACGACAATATGATCGAGGTCTCGCCGGACGGCTTCGTCGGCAACGAGGCGCAGGCCGAGGCCGAGGCGATGGCCGCCGACGCGGCCGCCGATCCGGCCGCGAACGGTCGCTAATCGCGCCTGGAAATGAAAAAGGGCCGGGGAGTCGCCTCCCCGGCCCTTCTTTCTCGGCTCGGCGGCGGACCTAGAAGTCCATTCCGCCCATGCCGCCCATGCCGCCGCCCGGCATGCCGCCGGCAGGCGCCTTGTCCTCGGGCATCTCGCTCACCGCCGCTTCGGTGGTGATCAGCAGGCCGGCGACGCTGGCCGCGTCCTGGAGCGCCGTGCGGACGACCTTGGTCGGATCGATGACGCCGGCGGTGACGAGATTCTCGTACACCTCCGTCTGGGCGTTGAAGCCCTGCGTCTCGTCGTCGCCGTCGATCAGCTTGCCCGCGACGACGGCGCCGTCATGGCCCGCATTCTCGGCGATCTGGCGGATCGGCGACTGCAGGGCGCGACGCACGATGTCGATGCCGCGGGTCTGGTCGTCATTGACTCCGCTCAGCCCCTGAAGCGCCTTGGTGGCGTAGAGCAGGGCGACTCCGCCGCCCGGCACGATGCCCTCCTCGACCGCCGCCCGGGTGGCGTGGAGGGCGTCGTCGACGCGGTCCTTGCGCTCCTTGACCTCGATCTCGGACGAGCCGCCGACCTTGATCACGGCGACTCCGCCGGCGAGCTTGGCGAGGCGCTCCTGGAGCTTCTCCTTGTCATAGTCGCTGGTGGTCACCTCGATCTGCTGGCGGATCGCCTCGACTCGACCCTTGATCCGGTCCGCTTCGCCGGCGCCGTCGACGATCGTGGTGTTGTCCTTGTCGATGGTCACGCGCTTGGCCTGGCCGAGCATTCCGACCGTGACGTTCTCGAGCTTGATGCCGAGATCCTCGCTGATCATCTCGCCGTTGGTCAGGATCGCGATGTCCTCGAGCATCGCCTTGCGGCGGTCGCCGAAGCCCGGGGCCTTGACCGCGGCGACCTTGAGGCCGCCGCGCAGCTTGTTGACGACGAGCGTGGCCAGGGCCTCGCCCTCGATGTCCTCGGCGATGATGAGGAGCGGGCGGCCCGACTGGACCACCGCCTCGAGGATCGGGAGCATCGCCTGAAGGTTGGAGAGCTTCTTCTCGTGGATCAGGATGTAGGGGTCGGTCAGCTCGACCTGCATCTTCTCCGGGTTGGTGATGAAGTAAGGCGAGAGGTAGCCGCGGTCGAACTGCATGCCCTCGACCACGTCGAGCTCGAACTCGAGGCCCTTGGCCTCCTCGACGGTGATGACGCCTTCCTTGCCGACCTTCTCCATCGCCTCGGCGATCTTCTCGCCGATCACGGTGTCGCCGTTCGACGAGATGATTCCGACCTGGGCGATCTCGTTCGACCCGGCGACCGGCTTGGAGCGGGCCTTGAGGTCCTCGACGACCTTGGTGACGGCAATGTCGATGCCGCGCTTCAGGTCCATCGGGTTCATGCCGGCCGCGACCGACTTCATGCCCTCGCGGACGATCGACTGGGCGAGCACGGTGGCGGTGGTGGTGCCGTCGCCGGCCAGGTCGTTGGTCTTCGAGGCGACCTCGCGCAGCATCTGCGCGCCCATATTCTCGAACTTGTCCTTGAGCTCGATCTCCTTGGCGACGGTGACTCCGTCCTTGGTGATCCGCGGAGCGCCGAAGCTCTTGTCGAGGACGACGTTGCGTCCCTTGGGGCCGAGGGTGACCTTCACCGCGTCGGCGAGGATGTCGACGCCGCGCATGATGCGCTCGCGGGCGTCGCGCGAAAAGCGTACGTCTTTCGCTGCCATGTTCTGAGTTCCTCTTGTCTAGAATGGATTGAAAACTGGAAATTCGGACTGGATTGCGCGCTTCGATACGGGCCTTCGCCGGGCTCAGTCCCTACTCAGCATGGACGGTTGGTTTCCGCTCATCCTGAGTAGCCGGTGAGCTTGTCGAATCGGCGTATCGAAGGACGGACTCAGCCGACGATCCCGAGGATGTCGCTCTCCTTCATGATGAGCAGGTCCTCGCCGTCGAGCTTGACCTCGGTGCCGGACCATTTCCCGAACAGGATCTTGTCGCCGGCCTTGACGTCGAGCGGGGTCACGGTGCCGTCCTCGGCGCGGGTTCCGGTGCCGACCGAGACGACCTCGCCTTCCTGCGGCTTCTCCTTGGCGGTGTCGGGAATGATGATGCCGCCGGCGGTCTTCTCCTCGGCCTCGACTCGGCGGACCAGTACACGGTCGTGCAAGGGTCGAAAGTTCATGCGTTCGCCTTTCCTCATATGTCACGCGGCAGCCCCCCATCTGCCGGGATGGGCCGCGATCGGTTGATGCTGTTAGCACTCGCCGGGGGTGAGTGCCAATGCGGCCGATTTAGGGACTGTTCATCGCCCGTCAAGGGCTGAAAGCGGCGACTGGCGCCTCCGCGCGGACGGGCGGAAGCCGCCGTTTACACGGCAGCGGGGCTCGTCTAGCCGAATTCGACGCAAGGAGGCGGTGGCGAGATGAAGTTCGCGCGCAAGGTCTGGAAGCTGCTGGTCGGGGTCAAGGACCTGATGGTCCTCCTGTTCATGCTGCTTTTCTTCGGCGGACTCTACGCCGCCTTGTCGGCGAGCCCGTACAAGGACAGCGCGCGCGAAGGCGCCCTCCACCTCAACCTGTCGGGCTCGATCGTCGAGCAGCCGACCGAAGCCGGGCCGCTGGACGCGCTCGGCGGCGGGCCGGTGACTCGCGAGTTCCGCCTGAGCGAGGTCATCCACGCCCTCGACACGGCGGCCGAGGACGATCGGATCAAGGCCGTCGCCCTGGACCTCGACGTCTTCACCGGCGGCGGCCAGACCGCGCTCGCCAATGTCGGCGAGGCGCTCGACCGGCTGCGCCGGTCGGGCAAGCGGGTGGTCGCCTACGCGACCGGCTATGGCGACGACGGCTATCAATTGGCCGCTCATGCCGACGAGATCTGGCTCGATCCGCTCGGCGCGGTGCTGATCGCCGGTCCGGGCGGCTCCAACCTCTATTATGCCGGGCTCCTCGAGCGGCTCGGGGTCACCGCCAACGTCTATCGGGTCGGCACGTTCAAGTCCGCGGTCGAGCCCTATACGCGCAACGACATGTCGCCGGAGGCGCGCGAGGCCGGCCAGGCGCTCGCCGGCGCTCTGTGGGAGACCTGGCAGCAGGACGTCCGCCGCGCCCGCCCGCGGGCGCAGATCGGCCCCTATGTGCAGGATCCGGCGCGGTTCATCGCCGCCGCCGGAGGCGACATGGCGCGCGCCGCGCTGCAGGCGAGGCTTGTCGACCGGGTCGGCGACCGCACTGCCTTCGGCCGCCGGATGGCCGAGCTGGCCGGAACCCGCCACGAGGAGATTCCCGGGAGCTTTCGCGCCGTCCGCTACGACGCATGGACGGACGAGCACCGGGCCAGCGATCCCGGCGGGCAGATCGGCGTCTTGACCGTGGCCGGAATGATCCTCGACGGCCGGGCGGCACCGGGCACCGCCGGCGCCGAGACCGTCGTCGAGAATCTCGAGAACGGCCTTCGCGACCGCAATTTGCGGGCGCTGGTGGTTCGGGTGGATTCGCCCGGCGGGTCGGTGACGGGATCGGAGCGGATCCGGCGCGCCATCGCCGCCGTCCGCCAGCGGGGCATCCCGGTGGTGATCTCGTTCGGATCGGTCGCGGCGAGCGGCGGCTATTGGATCGCGACGGCCGGCGACACCATCCTCGCCGAGCCGTCGACGATCACCGGCTCGATCGGGGTGTTCGGCGTTCTTCCGAGCTTCGAGGGCACGCTGGCGAAGCTCGGCGTCGGCGCCGACGGAGTGCGCACGACGCCCCTGTCGGGCGAGCCGGATCTCCTGCGCGGGCCGTCCGACGAGGCCGACCGACTGCTTCAGATGAGCGTCGAGAGCGTCTACCGGCGCTTCGTCGGGCTGGTTTCGAGGGCGCGCAACATCCCCGTCGCGCGGGTCAACGCGATCGGCCAGGGACGGGTGTGGGACGGCGGCACCGCCCGCCAGCTCAACCTGATCGACCGCTTCGGCTCGCTCGACGACGCGATCGCCGAGGCGGCGCGGCGGGCGAACATCGCCGCGGAGGATGCCCGGCCGGTGTTCCTCGAAGCGGAACCGGGCTTCTTCGCGCAGGTCGTCAAGGGTCTGGCCGGGACCGAGGAGCAGGCTTCCCGCGACGCCTTCGCCCGGCTGGCCGCGCGGTCGCAGGGATTGCTCGCCCGGGCGCTGGTCGACGCACAGGCGCTGCTCGACGGCCCCGCCCTTCAGGCGCGTTGCCTCGAATGCCCGATGCCGGCGCCGGTTCGGCCGCCGCGCGACGCCGGCTCGCTGATCGCGCGGCTGCTGGCGGCGGTCTGGGGGGCGTGAAGGTCCGGCTCGCCGCCGCGGAGGACGCGGCGGCTTTCGCCTCGATCTATGCGCCCTACGTTACCGGGACCGCGGTCTCGTTCGAGCTCGACCCGCCGGACGAGGCGGCGATGCGGGCGCGCATCCTCGGCGGCGGCGCGCTCTACCCGTGGCTCGTCGCCTGCGACGATTCGGAGGCGGTGCTGGGCTACGCCTCGGCAAGCGCCTTCCGGACCAGGCGCGCTTACCGCTTCACGGTGGAGACGAGCGTCTATCTGGCGGCGGACTCGGTCGGTCGGGGCGTCGGGCGGCGCCTTTACGGGGCATTGCTGGCGACGCTCGAAGCGCAGGGCTTCGCCCAGGCGGTCGGAGCGATCAGTCTTCCGAACCCGGCGAGCGTCGCCCTCCATCGGGCCCTCGGTTTCACCGAGGCCGGCGTCTACCGGGAGGTCGGCCACAAGTTCGGCCGCTGGCACAGCGTCGGCCTATGGCAGCGTCCGCTCGCGCCGCTGACGGATCGCCCGAAGGAGCCGAAGCCGGTCGCCGAGGTCTGGGACCGAATTAAGGCATAGTCCGGCGAGCTTCGCTCCAACCGCTCATCCTGAGTCGGGACTCAGCCTGGCGAAGGCCGGAACGACCCCAAACCGCTCATCCTGAGTAGGGACTGAGCCTGGCGAAGGCCGGAAGGACCCCAAACCGCTCATCCTGAGTAGGGACTGAGCCTGGCGAAGGCCCGTATCGAAGGACCGTCCTTCGATACGCCGTTTCGACAGGCTCAACGGCTACTCAGGATGAGTGGCTCTGTGCAAGTCGATCATCCTCTGGAGTCTATCCCGTTCAAGTGGAAACTTCCGTTCCCCGGCGAAGGCCGGGGTCCAGCGGCCCTGTCGGCAGGACCGGGTCCCGGCCGTCGGGGTCCCCGCAACGTACGACTTTGCGGGGCGCCCTTCGCTTGGAAACGATTCAGCTTCAGCCGGACCGACCCTGGCCCGACCTCAGTGCTGTTCGCGGGTCCAGTCGATCGGGCCCGACGCGAAGCGGCGGCGCAGCCGGTCGAGCGAGACGCGATTGCCCTCGCGGAAGAAGTCGAGCAGCCGGCGGCCGGCTTCGCTGTCGGCATAGCCGGTGCCGGTGAGGCGGACGCGGGTCCGGCCGTCGCCGGCCGGCTCCAGCTCGAGCAGGTGGGTCACCTCGCGGAAGGTCTCGAAGTGGGGGAAGCCGTCGGGCGCCTTGACGGTGCGAAAGGCGATGAGCCTGCCCTCGACCCGGGCGACGATCCGCTGCTGGATGGTGGTCCGGTCGCCTCTCGACGCTCCGGGCGAGTAGCTGGTTTCGAGAAGGTCGCCCTCGCTCCAGGCGACCGGGACCGCCCAGCTCGTCCAGCCCGGGGCGGTGGCGACCGCGGCCCAGACCTCGGAGGCCGGGGCGTCGACGAGGACCTCGTGCGCAAGCGCATGGCTGCCGTCGGCGCCGCGCGAGGTCGCGATCGACACTTCCGGCACGACCCGGCGGTAGCGCACCGTGCGGTTCATCGACTGCGAGGTCGGCGAGGCGCTGACCGCCTCGTACGAATCGTCGCCGATTCGCCGCCAGAAGGTGGAGATGGTCGTCTCCCGCCCGTCGGGGCCGCGATAGGATTCGTCCCCGAAGTCGAGGCGCTCGGGCCCGGGCCGCATCGTCCCTCGGCTGACGCCGCCCAGCGAGTTCCAGTAAGTGTAGCTGACCGCGCCCGAGGAGTCCGCGCTGTACACGGTTTCCCCGCGATAGACTCGGGCGCCGCCCGTCACCTCATGGCGGTCGCGGACATGCTGCCCGTCATAGACGCTTTCAAAGCAGTGCGTGTCGCGCTCGCCGGTCGCCTCGAACTCGCCGCGCCAGCAATGGCCGACGAGGAAGCCGAGCGGCTCCAGGCCCGCCCGCAGGGCCGGCGGCTGGGCCGGCGCCTGGGCCGCGAGCGCCAATGCGAGGATCGCGATCATCCTTCTCTCCTCTCCTTGATCAGGGCGTCGAGATAGCGGCGCAGCTGGCCGACGCCGCGGTCGAAATAGGCGACGTCGCGATGGGTTCGGGCCTGCATGACTCCGCCCTCCATCACGGTCAGGACGAATTCCGCGAGTGCCGCCCGGTCGACGGCCGGATCGAGCCGGTCGCCGGCCTGATCGAGGCAGTCGCGAACGGCGCCGGTCCAGGCGGCGAAGTTCGCGCCGAGCAGCTCGCGCACGGCCGGATCGGGCTCGTGCAGCTCGAGCGCGAGGCTGCCGATCGGGCAGCCATATTGGCAGTCGGTGGCGACGATCAGCTCGCGATATTTCGCGAGCAGAGCGAACACCCGCTCGATCGGGTCCTCGACTCCGTCCCAGGCCGGCTCGAGCAGCATCGGCCCGATCCCGGCGCGATAGGATTCGAGGACCGAGACGAGCAGGTCCTGCTTGCCCGGGAAGAAATGATAGAGGCTGCCGCTATTGACGTTCGCCCGGCCGAGGATGTCGGCGATTGAGGTCGAGCCGAAGCCCTTTTCCCAGAACAGCTCCATGGCCGCCTGGATGATTCGCGAACGGGTATCGGGAGCGGCGGCGAGCATGCCCCTTTGTTGATTGAACGTTCAATCAAGTCAAGGGCGATCATCCGCGATGGACTGGGAGCGACCAGCCCCGGCTGAGGGCGCCGCCGCGCAGGGCGAAGCCGGCGAGCGCCGCCGCCAGCCCGGCAATGCCGGCCGGGACCCCGGCAAGCACCAGCCCGACGAGAAGCGCGGCGGACAGGGCGGCGGCGGTGACGTACAGCTCAGGGCGCATCAGGATCGACGGCTCTCCGGCGAGCACGTCGCGGATGATTCCGCCCAGGCAGCCGGTGAGCACGCCCATCGCGAAGGCGGGCAGCGGCGCCAGGCCGAAGGCCAGCCCCTTGGCGGCGCCGAAGCTTGAATAAGCGGCGAGGCCGGCCGCGTCGAACCAGAGCAGCGGCCGGCCTTTCAGGATCCCGGCCGGAAGCAGCCAGACCGCGGCGGCGGCGGCCAGGCAGATCAGCAGCGTCACATTCTCATTCACCCAGAAGACCGGGGCGCCGATGAGCAGGTCGCGGACGGTTCCGCCGCCGACCCCCGTGACGACGGCGAAGAAGGCGAACGTGACCAGGGTCTGCTTCTTCTCCGCCGCGAGCATCGCTCCGGAGACGGCGAAGACGGCGATTCCGCCCCAGTTGAGCAGCTCGAGCAGCGGCTCGAGGGCGTTCGGCAGGACGGCGGGGGCCATGGCTGCCCCTAGCACAGCCGGGTCAGACGTGGATCGGCTTGCCGGTCACCGCCATCGCCGCTTCCTTCAGCGCCTCGCTGTGGGTGGGGTGGGCGTGGCAGGTGTAGGCGATGTCCTCGCTGGTGGCGCCGAACTCCATCGCCTGCGCGGCCTGCCCGATCATCGTTCCGGCGACCGACGCGACCATCCACACGCCGAGCACCCGGTCGCTCCCGGCCTCGGCGATCACCTTGACGAAGCCTTCGGGCTCGCGATTGGTCTTGGCCCGGCTGTTGCCGAGCATCGGGAACTTGCCGACCTTGACCTCGCCCCGCTCGCGCGCCTGCTCCTCGGTCAGGCCGACCCCGGCGATCTCGGGCATGGTGTAGACGACGCTCGGGATGACGTCGTGATTGACGATTCCGATCTGCCCGGCGAGGATCTCCGCGACGGCGATCCCTTCGTCCTCGGCCTTGTGGGCGAGCATCGGCCCGGGCGTGACATCGCCGATCGCGTAGATGCCCTCGACGCCGGCGCGGAATTCGCGGTCGACCTCGATCATGCCGCGATCGTTGACCTTCACCCCGGCTTTCTCGAGGTCCAGCCCCTCGGTGTTGGGACGGCGGCCGATGGCGACGAGGACGACGTCGGCCTCCAGCGTCTCCGCCGCCCCGCTTTTGGCCGGCTCGACGGTGAGCGCGACGGACTCGCCCTTGCGCTGTGCCTTGGTCACCTTCGTCGACAGCCTGAACTCGAACCCCTGCTTCCTGAAGATCTTGTGCGCTTCCTTGCGCACCTCGCCGTCCATCCCGGGCAGGATCTGGTCGAGAAATTCGATGACCGTGACCCTTGCCCCGAGCCGCCGCCAGACCGAGCCGAGCTCCAGCCCGATCACTCCGCCGCCGATGACGACGAGATGCCCGGGGACCTGGCCGAGCTCGAGCGCGCCGGTCGAATCGACGATGCGCTCCTGGTCGATCTCGACGCCCGGCAGGGGAGTGACTGACGAGCCGGTCGCGATGACGAAGTTCCTCGCCCGGTAGGCGGTGCCGCCGACGTCGATGCTGTCCTTGGCGGTGAAGCGGGCATGGCCCTTGAGCCAGGTCACCTTGTTCTTCTTGAAGAGGAACTCGACGCCGCCGGTAAGGCCCCTCACCGCCTCCCTTCGACCGGCGTGCATGGCGTCGAGATCGAGCTCGACCGGGCCGACCTTGACCCCCCATTTGGCGAGGGTGCCGTGCTCGGCTTCCTCGAACAGCTCGGAAGCGTGGAGCAGCGCCTTGGACGGAATGCAGCCGACGTTGAGGCAGGTTCCGCCGAGCGTCTCCCGGCTCTCAACGCAGGCCGTCTTAAGCCCGAGCTGGGCCGCCCGGATCGCTGCGACATAGCCGCCCGGCCCGGCCCCGATCACGATCACGTCGAAACTGGATTCACTCATTCCTCGGTCCTTGGAAACTGCCGTCGGCGATCGCTTGAGTCGCCGATCACGGTCATATGGTTCTGCAACGCCTTAGGGTCGAGAACGGCCAGCAAGCGCGGAATGATTTCCGTGACGTCAGGCGGTTCAAATCGGATATAGATGATCGCGGGTGGCGGCAGAGCCTTCTGACCGAACACGAGCTCGCCAAAATCCCTATCGCACGTAACCAAGATGCGATCTTCCGCACGAGCGCGCTCCAATATAGCTTTATCTCTGTCGTGGGGGTGCGCCAACGCGGCCTGTGCGACGTCATGTCCCTTGGCAATCAACGCGAAAGCCAGAGTGCTTCCGATGTTGGCATCACAGAGAAATCTCACGCGGCGCGGGCTCGTCCAATCGCCATTTCCTTTTCGTCCTGAATCATATCGGCTGCGAAGGCGGCCGCTGCCTGCAGATGGTGTGGCTGCACTCCCGGATACTCATAGGCTATGCGCGCATAATCCCAACCCGCGCCGACCAGCTTCAGGACTCTCTCCACGGTGAACCGCGTCCCTTTGAATACGGGTTTTCCGCCGAGGATCCCGGGGTCCGAGTGGATATATTCGCGCCAGTCCATGTCACAAGTCTATCAGAAGCCGCGTCGGGTCTTCCAGCGCTTCCTTCATCCGGACCAGGAAGGTGACCGCCTCGCGGCCGTCGATCAGTCGGTGGTCGTAGGACAAGGCCAGGTACATCATCGGCCTGGCCTCGATCCGGCCGTCGCGGACCACCGGCCGCTCCTCGATCCGGTGCATTCCGAGCACGGCCGATTGCGGCGGGTTGATGATCGGGGTCGACAGCAGCGAGCCGAACACGCCGCCGTTCGAGATGGTGAAGGTGCCGCCCTGCATCTCCTCGATCCTGAGGCTCCCGTCCTTGGCCCGGCGCCCGAAGTCGGCGATCGTCTTCTCGATGTCGGCGAAGCTCATCGACTCGGCGTTGCGGATGACGGGAACGACCAGCCCCTGCGGCGCCGACACCGCCACCGAGACGTCGAGATAGTTGCGATAGACGATCTCCTCGCCGTCGATCGAGGCGTTGACCGCGGGGACGTCGCGAGCGGCGAGCGCCGCCGCCTTCACGAAGAAGCCCATGAAGCCGAGGCGGATGCCGTGCTTCTTCTCGAACAGGTCCTTGTACTTCGCCCGGGCCTCCATCACCGCCGTCATGTCGACGTCGTTGAAGGTGGTCAGCATCGCCGCCGTGTTCTGGGCTTCCTTGAGCCGGCGGGCGACAGTCTGGCGAAGGCGGGTCATCCGCACCCGTTCCTCGCGGCGCTCGCCGGCCTGGGCGGGGACGGGCGCGGCCG
>DATMVG010000220.1:0-9581 GCA_035563315.1 Allosphingosinicella sp. | reverse complement strand
CCCGGGCTGTTCGACGCCTTCTGCGCCCTTCACGGCGCCACCGAGGCCGTCGTCGCGGGCGACGAGCGGCTCACCTTCGGCGATTTGAACGCCCGCGCGACCCGGCTGGCGCGCCTGCTGGCGGGAAGCTGGAACGTCGCCAAGGGCGACCGGGTGGCGATCGCGATGCGCAACTGCCCCGCCTGGATCGTCGCCTATATGGCGGTGCTGAAAGCCGGGGCGATCGCCACGCTGATCAACGGCTGGTGGCAGGCCGACGAGATGCGCCACGCCCTTGGCATCTCCGAGCCCGAGCTGATCATCGCCGACGAAGCGCGCGCCGCCCGCCTTCGCGAGGGCGGCTGCACCATCCCGACCGTGGCTCTGCCGGTCCAGCAGCCTCTCGACGAAGCGCTCGCTCCGTTGCTCGCCCGGGACCGCGAGGCGGAGCTGCCGGCGGTGGCGCCGCAGGACGATGCGACGATCCTGTTCACCTCCGGCTCGACGGGCGCGGCCAAGGGCGCGGTATCGACCCACCGGGCGGTGACGACCGGAGTCTATTGCTACACGATCGGGCTCCTCACCCTGCTCGGGATCAAGGAGAGCGAAGGGGAGGCGCCGCCCAACCCGCCCAAGACCCTGGTCAACGTGCCGCTTTTCCACGTCACCGGCGAGGTCCCGGTGCTGCTCAACAGCTTCGTCATCGGCCGGACGATGGTGCTCATGCCGAAATGGGATCCGGGCGAGGCCCTGCGGCTGATCGAGCGGGAAAAGGTCACCTACTTCGTCGGCGTTCCGACGATGAGCCTCGAGCTCATGCAGCATCCGGACCGCGACACCTACGACCTTTCCTCGCTGACCGACATCGCCGCCGGCGGAGCGCCGCGCCCGGTCGCCCACGTCAAACGGCTGGAGGAGAGCTTCCGGGGCGCGCAGCCCGCCTTGGGCTACGGCCTTACCGAGACCAACGCCGCCGGCTGCGGCAATTTCTGGTCGAACTACCACGACAAGCCGGCCTCGACCGGGCGACCTCACAAGCCGATCGTCGAGCTGGCCATCCTCGGCGAGGGCGACCGCCCCGTGGCCGTCGGCGAGCGCGGCGAGATCGCGATCCGGACCGCGGCGAACATCCGCGGGTATTGGCGCGACGAGGCGGCCAGCCGGGCCGCCTTCACCGCCGACCTGTATCTGAGGACCGGCGATATCGGCTATCTCGACGAGGACGACTATCTCTTCATCGTCGACCGCAAGAAGGACATCATCATCCGGGGCGGCGAGAATATTAGCGCCCAGGAGGTCGAGGCCGCCATCTATGCGCATTCCGCGGTGTCGGAAGTGGCGGTGTTCGGCGTCCCCGACGAACGGCTCGGCGAAGCGACGGCGGCGGTCGTCTATTGCGAGCAAGGCGGAGTCGACCGGGAGGCGCTGCTCGCCTTCCTGTCCGAGCATATCGCCCAGTTCAAGCTGCCCGCTTATGTCTGGTTCCACGATCGGCCCTTGCCCAAGCTGGGCACCGGCAAGATCGACAAGGTCGAGCTCAGGGAGCGATACCGGAAGGAAGTGGCCGAGGCCGCCTGACGTGCAACCGTCGGCGCCGACGGTCATTATGGCGAGGAGGAAAGCAAGGATGCACAGCAAAGCATCGACCGCGGCCATTGCCGCTTTTCTCATCGCCGCCGCCGGCTGCGGCGAGCAGGCCGAGGCACCGGCGAACGTTGCCGCCGCGCCGGGCGACGCCGACGTCCAGAATCGCCTCGCCGCGATGCCCGAGGGACAGCGCAACGGCGTCTTCATCCGCGCCATCCGCGACGCCCGGCAGGAGTGCCAGCATGTCGAGAGCTCGGTGCCGGCCGGCGAGCATCAGGGCTTTCCGGTGTGGAACGCGACCTGCTCCGGCGGCGGGACGTGGACGATCGTGGTGATGAACGACGGCACCGCGACCGTCCTCAATGCCGAAGAGGCGCGCCTCGTCGGCAACGAAGCTGAGCCCGGGGAGGGCCAGGGGCGATGAAGGCGTGGCGAGCCGCGGCCCTTATATCGCTCCCGCTCGCGGCGATGGCCTGCGGGGACTCCCAGCCGAGCGAGGAGCGGCCGGCGACCAAGATCGCCAATCCGCACCACGATCAGCTGATGGCGCTGTCCGACCAGCTGCAGCGCCTCGGCGTGATGCGCGCCATCCGCGACAATGGCAAGCGCTGCCAGCGCGTCGAGGCGACCGCCTACCAGCAGGATTACCGGAACATGGCGATGTGGGTCGCCTTGTGCAGCGACGGCCGCCACTGGTCGTTGTTCATCGCTCCCAACGGCGACACCCAGGTGCGCGACTGCGCCGAGGCTCGGCAGCTCGCGCTGCAGCAGTGCCGCCCGGTCAGCGGGCCCGGCGCCCCGGCGGCTAAGGGCGGCTGAGGCCGCTCAGCAATTCTCGTATTTCCAGTTGCGCTTCTTGCCCTCGGCGAGCCACTCGACCGCCTGGTTGAGCCGCCTGGTGCGGGTCTCGTCGCGTTTGGCCCCGGTGATCCAGTCGACATAGTCGCGCTGGCAGCTCGGCGGGAAGCCTTCGAACGTCGCCGCCGCCGCGGCGTTGGCGTCGAGCGCCGAGCGCAGGTCCTGCGGCACCGAGAACGGCGCCTTCTTGTGCTTGTCGCGCGGCGGCTTCACGCCCTCGTCGGTCAGCTTCATCGCCTTCCTGACCAGCGCCTCGAGCTCGGCCCGCGGCGGCAGGTCCTCGATCGAGGCCAGCCGGCCGAACTGGCCCATGCCGCTCACCTGTTCGTTGCTCTTGCCGACGACGAGGCTGCCGCGCCAGAAACCGAACGTCGCGTGCTGCTTGAATGCCGCCATTCCGGCCAGGATCTGGCCCCTGTACATGAACGAGGGCGAGCTCCATTTCAGAGTCTCCTCGCACTCCGGGCAGGCGGCGTGGACCACCTCGCGAAGGTGGCGGAGGATCGGCCTGGCGAAGTCCGCCTGCCGATCGATATAGGCGTCGATCCTCGGGTCCGTCTTCATCTTCCCCTCTTGCCGTGACGTTCGAGAATGACTCGCTTTGCCGAAGGCGGCAAGATCAGGCGGCCGGGCGCGACCTCGAGGCCGCCGTCCGCCACCCTTCGAAGCTGAAGATGGCAAGCGCCGCCCAGATCGCTCCGAAGCAGAGGAGATGCGGGGTCGTCAGCGGCTCGCCGAAGGCAAGCACCGCGAGCAGGAATTGCAGGGACGGCGCGATATATTGGAGGAAGCCGAGCGTCGAATAAGGCAGCCGGCGAGCCGCGGCGGTGAACAGCAGCAATGGGATCGCGGTGATCGCGCCGCCGAGGACGAGGAGGAGATCGGTGGTCGCGCCGAAAACGCCGAACCCGCTGGCCCCCTGCTGCTGGAGCCACAGCACCCAGGCGAGCGCGATCGGCGCGAGCAGGGCCGTTTCGATCGACAGCCCCTCGAGCGAATCGACGGGCGCCACCTTCCTCAGGAAGCCGTAGAGGGCGAAGCTCGCCGCGAGCGTCAGGCTGATCCACAGACCCGATCCCGCGCCGGCGGCCAGCACCGCAACGCCGGCGGCGGCGAGCGCGGTCGCGAACAGCTGGGCCCGGCTCAGCTTCTCCTTGAGCAGAAGGACCCCGAGCAGGACGTTGACCAAGGGGTTGAGATAATAGCCCAGGCTCCCTTCGAGCACGTGGCCGCTGACGACCGCGTAGATGTAGACGAGCCAGTTGGTTCCGATGAGCAGCGCCGTGAGCATCAGGGTCATCAGCACCCGGCTCGTCGTCACCGCCGCTCGGATGGCGCTCCACCGGCGCCACAGAGTCGCCAGAGCGCCGAGAAAGACCAGCGACCAGACGATCCGGTGGGCGACGATCTCGGTCGGCGCGACATGGACGAGCGCCTTGAAGTAGAGCGGCAGCACGCCCCAAAGCAGGTAGGCGCCGATGCCGAGCAGAAGCCCGGCGCGCGTCCGGCGGTGATCGTCGCCCATGGCGCGCGCCTAGAGGAGGGGCGTTGCGGCGGCAAGCGCGGCGAATCGGCTATTGTATTATTGTACTAATACAGCTAGGAGCCGGCATGGAGGATAGCCGCATGAAGACGCTGCCGAAGCTCGTTTCCGCCCTCGCCGCCGCCGCCGCGCTAACCGCCTGCGAGGCGCGATTCGGCAACGACGCGGCGCCGGTAGCGGAGAATGCCACCGCCGCCGGCCGGGCCGAGGAAGGGCGGCTCACCGTCGAAGCGCCCGGCTTCAACATGTCGATCGACATCCCCGAGAGCATCAGCTCGCGCGCCCAGATGGACGGGGAGAACGGCCTGATCTATCCGGGCTCGACGTTGGGCGGGCTCCATGTCCAGGGGCGGCCCGAAGGTCCGGGGGGCCAGAGCGACGGCGAGGTCGAGATGCGTTTCACCACCGCCGATCCGGCCGCAACGGTCGCCGCCTGGTATCGCGACCCGGCCCGAGCCGAGGACCTCACCATCCAGGCGGCGCGCCAGGAGGGTTCGACCTTCGTGATCCAGGGCACCGGCCTTCGCGACCAGGAGCGCTTCACCGTCCGCATCAGCCCACGCGCAGGCGGCGGCGCCGAGGCCCGTCTGGTCCTCTCCGACGGGAGTTGATAAGCCTCCCGCCTCGCCGCGGGAGGACCGATCCTGGCGCAGCCGCTCGCCGATCCTGAGGAAGTCCGGGCCCACCTCGTCGCCGCCGCCAGGGCCGGCCGGTCGTTGAGCTACGGCGAGCTGCTCGAACATCTCGGCTATGCCTTCTCGCGCCCGAAGATGCGCCAGCTCTGCGCCTTGCTCGGCGCCGTCGACGACGAGGCGGCCGGGCGCTCGGAGCCCGAGCTTGCGGTGCTCGTCGTCCGCCAGAGCGACGGCCTCCCCGGCCAGGGATGGTGGGTCGCGGGCGGCGGCCGCGAGCGCGGCTATGACGGGCCGTGGGAGGGACCGGAAGCGGCGCGCTTCATCGCCGCGGTGCAGGCGGAAACCTTCGCCTTCTGGAAGTCCAGGAATGAGACAGAGGCGCAAGGGCCTCCCCGTTAACCATCTATGCTCACCCATTGGCGCATGGAATGAGGCTAAAAGGCCGGCGAGAGGACCCGCTCATGCAGACCCGTATCGCTCCCATGCTCCGAACCGCCGCCTTCACCGCCTTGCTCGTGCTCGGCGCCTGCAGCGGCTCCGCCGAGAACAATCTCGCCGAGCTCGACAACGAGCTGCTCGCCAACGGCGCCGATCCGGCGCTGACCAGCGCGCTCGAGGACCAGATCCTGGTCGATCCCAACCTCGTCCAGCAGGCGCAGCCGCATGCGGCTCGCCCGCCCGAGACTCCGGTGCAGGCGCAATATCCGGCCGGATCGGCCGCCGAAGGCGCCCGTCCCGCGGCGCCCGCGAGGGCGGGGCAGCCCCGGGTGCGGCGCGCCGCCGCGGCGACCGGCAACCTGCCCGACGGCGGCACCTGCGGCGCCGCCCTCGAATATGGGCCGCAATGGGCGGACCGGCTGCCGGCCGAATTCCCGCCTTATCCGGGCGGCCGGGTGACCGAGGCCGCCGGTAACAATGAAGGCGACTGCCGGGTCCGGATCGTCACCTTCAGAAGCGGCGACGCTTATGGGCGCGTGCTCGAACATTATCGAAGCGTCGCCCAACGCGCCGGCTTCTCGGCCGAGCACCAGATGCGCGGCGCCGATCACCTGCTCGGCGGAGTCAACCCGCGCACCGACGGCGCCTTCGTGGTCATCGTCACCCCCGTCCAGGGCGGTTCCGAGGTCGCGCTGATCGTCAACCACGGCCGATAAGGCGAGTCCCCTCCCGCCGGGAGGGGAGGAGTGGCGAACCAGGCCGGCCGTCGCTACATGCGCGACGATGCACAATTTCGCCCTCGTCATGCTCGGCGGCGCCGCCGGCGCGGGGCTGCGCTACGCCGTCACGCTGTTCGCGGCGCACCGCCTCAGCCCGGCCTTCCCCTGGGGGACGTGGCTGGTCAATCTCGGCGGCGGCTTGCTCGTCGGGCTTCTGCTCGGGCTGATCATCGTCCGCGGCGGCGAGGGCGAGATGCTCCGGTTGTTCGTCGGGGCGGGCCTGCTCGGGGGCTTCACCACCTTTTCGGCGTTCAGCGCCGAGACCGCCTTCATGATCCTGAACGGCCAGCTCTGGATGGCGGCGGTCTACGTCGCCTCGTCTGTGCTCGGCGCGGTGGCGCTGCTGTTTCTCGGCCTCTGGCTGAGCGGGGCCGGCGGATGAGCGCGGCCGACCAGGTCCGCACCTTCACGGTCACCGACGAGGATGACGGCATCCGTCTCGACCGCTGGTTCCGGCGCAACCTTCCCGAAGCGAGCTTCGGCACCGTCGCCCGCTGGGCCCGAACCGGCCAGCTGCGGCTCGACGGCAAGCGCGCCGCGCCCGGCGATCGGGTCGAGGCGGGGCAGGCGATCCGGGTCCCGCCGCTCGAGGAGGAAGCGGCGGCGGCCCGGCCCAGGCCGAAACGCGCAAGCCTGAGCGAGGACGAGGTCGAGTTCGTCCGCGGCCTGGTCATCCACCGCGACCCCGCTGCCATCGTCGTCGCCAAGCCGCCTGGCCTCGCCACCCAGGGCGGGACCAAGACCGCCGTCCATCTCGACCGGCTGCTCGACGGGCTGGCCGAGGAGGGGGAGGCGCGCCCCAAGCTCGTCCACCGCCTCGACAAGGACACGTCCGGAGTCCTGCTGCTCGCCCGCACGCCGCGCGCCGCCGCCTTCTTCGCCAGGGCCTTTGCGGGGCGGACCGCGCGCAAGGTCTACTGGGCGCTTGTGACCGGCGTTCCCTCGGTCGAGGACGGCTTGATCGACCTGCCGCTCGCCAAGCAGCCGGGGACGGGCGGCGAGAAGATGCATGTCGACGAGGCCGAGGGCCAGCCGGCGCGGACCCGCTATCGGGTACTCGAGCGCGCTGGCAACCGCGCCGCCTGGGTCGAGCTGCAGCCCCATACGGGGCGCACCCACCAGCTTCGGGTCCATATGGCGGCGATCGGCCACCCGATCGTCGGTGACGGCAAATATGGGGGCCAGGAGGCGTTCCTGACCGGCTCGATCAGCCGCAAGCTCCACCTCCACGCGCGCCGCCTGAGGATCGACCATCCCGACGGCGGCCGGCTCGACCTGTCGGCCGAGGCGCCCGACCATTTTCGCGAGAGCATGGCCTCGCTCGGCTTCGACCCCGCCCTCGGCGACCTGCCGCTGGACGAGGTCAAGTTCGGCGAGACCGCCGAGGGCCGGCGCAAGGCCGCCGCGGCCGCCGCGAAGATGCGCCGCAAGGAACGGCGCGGCGAACGCCGAAGCCGGGGGAGGGGCTGATGCATCCCAATCGCAAGTTCCACATCGAGGATCGCGACGCGATGCGGGATTTCGTTCGCGAACAGGGCTTCGGGCTGCTCGTCGCGCCGACCGCCGGCGGGCTGCGCGCGGTGCACGTGCCGGTGCTGGTCGAGGGCGAGCGCCTGCGCTTCCACGTCGCCAAGGGCAATCTGGCCCATGCCGCTTTGCTGGCCGGATGCGACGCCTTGTTCGTCGCCAACGGCCCGCACGCTTATATCAGCCCGGACTGGTACGGCCTCGAGGATCGAGTCCCCACCTGGAACTATGTGGCGGTCGAGCTTGAAGGGCCGGTGCGCGCCCTCGACCGCGACTCCCTGATCGCCTTCCTGGACGACGTATCGGCCTTCCAGGAAGCGCGGCTCGCGCCCAAGCCGGTCTGGCGGCGCGAGAAGATGAGCGAGGGGCGCTTCGAAGGCCTGCTCAAGGCGATCACCGGCTTCGAGCTCGACATCCGCGCCTGGCGGGGGACCGCCAAGCTCGACCAGGATAAGCCCGCGCACGTCCGCGAGAGGCTCGCAGCAGCGCTGGCCGGACGGGGCGAGGCCGCTCTGGCCGAGGCGATGCGGTGAGCAACCGGCTCGCCTTGTTCGACTGCGACGGGACCCTGGTCGACAGCCAGCACAATATCTGCCTGGCGATGGAGACCTGCTTCGCCGAAGCCGGCCTCGAGCCGCCGCCGCGCGAGCGGACCCGCTCGGTCGTCGGGCTCAGCCTCATCGAGGCGATGCGCACGATGCTTCCGGAGGAATCGGACGATCGCCACGGCGAGCTGGCGGACGCCTATAAGCGGGCCTTCCAGGCGATGCGCGGCGCCGGGCTGGCGGAGGAGCCGCTCTATGCCGGCGTCGCCGAGCTGATCGAGGCTCTCGAGGCTGACGGGTGGCTGCTCGGGATCGCCACCGGCAAGTCCGACCGCGGCCTCGCGCTCTGCCTCGACGGCCACGGCCTCGCCGGCCGCTTCGCGACCCTGCAGACCGCCGACCGCCATCCGTCCAAGCCCCATCCGTCGATGATCGAACAGGCGATGGCCGAGGCCGGCGCGGCGCCCATGACAACGCTGATGATCGGCGACACGAGCTACGACATGGCGATGGCGCGGGCGGCCGGCGTGACGGCGATCGGCGTCGCCTGGGGTTATCATCCGCCCGAGGCGCTGGTCAGGGCCGGCGCCGATCACGTCGTCGCGGCCCCGCTCGACATCCTCCAACTGACGAAGGCCATGGCATGAATAGGCAGGACCAGGAGGCGCAGTGGCGCAACCGCTTCATCCTGATCAACCTCGTCCGGATCGGCGGCACGGTCGTCGTTCTGCTCGCGCTGGCGCTGTGGCAGAGCGACCTTTTCGTCCAGGGCGGCCACATCATCGGCTTCCCGCTCGCCCTTGCCGGCCTGGTGGTGAGCTTCTTCGGCCCCAAATGGCTAGCCGGGCGCTGGCGCGATCCGCCTGCTCCGTGAAGCGATTCTACAAGGAGGCGGCGGTCGCCGCCGGGGAGATCCGCCTCGACGGCCGCCCGGTGCGCACTCCCGGCCGCCGCCCGCTCGCGCTTCCCACGCCGGCCCTGGCTGAGGCGGTCGCGGCGGAGTGGGCCGCCCAGGGCGACAAGGTGGAACCGCGCGCGATGCCGCTGACCGGCCTCGCCAACGCCGCCATCGACCGGGTGGCGACCGACAGGGAGGCTTTCGCGCGCGGGCTCGCGGCTTATGCTGAAACCGATCTGCTCTGCTACCGAGCGGAAGGTCCGCCGCGGCTGGCCGAGCGGCAGTCGGCTTCCTGGGACCCGCTCCTGGCCTGGGCTCGGCGGCGCTACGACGTCGACTTCGAGCTCGTCCGCGGAGTCATCCACCGCCCGCAGCCGAGCGCCACCGTGGCGCGCCTCGCCCATGCCGTCCACGCGCGCGGCCCGTTCGAGCTCGCCGGACTTTCTCCGCTGGTGACGATCTCGGGGTCGCTGGTGACCGCGCTGGCGCTCGCCGAAGGCGCGGTCGCCCTCGACGAAGCCTGGACGGCGGCGATGCTCGACGAGCTGTGGCAGGCCGAGCAATGGGGCGAGGATGCCGAGGCGGTCCAGGCCCTCGCCGCCCGCCGCGCCGACTTCGAAGCCGCCTTCCGATTCCTCAGCCTGCTCTAGATGTGGAGCCTCAATAGGTTGTTCTCGGTCAGGCCGAGTCGGTTGATAGGTGGTTGGTATTGTAGGCTGCCGTGGGGTCGGTGCCAGTTATATTGGTGGAGCCAGGCGGGCAGCTCGGCGGCGCGGTCGTCTGAGGTCGGGT
>DATMVG010000219.1:0-9195 GCA_035563315.1 Allosphingosinicella sp. | reverse complement strand
CCCGCCTGCAACGGACTCGCGAGGAGGAGCCGGACGGCTATGCCGCGTCCGAGCTCGACCATTGGGCCGAGGTGCTGACGAGCTGGGCTCGGGGCGAAAGCCCGCCGGCCCTTGCCTATGTCGGCGAGCCGGCGGCGGCGGCAGGGCCGCGCGACGTCTACGCGTTCGTCATCAGCGGCGCCAAGGTCCGCAATCCGGCCGCGGCCCGGGCCTTGATCGAGCGGCTCGCATGACCTTCCGTTCGGACGCCGAGGCGCAGGGCCTGTTCGAGCGGCTCGGAATCGCTCCGTCCGCCGGCGATCTCGAAGCGCGCTCGCCGATCGACGGCGGAGTCATCGGCCGCGTGCCGACTTCGAACCGGGCGGCGGTCGGCGCCGCGATCGGACGCGCCCAGGACGCCTTCCTGGCGTGGCGCCAGGTGCCGCCGCCGCGCCGCGGCGAGCTGGTCCGACTGTTCGGCGATACGCTCCGCTCGAACCGGGAGCCGCTTGCCCGGCTGGTCAGCCTCGAGGCCGGCAAGATCCTGCAGGAAGGGCAGGGCGAGGTCCAGGAGATGATCGACATCTGCGACTTCGCGGTCGGCCTCTCGCGCCAGCTCTACGGCCTCACCATCGCGACCGAGCGGGCGGGGCACCGGATGATGGAGACCTGGCATCCGCTGGGCGTGGTGGGCGTGATCTCGGCCTTCAACTTCCCGGTCGCCGTCTGGGCGTGGAATGCGTGCCTTGCCCTGGTGTGCGGCGACAGCCTGGTCTGGAAGCCCTCGGAGAAGACGCCGCTCGCCGCGGTCGCCGTGAAGGCCCTGTTCGACCGCGCCGCCGCCCACTTCGGCGACGCCCCGGCCGGGCTGCTCGAGGTGGTTCAGGGCGGAGTGGAGACCGGCGAAGCGCTGGTCGAGGACGGCCGAGTGCCGCTGGTCTCCGCCACCGGCTCGACCCGGATGGGCCGGGAGGTCGCGCCGCGCGTCGCCGCCCGCCTCGGCCGCACCTTGCTCGAGCTCGGCGGCAATAACGGAATGGTGGTCGCTCCTTCGGCGGACCTCGATCTGGCCGAGCGGGCGATCGCCTTCGCAGCGGCGGGCACGGCGGGCCAGCGCTGCACCTCGCTTCGGCGGCTGATCGTCCATGCCTCGGTCTACGAGGACCTGCTGGCCCGGCTGAAGCGGGTCTGGGCGGGCATCCCCGTCGGCAATCCGCTCGATCCGGGCGTGCTGGTCGGCCCGCTGATCGACGCCGCGGCCCATGAGGCGATGGCCGCCGCCCTTGCCGAGGCGAGGGCGCAGGGCGGCGTCGTCACCGGCGGGGAGCGGCTTCACGAGGATTGCTGGCCGGCGGCTTATTATGCGCGGCCGGCCCTGGTCGAGATGCCGGCTCAGAGCGAGGTGATGCGCCGCGAGACGTTCGCTCCGATCCTCTACGCGATACGCTACCGCACCCTCGACGAGGCGATCGCGCTCCACAACGCCGTGCCGCAGGGCCTCGCCTCGTCGATCTTCACCACCGACCTGCGCGAGGCCGAGCTGTTCCTGTCGGCCAGCGGCTCCGACTGCGGCATCGCCAACGTCAATATCGGCCCGTCGGGCGCCGAGATAGGCGGCGCCTTCGGCGGCGAGAAGGAGACGGGCGGCGGCCGCGAGAGCGGTTCGGACTCCTGGCGCGCCTACATGCGCCGGGCGACCAACACGATCAATTACGGCCGCGATCTGCCCTTGGCGCAAGGCATCGAATTCTCTCTGCCGTCCTCGAACTGATCGATCCGATCGCTTTCAGCAATTTATTAACTGCCCACCTGATATTTACCGTCTTCTCTCGGGGAGAATGAGGTGGGTTACTCACGCCAGGTCGGTCCACCGATTGTGTCGGCAGCGGTCGCGACTCTCATTCTGACGAATTTCGCCACGGTCAGCATCGTGCGCGACGACGCGACCTCGCGGCTCCAGCTGTTCACCACCATCTGGCCGATCTCGCTGACCTCGGCGGTCGCTGTGGTCCTCGTCATGTCGTTCCTCTACCGATCGCTGGTCGACATGGTGAAGGAGCTGGAGGAGCGCGAATCCGCCGCCCAGCACCTGGCGCTGCACGATCAGCTCACCAGCCTCGCCAATCGCGCCCTCCTCGAAGACCGCCTCGGCCAGGCGCTGACCCGCTACCGCCGGAGCGGCGAGCAGGTCGCCCTGCTCATGCTCGACCTCGACCGCTTCAAGCAGGTCAACGACACGCTCGGCCACAATGCCGGCGACAAGCTCGTCCAGGAGGTCGGCGAGCGCCTGCGCTCGCTGGTTCGCGAGACCGACACCGTCGCCCGCATCGGCGGCGACGAGTTCGCGATCGTCCAGATCAGCCCCAAGGGCGAGGCCGACGTGCGCCGGCTGTGCGAGCGGATCATCAACATCATCCGCAAGCCCTTCATCATCGGCGACCGCGAGGCACGGGTCGGAGTGAGCATCGGCGCCGTCTTCGCGACCAAGGACGTCGCCGGAGCCTCCGAGCTGCTGCGCAAGGCCGACATCACCATGTACCGAGCCAAGGCGGCGGGCCGCGACTGCTTCCGGATCTTCACCGAGGCGATGGACGCCGACGTCCAGCGCCGCGACCAGATCGAGAGCAGCCTGCGCGCCGAGCTTCGCGACGGCACGGGCCTGCAGCTCCATTTCCAGCCGGTCATCGGAAGCCGCGGCGCGGTCGTCGGGCTCGAGGGCCTGCTGCGCTGGAACCACCCGACCCTGGGCCAGGTGCCGCCGGCCGAGGTCATCCCGATCGCCGAGGAATGCGGAGTCATCGACGAGATCGGGCTGATTGCCTTCCGCGACGCGTGCCGGATGGCTCGACGCTGGCCGGACCTCGCCGTCGCGGTCAACCTGTCGCCGATCCAGTTCCGCTCGCCGTCCTTCCCGGCCAATTTGCGGCGCATCGTCAACGAGGAGGGGGTGGAGCCGGAGCAGATCGAGCTCGAGATCACCGAGAGCCTGTTCATCGAGCATGGGCTGCTTTGCACCCAGGCGATGCAGGAGCTTCGCCGCGACGGCTTCCGGATCGCGCTCGACGATTTCGGCACCGGCTATTCGTCGCTGAGCTGCCTGCGCCGCTTCCCGGTCGACAAGATCAAGCTCGACCGCTCCTTCATCGACATCGCGGCCCGCGACCAGAGCGTCGCCATCATCCGCGCCGCGGTCACGCTCGGCCATGCGATGGAGCTGGAAGTGGTCGCCGAAGGCATTTCGTGCATCGAGGAGGAGCAGATCGCGCTCG
This sequence comes from Allosphingosinicella sp., assembly GCA_035563315.1. Taxonomy (GTDB): domain Bacteria; phylum Pseudomonadota; class Alphaproteobacteria; order Sphingomonadales; family Sphingomonadaceae; genus Allosphingosinicella. The sequence continues at coordinate 5,947 of DATMVG010000219.1, read as the reverse complement.
AGGCCGGCTGCGACGCCCTTCAGGGCCATCTCTACGCGGCCGCCATGTCGCCCGAGCAGGTCGAGGCCTACCTCACCGACCAGCGCCCCGCCGTAATCTCCGACGCCGCCTGACCTCCCTGTCCGCCGCTGCGGTAAGTCGGTGAATTACCGGCGGTCGTAAGCGTGGGGGAGGGCACCCTCCTGCGGCTGGCGGTAGCGCTCGCGCAGCTGGGTCTGCCGGTTTTCGAGGCTCTGGCGGACACCGTCGATCCAGACCGCCTCGACCGCGGTGGCGAGCTCGAGCGGATCGCCGTCCCAGATGACGACGTCGGCTCGCCGCCCGGGCCGAAGCGAGCCGATCTCCGCGCCGAGCCCGAGCGCCTCGGCCGGCCGCGCGCTGATCGCGGCGAAGGCCTCGTTCCAGCTCAGGCCGCTATGGCCCGGCACGCGGCCGATGGCGACCAGATTGCCGGCATATTGGGTGGTGACCCGGACGTTTCGCGCCTCGTCGTCGTTGATCATGCCGATGCCGACCTCGACTCCGGCGGAACGCATGCGGCCGACATTGGACTGGGTGGCGGCGAGCTGCTCGAAGCTCTCCGGCAGGTCCTCGAGCGCGTTCGCGATCACCGGGACTCCGGCCGCGGCGATTCGCTCGGCGACCCGCCAGCCTTCCGAGGCGCCGACCAGCACCAGCCGAAGGCGCGGGAATTCGCGCTTCAGCGCCAGCGTCTGAAGGATGTCGCTGGCGCGCTCGACATGGACCAGGAGCAGCTGCCGGCCCTGGAGCACCGGGACCAGCGCGACGGCGTCGAACCGGGTCAGCAGAACGTCGTCCGACCTTCGAGCGTCGGGCAGGAGATAGGGATTCTCCTCCAGATCCTCGGGCGGCGGCTCCGAGGCCGACCGCTGCCTGGACCCGCCGCCGCCGATCGGGGCGCGCAGGTCGCGGGCCTCCCTCAGGGCGTTGCGCAGGAGCACGTGCGCCGAGGCGCGGCTGCCGCCCGCCTCGGAGGCGCCCTCCTCGCCGAGCTCGATGAACTGGAAGGCTCGGGCCCGGGTGATCGCGTCCATGTCGCCGCCGAGGTCGATCACCGCGCCCTGGCCGGCGAAGATGCTTCGCGCGGTCGCCGGAGCGACGACGGCCCGGGTGATTCCGGCGGCGCGGCTGACAGCGATCGAGGCGGCCTGCGGGTTGACTGCCGGCGCGACGTCGATCGCGGCGCTGAACGGCGAGCCGTTGGCCTGGACGTCGTTGCTCGCGTCGACCGCGTCGACCTCGACCAGGCCGATGCGCGAGAAGCCGGCGACGATCCCGGGAGTGACCCAGCGTCCGGAGGCGTCGACGACCGTCGCTCCGGCGGGGACGGAAAGGCCGGCGCCGGCGGCGACGACGCGGCCGTCGCGGATCAGGACGGTGCCGCCGTCGATCGGCTCCGATCCGTCGCCGACGACGACGCGGCCGCCGGTGATCGCGATCGTCTCCGCCGAGGCGGGGGTGGAGGCAAGGAGGGCCAGACAGGCGAGGAGAAGGGCGAGGAGCGATCTCCCCTCCCTGCAAGGGAGGGGGCGGGGGTGGGTAGCGAGACGCAGTCTCGCTTTCTCGACTCCCTGCGCCGCTCGCTCGCTCACCGGCGTCGAGCCGGCTCGCTCGCACCCACCCCTTGATCCCCTCCCTTGCAGGGAGGGGAGGCTTGTCCGCCTTCTCATTTGACGTCCCCTTCGCCCGGCTGGCCGAGCTCGAAGTCGGACACCGGCCGACGCTGCGGGTCGTTCATGTCGTAGAGCAGGGCGCCGTCGATCCAGACCTGCTGCGGCCGCGTATAGACGCTGAACGGGTCGCCGTTCCAGAGCACGACGTCGGCGCGCTTGCCGGCGCGCAGGCTTCCGGTCTCCTCGGCGATGCCGAGCGCCCTGGCCGGGTTGTAGCTCAGCCAGCGCCAGGCGACCTCGTCGGCGATGGCGATCCCCATGCGGCGCCCGTCGGCGAGCGCCTTGGCCGCTTCCTGGTTGAGACGCTGGATTCCGTTGGGGTCGTCGGAATGGACGATCGCGCAGGCGCCGGCATTGTGGACGAGCGGGATATTCTCGTTGATCGCGTCATAGGCTTCCATCTTGAAGCCCCACCAGTCGGCCCACATCGAGGCGCAGGTCTCGCTGTCGCGCAGCAGATCGGGGATCTTGTAGGCCTCGACGGCATGGTGGAAGTTGGCGATCCGGAAGCCGAATTCGCGGGCCATGTCGAGCATGATCGCCATCTCGTCGGCGCGGTAGCAGTGGTTGTGGACGAGGATGTCGCCGTCGAGGACCTCGGCCAAGGTCTCGAGCGCGAGGTCGCGCGGCGTATTGGCGTCGCGGGCCCGGCGCGTTCGATATTCCGCGGCGCGCTGCCAGGTCTGGCGCATCAGCGCGATATTGCCCATCCGGGTCTGCGGCATCTGGTTGCGGCCGCCATAGACTCGCTTGGGATTCTCGCCGCACGCCATCTTGAGCCCGCGCGGAGCGCCGGGAAAGCGCATCTGCTGCATCGTTCGCGCCGGCACGTTGCGCAAGGTGACGGCCCGCCCGCCGAACAGGTTGGCCGAGCCGGGCAGGACCTGGAGCGTCGTCACTCCGCCATTGGCGAGCGCCCGGGAGAAGCCGGGATCCTGCGGCCAAACGCTGTGCTCGGCCCAGACCTCGGGCCGAACCGGGCCGGTCACCTCATTGCCGTCGGAATGGGCTTCGACGCCGGGGCTCGGATAATCGCCGAGATGGCTGTGGACGTCGATGACTCCGGGCGTGACCCAGCGGCCGGTGCCGTCGATCCGGACGGCGCCGTCCGGGATCGGCGTGTCGGGGCCGCCGACGGCCTGGATGCGGCCGTCGACCATGACGACGACGCCGTTGTCGATGCGGCCGCCCTCGCCGTCATAGACGGTGGCGCCGGTGATCGCGGTGGGCGCTCCGGGATAGGCGCGATAGGTCGAGGGATAGGGGTCGGCCGGCGGCTCGTAGCGCGGCGCCGGCGGCGGCTGGGCGGAGGCGGACTGGGCCTGGCTTTCCGGGTTCGCGCAGGCCGCCAGGAGCGCGACGGCGAGCGCCGCCGCCGCCCGTCTATGCTTCATCAAACAGTCTCCGTGCCCGGCTTCGTCTCGCGCTTCGGGAACATGCCCGCACCCTGATTCTCGTCGGCCAGCTCCTTGTAGCCGGCGAGCTCCTCGTCGTCGCGCAGGGTGTCGAGATGCATCAGCCTGCGGATCAGCGGCGAGATCAGAAGGACGGCGGCGGCGATGCCGACGGTGACCCAGCCGATCGTGCTGTAGACCGCCAGCGTGCCTTCCTTGGTCATCTCCCCGTCATGGCCGCCGGTCGCCTCGCCGATCTTGCCGGCGACGAAATTGCCGACCGCGGTCATGTAGAACCAGGCGCCCATGATCAGGCTGGCGAGGAAGCTCGGCGCCAGCCGGTTCATGGCGGACAGGCCGACCGGAGACAGGCAGAGCTCGCCGGTCGTCTGAAGCAAGTAGATCAGGAACACGAACAGCACCGGAGTCGCCACGCCGAGGCCGACCGACTGGGCGCCCCAGACGAAGACCAGGAAGGACAGGCCGACCTGGAGCAGAGCGAGGCCGAACTTGGCCGGCGCCGACGGCTCGAGGCCGCGCCGCCCGAGCATGACCCAGAGCCAGGCGAAGACCGGGCCCAAAAGGACGATGTAGATCGGGTTGATCGACTGGAACAACGAGGCCGGCACCCCGGCGCGGTCGACATAGCGGTCGGTGTAGAGGTTGAGCGAGCCGCCCGCCTGCTCGAACAGGCCCCAGAAGACCGGGTTCAAAGCGATCAGGAACAGGATCGCGAACATCCGGTCGCGGGCATGCGGCTCGAGCTTCAGGGATTCGTAGAGCACGTAGCCGAGCAGGGCGAGGCCGGAGATGATCAGCAGGGTCTGGATGACGTCGACATATTGGATGAGCAGCCACATCACCCCGATCGAGGCGAGGCCGATCACGTAGAGCAGATGCTCGAGCTTCAGGCCGGCGACCTTGCGCGAGAGGGCGGCGGCGTCCGGGGCCTCGCCCTTGCCGAGCAGAAGCGGCCGGCCCCAGACGAAGACGACCAGGCCGAGCAGCATTCCGACGCCGGCGGCGCCGAACCCGTAGGCCCAGCCGTAGGTCTGGCCGAGCCAGCCGGCGATGATCGTGCCGACGGCGGCGCCGACGTTGATGCCCATGTAGAAGATCGTATAGGCGCCGTCGCGGCGAACGTCGGTGCGGGGGTAGAGCTGGCCGACGATCACCGAGATGTTCGCCTTGAGAAAGCCCGAGCCGACGATGATGAAGCTGAGGGCGAGCCAGAAGACGTTGATCGTCGCGTCGTCCTGGCCGCCGCTGCCCTCGAAGGCCATCAGGAAGTGGCCGGTGGTGAGCAGGACGGCCCCGAACAGCACCGCCTTGCGCTGGCCGAGATAGCGGTCGGCGAGATAGCCGCCCAGCACCGGCGTGATGTAGACCAGCGAGAGATAGGCGCCGTAGATGACGTTGGCCGGCCCGTCCTCGAACAGCCAGTGGGTGGTGAGGTAGAAGATCAGCAGAGCGCGCATCCCGTAGAAGGAGAAGCGCTCCCACATCTCGGCGAAGAACAGGACGTAGAGGCCCTTCGGGTGGCCGGCGAATTCCGGGTTCCGGTTGAGGGCAATGGCCGCGCCGCCGATCAGGAGAACGGCCAGGAAGGCGGCCGCGAGAAGGGGGATGATGTTGGCGGCGGTCACAGGCGCACTCCCTGATGTCGGGCCCCTCGAGCGGCGGCCCTGAAGGCCGCGCACCCTAACGCGCTAATTACGGTTGTGAAGCGGGATTGTTGCACTCCCGCCCCGCTGCTAGCGCGGGCCCGCCATGTTCAACGACCTGTCCTCGCCGATGAGCCTGCTACGGACTCGCCGATCGGGCCGTCCGCGCGACCTGGTCGAGCCGGGGCCGAGCGCCGCCGAACTGGGCGCCATCCTCCAGATCGCGACGCGCAGCCCGGACCACGGCAAGCTTCACCCGTGGCGCTTCGTCCACGTCGCCAGGGACCGGCGCGAGGCCTTCGCCGCCCTGCTCCAGCGGGCCTACCGGATCGGCAATCCGTCGCCGGGCCGGCTCGAGGCCGAGGCGGTCGATCGCTTCGCGCGGCAGGCGCCCGAGCTCGTCGTCGCGCTGTCGAGCCCGAAGCCGAGCCCCAAGATCCCGGCCTGGGAGCAGCAGCTTTCCTGCGGAGCGGCCTGCATGAACCTCCTCCTCGCCGCCCATGCCGCGGGCTTCGCTGCCGGCTGGGTGACCGGCTGGGCCGCCTATTCCGAGGCCGTGCTCGACGCGTTCGGAGCGCCCCCGGAGCGGATCGCCGGCTTCATCTTCATCGGCACCCCCGGCGCCCCGCTCGAGGAGCGGCTCCGGCCCGACCCCGGCGAGGTCATCGCCGAATGGCGCCCGCCCGGACCCTGAGCCGGCCGCGGCCGAGATAGGGCTTGACCCAGCTGGTGTATTAGTACAGCATGACGGAATGAACGAGGAGCGTCCGGTCTATCTGCGCCTGCGCGATCGAATCGCGGCGATGATCCTGGACGGACGCGTTCGCGACGGCGATCCCTTGCCCTCGGTGCGCAGCCTCGCCGCCGATTTCGGCGCCAATCCGCTCACCGTCGCCAAGGCCTACCAGACCTTCCAGGAGGAGGGCCTGGTCGTGGTCAAGCGCGGCGTCGGCATGTTCGTCGCGGCCGGCGCGGCCGATCGGCTGCGCAGCGCCGAGCGCAAGGAGTTCCTCGATCACCGTTGGCCCGGCATCGTCTCGCACATGCGCCGCCTCGGCCTCGATGCCGAAGACCTGGTCGAACACACGCTCGCCTGAGGTCCGTCTCAGCCTTTCGTTAACCATCTCCGGCTAGACCATGCCTGAAGAAAAGCGGGCAAGGCGGATGACCGGAAAAGAAGCTTCCCATCGCGAGG
>DATMVG010000218.1:0-8303 GCA_035563315.1 Allosphingosinicella sp. | reverse complement strand
GGGCGTCGGCGATGAGGTCGCCCAGCACTTGCTCGCCCGAGGGCGTCGCCGCCCGCACCGCCGGCGCGGTGAGCCGTCCGACCACCCGCGCGGCCAGCGGCGCCGCGGCGGCGGCGTAGCGTTCGACCAGCGCCGCCACTTGCCGATCGGCCGGCCAGGAGGGCAGAAGGTCGGTCACCGTCACCGGTCCGGCCGATGAGGTGAAGCCCTCGCCCTGGACGATGACATTGTCCGCGTGGCGCTCCACCACCCCGCCGCCCGCCGGATCGATCGTCAGGGTGACGTCGGTGATCAGGGTGCCGTAGCGGCCGGCGCTGGTGACGAGGAAGGGCCGAGCCGGGTCGATCCGGCCATGGTCGCAGACATAGGCATTGTGGGTATGGCCGGAGACGACCAGGTCGACCTCGGGATCGAGTCGGGCGAGGATCGGGAGAAGCTCGCCCGCCAGGCCCTCGCAGCTCTTGTCGTTATAGCCGACCGTCGTCGACGCCCCCTGGTGGATCAGCACGACGATGGCGTCGGCCCCCTCGGCGCGAAGCCGGGGAACCAGAGCGTTGACCGTCTCCGCCTCGTCGCGAAAGCTGAGACCGGCCACCCCTGCCGGGGTGACGATGGTCGGGGTCGCTTCCAAGGTGACCCCGATGAAGCCGATTCGCACCTCGCCGCGGCCTCGCCCGAAGCGGCGGATCGCATAAGCGGGGAACAAGGTGCCGCCGCTTTCGGTGACGGTGTTGGCGGCGAGGAAGCCGAAGCGCGCGCCCGGGAAATCGCGGTCGACCCGGCACGGCTCAAGCGCGGTATGCCGCTCGCAGCCGCCATTCTGGATGCGCAGGAGCTCGGCCCGCCCCCGGTCGAACTCGTGATTGCCGACCGCGTTCAGATCGAGCCCGATCAGGTTCATCGCCAGGATCGTCGGCTCGTCGAGGAACAGGGAGGACAGGAGCGGCGACGCGCCGATGACGTCGCCGGCCGAAACGACGATGTGATTGGGGTTGCCGGCGCGCAGCGCGGCGATCGCCGAGGCGAGATAGGCTGCGCCCCCGGCCGGAACCCTGATCGGCTCGCCCTCCCCGGCCGGCGCCGAGATCCACTGGCGCGGCGGCTCCAGATTGCCGTGAAAGTCGTTGAAAGCGATGATCCTCACCGCCACCGGAGCGAGCGGCTCACGGTCGTCTGGCGTGGCGACGCATCCGCACAGCGCCGCCAGGGCCGGCAACAAGAGTCCGATGCGCATCCCTTCTCCTCCCGGCCGGACCGTCCGGCTCCTTGCCACGCGGGCCGGGCGCCGTCACTAGCCTGCCGCGGCGCCGCCGCTTATGGTCGCGGCCGATGGCCGTATTCGACGATCCCCTGGTCGAGCGCGCCCGCGAGGCGGCGCTCGGCGCCTATGCGCCCTATTCGCGGTTCAGCGTCGGCTGCGCCGTCGAGTCGGTCGACGGCGAGGTCGCGCTCGGGGCCAATATGGAGAATGCCTGCTACCGGCTCGGAGTCTGCGCCGAGCTTGCCGCGCTCACCGCGGCCCAGCAGGCTTTCGGGCTGGAGAAGATCGCTCGAATCGCCGTCGCGGGCGGTCATGTCGGGGCCGACGGCACGCTCGCCGGCGAGGCGGTGGTCACTTCCTGCGGCGGCTGCCGGCAGTCGATCCTCGAGGCGGCCCAGCTCAGCGGCCGCGACCTGGAAGTCGCCTGCGCGAACGGCGACGGCACGCAGGTCGAGGTGCATCGGATCTCGCAGCTCCTGCCGCTCGGCTTCGGCCCGGCGAACCTGGCGGACGCCGGCGCTTAGGCCAGCTTGATCTCCCGCAGCCGCTCCTGGAGGAAGTCGTGGGCGGTGATCGGCTCGGGGTAGAGGTTCGGCCGCTCGTCCGAAACGCACAGAGGCAGCGTCTCGATCAGGAAATCGGGGCGGAAGTGGAGGAAGAAGGGCATCGAATAGCGCGAGCGGCCGCGCCGCTCCGGCGGCGGGTTGACGACCCGGTGCGAGGTCGATTTCAGCACGTTGTTGGTCAGCCGCTGGAGCATGTCGCCGATATTGACGACGAGCTCGCCCTCCCGCGGCGAGACCGGCAGCCACTGGCCGTCGCGGTCGAGCAGCTGGAGACCGGCCTCCTCGGCGCCGAGCAGCAGGGTGATGGTGTTGATGTCCTCGTGGGCGCCGGCGCGGACGTTCGGCCCGTCGCCGGGGACGGGCGGATAGTGGAGCAGGCGAAGGACCGAATTGCCGTCCTTCACCGTGTCCTCGAAAAAATCCGGCGCGAGGCCGAGATGGCGAGCGACCGCCTCGAGGATACGAAGGCCGGCTTTGTCGAAGGCCGCGAACAGCTCGAGGAAGGTGTCGCGAAACGAGTCGACCTCCTTGGGCCAAAGGTTCGGTGCCATGAATTCGCCGAAGGGATGTCCCTCGGGCAGCTCGCGCCCGACGTGCCAGAATTCCTTGAGGTCGTAATTGGTGGCGCCCTTGGCGGTCTCGATGCCGAAGGGCGTATAGCCGCGCGCGCCGCCGCCGCCCGGTACGTGGTAGTAACGCTTCAGGTCTTCCGGGAGGGCGAAGAAGGCTCGGGCCTTCGCCTCGGCGCGGGCGATCAGGTCGGCGGAAATACCGTGATCCGAGACAATCGCGAAGCCGAAGCGCTCGAAAGATTGACCGAGCTCGTGCGCGAACCTTTCAGGGTCGGTGTCGGAAGCGGTCAGCGAGAGGGACGCGACCTGCGGACGCTCCTGGGCGAGGCTGCTCATGGCCGCCGTTCTAAACCATGTCGGACCGGTCTGCCACTGGCGAGCAGCCGCCGCCCTCAGCCGTTGCTGGTGAACAGGCGCAGCGGGCTTTGGCTTCCGTAGTTCGGGTTGGACGGCGGCGTGAAGTCGAACGTGCCGACGAGGTGCGGCTCGGGTAACGGGCAATCGCGCTGCTTGCCGAGCGTGAAATGGGCTTCCAGCCAGTCGATCGTGCGGAGGTCCGCGAAGATCCGGATCCGGTAGACCTTCATCCAGACCTCGGAGGTGATGACGTAGAGGATGAAAAGCGCCCCGGGGACATAACCGATCAGCACGTCGCCGGGCACGCCGTAGAGGCTGTAGCCGACGCCATAGGGCGCGAGGTGCCCAGCGGCGACGAGGAAGGCGATCGGGACCTGGACTGCGGCGAGGCCGATGAGGGTGAGGAACCGGCGCCGCTGCCACGATCCGTTCATATATTCGACGGCAAGCAGCAGCTTCGCGAGCGAAGCGATGCTGCGCGACCCCCCGCCCTTCGTGCAATCGGCATAGGTGGAGGCGATCACGCTACGCGTGCGATCGAAGATTACTCGCCAGGTCCACATATTGACGATGATCAGACCCAGGAGGGTGGCCTGGAACCGGCCGGGTTGATCTGGGATCAGGAACAAGGTCACGAAGAGGATGAGGAAGACCGCCATGCCGGCCCATTCCTTGGGGCCGATCCTGCCAAGCTCGGGGTCGTTGCGATAGGCGCGCTTCTGGATGCGCGTATCGTCCAGCGCGCCCCACCCCCAGCCGATGAAGAAGATGACGAGACCCGCCTTGATCAGGCTCGTATTGTCGACGATCTTGGCGAATCCCTGGAGCTGAGCGTTCCGGAACTCCAGGTAGCCGACGGCGCCGGCGAGAATGATGGCGACAAGCTTGATCCAGTGAGCCGCGAAATCGGCGAGATCCTTGACGCCGCGCTGCTCGAAATGACTGTCGCGCCCGCGGCGCCGCGCGCCCCTGACCATAGCCGCCCCCCCCACGCTGTTGGCTGGGAATGTGGCACAAAGTAGGGTGTTCGGGAACCGGAAGCGGTCGGAAGCCGCTAGGAGAGAAGCATCCCGGCCAGCGCGGCGCTCATCAGGTTGGCGAGGCTGCCCGCGATCAGGGCCTTGATGCCGAGCCTCGCGATGACCGGCCGCTGGTTCGGCGCCAGGCCGCCGGTGACGGCCATCTGGATCGCGATCGAGCTGAAATTGGCGAAGCCGCACAGGGCGAAGGTGACGATGGCGATGCTTCGCGGGCTCAGCGTCCCCTGCATCTGTCCGAGGTCGATGAAGGCAACGAACTCGTTGAGCACGACCTTCGTGCCGAACAGGCCTCCCGCGGCGCCCGCCTCGCTCCAGGGGATTCCGATCAGGTACATGACGGGCTGGAAGATGTAGCCGACGATGCGCTGGAAGGTCAGGCCCTCGACTCCGAACCAGCCGCCGATCCCGGAGAGCAGGCCGTTGGCGAGCGCGACCAGGGCCACGAAAGCGAGCACCATCGCGCCGACCGCGACCGCGAGCTTGACCCCCGTCTGCGCGCCCTGCGCGGCCGCCATGATGACGTTGGCCGGCCGCTCGCCTTCCTCGAAGGTCTCGGCGATCTCGACCTTCTCCTCGCTCGCCGAATCGGGAGAGTCGCCGAGCGGAAGCTCCTGCTGGCGCTCGATCTCGTCGGGCATCATGATCTTCGCCATGAGGATTCCGCCCGGGGCCGACATGAAGGCCGCGGCGAGCAGATAGGGCAGCGATTGAGGCCCGAGCAGAGCGGCATAAGCGGCGAGGATCGTGCCCGCGACTCCGGCCATCCCGACGACCATCACGGTGAAGAGCTGAGAGGGCGCCAGGCCGGCAAGATAGGGCCGGATCACCAGGGGCGATTCGCTCTGGCCGACGAAGATGTTGGCGGCGCCGCACAGCGACTCGACCTTGGACACGCCCGTCACCCAGCCGATCGCTCCGCCGACCCAGCGAACGATCCGCTGCATGATGCCGAGATGGTAGAGGATTGCGACCAGCGCTGCGAAGAAGATGATCACCGGCAGGGCCTGGATCGCGAAATTCTGGCCGAGCGGGTCGCTGGCGAGGCCGCCGAACAGGAAGGCGGTCCCCGCGCCGGCATAGCCGAGCAGGTTGGCGACCCCGCGGGCCATCGCCTCGATCGCCGCCCTCCCCCACGGCGTATAGAGGACGAGCACCGCGATCCCGGCCTGGAGCGCGAACGCGGCGGCGACGACCCGAAGCCGGATCGCCCGCCGGTTCGACGACAAGAGCAGGGCCAATGCCAGGATCAGAGCGATCCCCGCGAGCGACATCAAGATGCGCGTCAACTCCATGGCTTCAGCGCCCCCCTCGCCCCTTCACCAGACCATCCTCCTTTCGGCCGCGGCAATCGCGCTGTCCAGCATGTCGATCGCCTCGCCGATCTCGCCGGCGACGAGCAACTGCGCGCGCCTCGCCGCCGACATGAACCCGCCGGCCTCGACATGGTCCATCAGCCTGACCAGATCGTCCCAGAATCCGCCGACGTTGAGCAGGGCGAACGGCTTGGCGTGGTAGCCGAGCGCGTTCCAGCTCCACGCCTCGAACAGTTCGTCGAGCGTGCCGATCCCGCCGGGCAGGGCGACGAAGGCGTCGGTGAGGTTGGTCATCAGGGCCTTGCGCTCGTGCATGGTGGTGACGACGTGAAGCTCGGTCAGCCCCGAATGCGCCACTTCGAGATCGATCAGCGCCTGCGGGATGACTCCGTAAGCCTCGCCGCCGGAATCGAGGACGGCATCGGCGACGACCCCCATCAGTCCGAGGCGGCCCCCGCCATAGACGAGGCCGATGCCTCGCCTCGCCATCTCAACGCCCATTTCGCGCGCCGCCGCGGCGTAAGCCGGCTCGGCGCCGAGGCTCGATCCACAATAGACGGCGAGCCGCCTCACGCCGCGGCGACCAGGGCCTTGAGATCGGCCTCGGGGCGGGCACCGAAATGGGAGATCACCTCGGCCGCGGCGAGGGCGCCGAGGCGCAGGCTCTCCTCCAGCGGACGCTGCTGCGCGTGGCCGACCAGGAAGCCGGCCGCGAACAGGTCGCCGGCGCCGGTGGTATCGACCACGGCCCGTCCGATTCGCGCGGCCGGGACCGCCACCCGCCGGCCATGCTCCACCGCGAGCGCCCCCTGGGCGCCGCAGGTGACGACCAGCAGATCCACCCGGTCCTTTAAGGCGGCGATCGCCGAGTCCAGTCCGGTCTCGCCGGCGAGCGCCTGGATCTCGGCCTCGTTGGCGAACAGCAGGTCGACCTCCCTCGCGTCGACCAAGGCGAGGAAGTCGTCGCGGTGCGGGCCGATGCAGGCGATGTCGGAGAGGGTCAGGGCGACCTTCCGCCCCGCGGACCTCGCAATTGCGACGGCTTGGCGCATCGCCTCGCGCGGTCCTTCCGACCGCCACAGATAGGCCTCGAGGTAGAGGATGGCTGAGCCGCGTATCTGGTCCGGGTCGAGGGCGGAGGCCGAAAGCTCGTGGGCCGCGCCCCGGAAGGTGTTCATGGTCCGCTGCGCGTCGGGCGTGACCAGGATGAGGCAGCGGCCGGTCGGCGCCCCGCCTTTCAGCGGGGGCGTCAGGAACTCGACCCCGAGCGCCCTGATGTCGTGGGCGAATATCTCGCCGAGCTGGTCGGCCGCGACCTGGCCGACGAAACCGGCGCGCCCGCCGAGCGCCGCCACTCCGGCCATGGTGTTGGCCGCCGATCCGCCGCTCGTCTCCCTGGCCTGGCGCATCCGCGCGTAGAGCCTCGTCGCACCCTTCGCGTCGAGCACTCGCATCGAGCCCTTGACCAGCCCTTCCTCGGCCAGAAAGTCATCGTCGGCAGTGGCGATCACGTCCACCACCGCGTCGCCGATCGCGAGCACATCGAGCCGGGTCTCAACCACGCTGGCTTGATGGCGGGAATGGCCGGCAACGGAAAGTCCTTTTTGGGCGCGGCCAAACCGGTTACCCCTCGCCCATGACGACCGCCGAGGCTCCGCCACTCTCCCGCTCGCTCTTCGCCTTCGCCATCTTCTACGGCGGCATGGTCTGTATCGCCGGAGTGCTCGGCAACAAGCAGGTCGACCTCGGGCCGCTGGCGGTCGAGGCGGGGATTTTCGCCTTCCTCCTGCTCGTCATCACCTCGAGCGCCGTCGCCGAGCTGTTCGGCCGGACGACCGCCAACCGGCTGGTCCTGATCGGCTTCGTCCCGCTGATCGCCTCGATGCTGCTCACCATGCTGGTGCTCGCCGTGCCGGCCTCCGACGAGATGGCGCCCGACCGGCTGGCGGCGTTCGAGACGATCATGGGCTCGACTCCCCGGATCTGGCTCGGCGGAATCATCGCCTACGGCACGTCGCAGCTGCTCAACGTGACGATCTTCACCCGGCTGCGCAGCGAGAGCGGCCGCCTGCTCTGGCTGCGCGCCGGCGTGGCGAGCATCCTTTCGCAGATCGTCGACACCTTGCTGTTCATCACCATCGCCTTCTACGGAGTGTTCCCGATCGGCCAGCTGCTGCTCGGCCAGATGCTGGCCAAGGTGGTGCTGTCGGCGGTGATGGTGCCGCCGCTCATCTACCTGTTCGTCGCGATCGGCCGAAGGCTCGACCAGCGCGCCTAGCGCCGATTGGACTCGGCGTGAATCGTCACCCCGGACTTGATCCGGGGTCCATCTTCTTTGAATCGCTGCGGAGAAAGGTGGATGCCGGATCAAGTCCGGCATGACGAAGGTAAGTCGACTTGGTCCGCCGCCGCCCCGGCCCTCAATCCCGCCAGCGCCTGGCGACGATCCGCGACGGCTGCAGGCGAGCGTCGACAAGCGCGGTCTCGCTGAATTCCGACTCCATGACCGCCACCTCGACGTCGAGCGCGAACCAGCGCGTGCGCATGTGCAGCTGGAGCTGCACGTCGAGCGGCACGTTGAGGTCGCGCAGAGCGTCGATCCGCCAGAACTCGATCGGGCTCCCCCACCCAGCGGCCGGGCGGGCGGCGAGGATTCGCCGCGCGCGCCCGGTCTCGAGCCGGCCGGGGGCCAGCATCGCCAGCAGCGGGGCCTGATCGGGAAGCAGGGTATTGATGTTGATCGCCGACAGCTCGGCCGTCGGCAGCGCGCACAGCCAGGGACGCAATCGCGCCATGATCTCGGGAGTCATGCCGGCGACCGAGGCGAGCTCGCCGGGGTCGGCGAACAAGGTGTTGCCGGTCCGATAGGGCTCGGCCGCGGACGCATAGGCGGCATCCTCGGCTCCGGCAGGCCCGGGCGTCGAATCGCTGTCGGCCCAGTCGGCAGCGGCTTCGGCGATCCGCCGGGCCTGGCCTTCCGGGACTCCAAGCACCTGCATGAGGCCGCCCAGCTGGAGCACGCCGGAGCCGCGCCGGGTCAGGACGGTGCGCGCATCGCCCTCGACGACGCTGTTGACGTTGAAGCAATTGCCGCCGTCCCTCACGCGCAGCTGCGCCAGCCCTCCTCCGGGCAGGGGTACCCTCCGCACCGCCCCGTTCCAGCCGCCGGCGAGCGTCGTGCGCTCCGGACTCTC
>DATMVG010000217.1:0-2360 GCA_035563315.1 Allosphingosinicella sp. | reverse complement strand
CTTGGCCTGCGCCGGCTCGTCGCGGCCGACGGCGAGGCGGTCCCCGCCTCCCGCCTCGCACGCGGCGAGGGCGAGGGCGGCGATCAGGGTCGGACGGATCATGGCGGTCAAACTCGCCGGCGGGGCGGCTTGTTCATGCCGGCCAGGAAAAAGACGGTCGGCCGGGCGGCGTGAGCAAGCCCGACATCGTTTCGGCCGCTCCCGGCAGGGGCCGTTGCCGCGGGCAAACAAAAACCCCGGAAGGGGGCACCGGGGTTTTTAGTTGTTGCCAGCCTCGGGAGTGCTTTTTGGTGGCCTCCCATCGGTTATGTGGTGGGTGAACGGCTGAGCCCCGAACTGGTTGCAGGTCGCCGGGCGGCGCGCGAAAAAAGGCGCGCCGGGCGGGCGCTTAACCTTCTCTTCACCATCGTCATTTACCGCCCGGGAACCAGCCCGAAGGAGGAGCGGGTGGGCGACCGGCGACGGCCGGGCCGCCCACGCCCATGACGATGACAGGATTGCACCGCATCGCCCTGCTGAGGAGCCTGCTCCTCGCCGCCCCGGCGCTCCTCGCCGGAACGCTCGGCGCCGGCCCGGCCGAGGCCTCGGTCGGCGGCTGCTCGGTGTCGAGCGCGGGGATCACCTTCTCGCCCTACGACACGGTCAACCGGCCCGCGGTCGACTCGACGGGAACGATCAGCGTCACCTGCACCGGCAGCGGCGACGAGAATCTGTCGCTCAACCTCACCGGCGGCAATAGCGGCTCGTGCACCTCGCGCCAGCTGCGCAACGGCGCCGCCTCGCTCGGCTACCAAATCTATCGCGACGCCGCTCGGGTCAGCAATTTCTGCGACGGCGGCAGCCGGCTCGACATCAGCATCGACTTCGGCAGCAACTCGACCCAGACCCGGACCTACACGATGTACGGCCGAATCGCCGGCTCGCAGAACCCGAGCTGGGGAAGCTATTCGGACACTCTCGCGATCACCCTCAAGAAAGGCGGCGGGACCCTCGCCACCGGCAGCGCTCCGATCAACGGCAGCGTCTCGCCGACCTGCTCGGTCTCGGCCGGAACCCTCGCCTTCGGGACCTACGTGTCGAGCGCCGCCCGGCTCGGCACCGCCACCGTCACGGTCAATTGCTCGAACGGGGCGCCCTATCAGGTGAGCCTCGCCGCCGGCCAGAATCCGAGCGGGACGACCCGGCGAATGGCCGGCCCGGGCGGAAGCTATCTGAGCTACCAGCTGTACAGCAATTCGGGGCGGACGCTGGCCTGGGGCGACGGCACCGCGCTCGGCGCCCGAGTCAACGGCACCGGCAGCGGCGGCGCCCAGAGCCGAACCGTCTACGGCCGGATCCCCGCCGGCCAGTCGGCAAATGCCGGCAGCTACAGCGATAGCGTCATCGTCACCGTCGAATATTGAGCCGGGGCGATTCCGGGACGGGGGGTCCGGGCGCGGTCGCGCGCGCTGGGTCACCGGGACGCGTGTCGACCCCACCCCTCACCCGCGCCGCGCTCGACGCCCGCCGCGGCCCTGCCGGCCATCGGCACCCTCGGGCGCCTGAACGCCCCGCGCTCGCGACTTCGGACATTGCGCTTGGCGGGCGGTTGGTCGCGATGGTACGGACGGGGACGAGGGGAGCGTCGGTGGCCAGCCTGGAGTTGAGCAACGTCAGCAAGAAGTTCGGCGACACCGCCGTGCTCGACGACGTTTCGCTGACCATGGCCGAGCGCGAGTTCGTCGCCTTCCTCGGCCCGTCCGGCTCGGGCAAGTCGACCCTGCTTCGGATCATCGCCGGCCTCGAGACGCTCGACCAGGGCGAGGTCCGGCTCGACGGGCGGCGGATCGACCCGCTCCCGCCCGGCGAGCGCGGGGTCGCCATGGTCTTCCAGCATTACGCGCTCTATCCGCACATGACCGTCCGCGACAACATGGCGTTCGGGCTCCGCAACGCGAAGGTGCCGAAGGCCGAGATCGAGGCTCGGGTCGCCGAGGCGGCCCGGGTGCTCGAGATCGAGGCCCATCTCGACAAGAAGCCGGGCCAGATGTCGGGCGGCCAGCGCCAGCGGGTCGCCATCGGCCGGGCGATCGTCAAGCAGCCCAAATTGTTCCTTCTCGACGAGCCCCTGTCCAACCTCGACGCGGCGCTCAGGATGCGCACCCGGGTCGAGCTCGCCCAGCTTCGCCAGCGAGTCGACGCCGCCGTGATCATGGTCACCCACGACCAGGCCGAGGCGATGACGCTCGCCGACCGGATCGCGATCATGAACCAGGGCGTGCTGCAGCAGGTCGATACTCCGGAGCGGATCTACCAGCGGCCGGTCAATACGTTTGTGGCCGGCTTCCTCGGCGGTCCGAGTATGAACTTTATCGACGGTC
>DATMVG010000216.1:0-10389 GCA_035563315.1 Allosphingosinicella sp. | reverse complement strand
GAGGGCGCCGCGCTCTCCCTTCCCGCCGCGGCGAGGGCTCGCCCGCCGGCGGTCAGCCGGTAGACGTGGCGGGGCGGGCGGCCGGGCGTCTCCGGCTCGCGCCACTCCGATTCGAGATAGCCGTGCCGCTTGAGCCGGCTGAGCAGCGGGTAGAGCGTCCCCGAGGAAAGGTCGGTCTCCCCGCACAGGGAAAGGCCGTGCCGCCAGGCCTCGGGCCGGGCGGCGAGGGCGGCGAGCACGCGGCGCGTCTGGGGCGAGGAATTGGGTTTGCGCGGCATAAACTCTACATATATAGACTTTGAGTCGACACGCCGATCCTAACAAGCCGGAGGGGCCGATGCGAAGCCTGTTGTTGCTGGCGCTTTCCCTGCTCTCCCTGGGCTGCGCCGCCGCGCCGTCGGGGCCGCCGCCGCTCGCCTCGGTGCCCTACCGCTCCGACGGCAAGCTGATCCTCGTCGAGGCGAGCGTCAACGGCGCTCCGCCGGCCTGGCTGATGGTCGATTCGGGCGCTTCCCACAGCGTCCTCGGCACCGCCTTCGCCGAACGGCTGGGACTGGCCCTGACCGGTCGCGGCAGCACCACCGGCACCGGCCGCGGCGCGATCGAGATCGGCCATGTCGGCCCGGTCGCCTTGCGGATCGGCGGCTTCGAGGCGAGGCTCCCCGACCCCTGGGTGATCGACCTCAGCGGAGTGCCGATCGCGCCCGACACGGCGGGGCTGGTCGGCTCGGAGATCTTCCGCTCGCACGTCGTTCGCATCGACCCCGTCCGGCGCCGATTCGAGATTTTCGAGCCCGACGGCTTCAGCCACGATCCCGGCGGCGCGACGGTCCCGCTCATCGTCGAAGGCGACAAGCTCTTCCTCGACGTCACTCTGACCGTCCGCCCCGGCCTCACCGTGGAGCGTCGGGTGCGCGTCGACACCGGCTCGGAATCGTCGGTCAGCGACCCGATCGTCGCCCGGTCCGAGACGGTCCGGCGGACCGTCCTCGGCCAGGGGCTGGGCGAGGATTACGAGGCGGTGTCGGGCGTCTTCCCGAACGTCACGCTCGGCCCCTACAGCTTCGCCGACGTCTGGGGGCCGGGCAGCGCTCCGCCCGCGATCGGGATGGAGCTCCTGCGCCGCTTCGTTCTGACCTTCGACGCGCCCCGCGGCCTGCTCCACCTCCGGCCGACCCCCGCGCTCGCCGAGCCGGTGCCCGCGCCGGGCTGACCGGCTTGCCGATCGCTTCGGCTTCGCCCAAGAGGAATCGCGTCGCTCTTCGAGGGGGATGGAAAATGCTGAGGCGATTCCTGGCTGCGATGATCGGATGGGTGGCCCTCGCGGCCGTGCAGGCGCCCCCGGCGACCCAGGCGACCCAGGCGTCCCCGGCGGCTCTGGCGCTGTGGCGGCTCGACTGCGGCGAGTTCGTGATCAACCAATATGGCGCCTTCTTCTCGGACACCTTCCAGTATCCGCCCGGGCCCAAGGACATCGTCGGCAGCTGCTATCTGATCCGCCACGGCGAGCGCTACATGCTGTGGGACACCGGGCTGACCGACGAGCTCGTCGGCCGCGGCTTCTCGAACGCGGCGCAGACGCTGAGCGTCCGGCGCGGGCTGGTCGACCAGCTCGCCCAGATTGGCGTGCGGCCCGAGCAGGTCGAGATCATCGGCATCAGCCACTGGCATTTCGACCATGTCGGGCAGGCCCGGCACTTCCCGCAGGCTCGGCTGATCATCGGCCGTGGCGACGTCGAGCTGCTGCGCGCGACTCCGCCGGTCGACGAGGATTCGGTGCGCGCGCTCGCCCACTGGTTGAGCGGCCCCGGCCGGCTCGAGCCGATCGACGGCGACCGCGACGTGTTCGGCGACGGGCGAGTGGTGATGCTCGACATGCCCGGCCACACGCCCGGCCATTACAGCCTGCTCGTTCGGCTCGCCTCGGGCCCGGTGCTCCTGACGGGCGACCTCTACCACTTCACCGAGCAGGTCGCGAACCGCGGGGTGCCGCCCTTCAACCACGACCGGGCCGACACCCTGGCCTCGATGGACCGCTACGACCGGATCGCGCGCAACCTCAACGCGCGCAGCATCATCCAGCACGAGCCCGCCGACATCGCCAAGCTGCCGGCCTTTCCGGAGCCGGCGCGGTGAGGGCTTTGCTGTCGGACAGCCCCGGCGGCCCGGAAACCCTCCGGCTGAGCGAAGTCGACGATCCCGTGCCCGGCGCCGGGCAGCTGCTCGTCCGCGTCAAAGCGTGCGCGATCAACTATCCGGACGTTCTGATCATCGAGGACAAATATCAGTTCAAGCCGCAGCGCCCGTTCGCCCCGGGCGGCGAGATCGCCGGCGTGGTCGAACGCGTCGGGGAGGGCGCGGCCGGCTGGTCCGAAGGCGACCGCCTGATCGCGATGCTCGGCCATGGCGGCCTCGCCAAGAAGGTGCTGGTCGGCGCGTCGAGCGCCCTGCCGCTGCCCGAAGGACGGAGCTTCGAGGAGGGGTCGGCGCTGATCCTGACCTATGCGACGACGATCCACGCGCTCGTCGACCGCGGCCGGATCGAGAAAGGCGAGACCTTGCTCGTGCTCGGCGCGGCGGGCGGCGTCGGGCTGGCCGCGATCGAGCTCGGCAAGGCGTTCGGGGCCCGAGTCGTCGCCGCCGTTTCCTCGCCGGAGAAGGCCGAGGCGGCGCGCGGGGCCGGCGCCGACGAGGTCCTCGTCTACCCGCGCGGCCCGTTCGACCGGGACGGGGCGAAGGCTCTGGCCCAGCAGTTCAAGCAGGCGGTCGGCCCGAACGGCGCCGACCTCGTCTACGACCCGGTCGGCGGCGATTATACCGAGGCGGCGCTGCGCGCGATCGCCTGGGAGGGCCGACTGCTCGTCATCGGCTTTCCGGCGGGGATTCCGAGGCTGCCGCTCAACCTCACCCTGCTCAAGAGCTGCGACGTGCGCGGCGTCTTCTGGGGCGCCTTCGCGGCGCGCGACCCGGCGGCGAACGCGGCCCATGTCGACACCCTGTTCCGGCTATGGAAGGAAGGGAAGATCGCGCCTCGGGTCAGCCGCGTGTGGCCGCTCGAGGAGGGCGCCCAGGCGATCGCCCACATGGCGGCGCGCCAGGCGGTCGGCAAGCTCGTGGTGACGATGGACTAGTCGCGGCGGGCTCGGGCCCGGCGAAGCTCGGCGATGATCTGCCGACGCATGTCGCGGACGCTGCGCGTCATCGCACTGCGCGCTTCTTCCTTTTCGGCAGCGTCGAGCGCGGAGGAATCCAGCCAGCGGCCATGCGCGGCCAGCGCGGCCTCCTGCTGCGGCCGGCAATGCTCGATCATTGCGTCGGCGATGATCTCCGGCCGGGTACTGTCCTCCGCCTGCGCCAGCCGGTCGCCGAGGCATTCCGACCAGGCCGCCGCGGCCTGCTCGACCTCGGGAGGCGCCGGCTCGTCGGCGGGGGCGGCCAGTGCAAGCAGGGCGGCGAGGGCGAAGATCATGCGTGAAGGTCTCCTGTGCCCGCCTCCTGCCATGGACGCCGGTGCCGAGTCGAGCGTTGCGCGCTCCCCCGGCACTGCCTATCTGGGCTTTCACACAGACGAAGGATCGCCATGACCACGTTCGACGACCGCGAGAGGGCCTTCGAGTCCCAATATGCCCGCGATCAGGAGATGCAGTTCAAGATCGTCGCGCGCCGCAACCGCCTGCTCGGCCAGTGGGCGGCGAAGAAGATGGGGCTGACCGAGGCCGAGGCCGACGCTTACGCCCGCGACGTCATCCGCGCCGACTTCGAGGAAGCGGGCGACGAGGACGTGATCCGGAAGCTGCTCGGCGACCTGACCTCGGCCGGCGTCGAGATCGACGAGGCGGCGATCCGCACGGCGCTCGAGCACAAGACGGTCGAGGCGCGCCGCCAGTTCATCGAGGCTCAGGGCTGAACGCGATGCCGATGCCGGCCGACGAGATCGAGACCTTGATCAAGGCGGGCATCCCCGACGCCCTGGTCGATATCGTCGACCTGGCCGGCGACGGCGACCATTATGAAGCCCGGGTGGTCGCGGAGAGCTTCCGCGGCCAATCCCGGATCCAGCAGCAGCGGCGCGTCTACGAGGCGCTGGGGGGCCGCATGGGCAACGAGCTGCACGCCCTCAAGCTCACCACCGCCACCCCCGACTGAAGGAACCGATCATGAGCGACGCCGGCGCGCGCATCGACCAGCTTGTAAAGAATAACGACATCGTCCTGTTCATGAAGGGGACGGCGCTGTTTCCGCAGTGCGGCTTCTCCAGCCGCGCCGTCGCCATCCTCGATCATCTCGGCGTGCCGTTCGAAACGGTCGACGTCCTCCAGGATCCGGAGATCCGCCAGGGCGTGAAGGAATATTCCGACTGGCCGACCGTTCCGCAGCTCTACGTCAAGGGCGAGTTCGTCGGCGGCTCGGATATCATGATGGAGATGTTTCAGGCCGGCGAGCTCCAGCAGCTCCTCGAGGAAAAGCAGATCGCCAAGGCCTGAACCCCGCTCCGGCGCGAGGGTCGGGGGGCGGGGCCGGCTCACGCCGGGACGGCGCCCCGCGCTGCAAAAATTTTGGGCGGGCCGCGCGACCGGAAAGTGCGCTGGCCCGCCCTGAGTGGAATCGAGTGGACGCCGACAGGCTTACAGCTTGCATGCCAGGCCGAGCGAATGGCGGGATTCCGCGGCTTTGGGTGGTGAACGAAATCCTACCGGCATCGGCGGTGTAAACTGCGCCGACAGGCAGGGGGCCGCGCCTTTCGGCCGGCTCTTCTTTTTCGGGGCCGTCGGTGCCACATGCCCGCCATGGAGGAACGGCCGACCGGACGCGCAGAGCAGGTCCACCCGCTGGTCCGACGGCTGCTCGCCGGCAATCCGTCGCCTTTCACTTTCACCGGAACCCAGACCTATATCGTCGGCTCCGGCGAGGTGGCGGTGATCGATCCCGGCCCCGATCTGCCCGACCATGTCGAGGCGATCCTCGCGGCCACCGCCGGCGAGCGGATCGTCGCCATCGTCTGCACCCATACCCATCGCGACCACAGTCCGGCGAGCCGGCCGCTCGCGGCCGCGTCGGGGGCGGCGATCGTCGGCTGCGCGGCGCTGGCGCTCGAGGATGACGGCCCGCGCGCCGACGCCGCCTTCGATTTCGACTACCGGCCCGACCGAGTCCTCGAAGACGGCGACGGGGTCGCGGGCGAGGGCTGGGCTCTGGAAGCGGTGGCGACTCCCGGCCACACGTCGAACCATCTCTGCCTGGCGCTCGCCGGCACCGGCCTCCTCTTCACCGGCGACCACGTCATGGGTTGGTCGACGACCGTCGTCTCCCCGCCCGACGGCGACATGACCCAGTATAAAGCGAGCCTCGAGCGACTGCTCGGCCGCGACGACCTGACCTATCTGCCGGCGCACGGTCCGGCGGTGGCGAAGCCGCACGCCCATGTCCGGGCGCTCGTCGCCCACCGGCGGATGCGGGAGAAGCAGATCCTCGCCCAGCTGAAAGGCGGCGAGGGGCGAATTCCGGCCATGGTCGAGGCGATCTACAGCGACATCGACCCGCGGCTCCACCGGGCGGCGGGGCGCTCGGTGCTGGCGCATCTCGTCGACCTCGAGCGGCGCGGCCTGGTTGCCGGGGAGGGGGAGCAATGGACCCTCGCCGGCTGAGGCTCGCCTTGCTGCTGCCGCCGGCCGCGGCGCTTCTGCTCGGCGCTCTCGCCGGCTTCCTGCTTCGCCCCGCCGCCGAGCCGCCGCGCGCCGACCCCCAGGCGATCGCCGACGCCACCTTGCTCAGCGTCCGCGAGCAGGGCCGGCTGACCTTGTTCGTCGCGCGCTTCGTCGCCGTCGAGACGGCGAGCGAGACCCGGCTCGGTCTCACCGCGCGCAAGACCCTGATCATGCCGGGAACGGTCCGCTACGGCGTCGATCTCGCCCGCCTGCAGCGCCGGAGCCTGGCCTGGGACGAAGCCACCTCCACCCTCACCGTGACCCTGCCGCCCCTTGAAATTTCGGGTCCGGACATCGATCTCAACGAGGTTCAGGAATATTCGGAGGGCGGCATCCTGATGGCGCTCACCGATGCCGAACGGACGCTCGATCAGGCCAATCGCCGGAGCGGCCAGGATGAACTGATGCGCCAGGCGCGTGAACGCACGCCGATGCACCTGGCGCGCAATGCGGCGATGCGGTCGGTGGCGAGAGGCTTCGCCATCCCGCTTCGCGCGGCGGGAATCGACGCAAGCGTGGCAGCACGGTTCGTGGACCCGGCGGGACGGGAGGAAGCGCTCTTCCTCGATCGGCCGCGCCGGATCGACGATGCGGTGCAGGACAGGCGGGCGGGCGAGCCGCCGCGGCCGTGACGACGGGAAACCCAGATTGAAGAGGCAGGCCTTCATCCTTCCGACCCTGCTGCTCGGACTCGTGCTCGGGGCTCTCCTCGTCGCCGGCCTTCGCGTGAGCAACTGGATCGGCGGCGCGGATCCGGAGACGGTCGCCTCGGGGACCCTTCAGTCGGTGCGCGAGCAGGCGCGGCTGACTCCGCTTGCCGCGCGCTTCGTCGCGGTGGTCACCTCGACCCAGTCTCGCTTCGGGATCACCGCCCGAAAGACCCTGATCATGCCGGGACTGGTGCGCTACGAGATCGATCTCGCCCGCATTCGCGACCGCGACCTGAGCTGGGACGGCGCCACCAAGACCCTGTCGATCGCCCTGCCGCCGCTCGAGATCGCCGGTCCCGAAATCGATCTTGCCCAGGTCCAGGAATATGGCGGCGGCGGCCTCCTCACCGCTCTCACCGACGCCGAGCGGGTGCTCGACCAGGCCAACCGCCAGCAGGCGCGCCGCGAGCTGCTGCGCCAGGCGCGTGAAGCGGCCCCGATGCGGCTCGCCCGCGATGCCGCCAAGCGGGCGGTGGCGCGAAGCTTCGCGATGCCGCTGCGCGCCGCCGGCATCGACGCCAGCGTCGACGTCAGATTCACCGACGAGCCGCGCCAGGAACCTTCTTATCTCGATAGATCGCGCAGCCTCGAGGAAGTAGAGAGCGAAGCCAAGGCGCGCCGAGCGCGGGAAGGGAAACAGCCGTGAACGCACCCAATGTCCGCCTGACCGGCCTCGATCTGCGCGCCGAGATCGACCGGCTGCGCAAGGAGCGCAACGCCGTCATCCTCGGCCATTATTACCAGACCCCCGAAATCCAGGACGTCGCCGATTTCGTCGGCGACAGCCTCGATCTGTCGCGCAAGGCTCAGGCCACCGACGCCGAGGTCATCGCCTTTTGCGGAGTCCGCTTCATGGCGGAGACCGCCAAGATTCTCTCGCCCGACAAGATCGTCATCCTCCCCGACATGGACGCCGGCTGCAGCCTCGAGGACAGCTGCCCGCCCGACCGGTTCAAGGCCTTCCGCGAGGCCCATCCCGACCATATCGCCCTCACCTACATCAACAGCTCGGCCGAGGTGAAAGCCCTGTCCGACATCATCGTCACCAGCTCTTCGGCCGAGCAGATCCTCGCCCAGATCCCGCGCGAGCAGAAGATCATCTTCGGGCCCGACAAGAATCTGGGCGGCTGGCTGGCGCGCAAGACCGGCCGCGACCTCTTGCTCTGGCCGGGCGTGTGCATCGTCCACGAGGCCTTTTCGGAGACCGAGCTGCTCAAATTGAAGGCGGCCCATCCGGGCGCCCCGGTGCTCGCCCACCCGGAATGCCCGCCGCACATCCTCGACCATGCCGACGAGGTCGGATCGACCTCCGCGATCCTCGGCTACGCTTTGGCTTCGCCCTCCGAGGTGATGATCGTCGCGACCGAACCGCACATCATCCACCAGATGGAGAAAGCGGCGCCGCACAAGATCTTCATCGGCGCTCCCGGCGCGGACGGGAACTGCAACTGCAACATGTGTCCCTATATGGCGCTCAACACGATGGAGAAGCTCTACGTCGCTCTGCGCGACCTCGAGCCGCGGATCGAGATGGAGGAGGGGCTGCGCCTCGCCGCCAAGAGGTCGCTCGACCGGATGCTCGAGATGGCCGGGAACACGGTCGGCAAGGGTGACGTGGGTCGGCCAATCCTCTCGGGCGACTGACGCTAGCCGCGGACCGCCACATGCGTCACGTCCTTGCCGGCGTTGTGGACGAGCTCGCTGTCGTGGCCATGCGGTTCGACCCCGTTATGGCGCTCGAAATGCTCGTCCAGCTGCTTGATCAGGGGCTCCGCCGCCGCACCGCCGTTGATCCTGAGCAGAGCGTCGATCTTCGCCTCCAAGCGATCGTCATTTTCCTTCGAAGCGGGCGAGCCGATATAGAGGAAGTAAGCGAGGCCGACCACCTGCCAGAGCAGCTGGAGGAACTCCGACTGCCAGTTCTCGAACGTGTCCCAGCCCATTTCGGTGAGATAGCTGGACAGCTCCGCCTGCTGGCCATGCTCGGCCGCTTCCTCGACGAAGGCATGCCAGCCGAAATACCAGTGCAGGCCGAACGACACCAGGAAGAAGGCGAGGGTGATCCAGCCATAGGCGTAGCGCTTCATGTCGGTCCTCCATATCCGTTTGGGGACCGCAACGTCTTGCCGGCGTCGCTTGTTTCACCGTCCGGGGCCGCCTAGGAGCCCGGCGCGTGAGCTTTAGCCTCGATCATTTCGATCTGGACCGGTTCGTCGCCGCCACCCTCGCCGAGGATCTCGGCGAAGGCGGCGACATCACCTCGGCGGCCGTGATTCCGGCCGAGGGGCGGTTCGACGGAGTCATGCGCGCTCGCGAGGCGCTGGTCGTCGCCGGGCTTCCGGTCGCCGAGGCCTTCTTCCGGGCGCTCGACCCCG
Source organism: Allosphingosinicella sp. (assembly GCA_035563315.1). Taxonomy (GTDB): domain Bacteria; phylum Pseudomonadota; class Alphaproteobacteria; order Sphingomonadales; family Sphingomonadaceae; genus Allosphingosinicella. Next base: position 1,599 of record DATMVG010000216.1, on the reverse strand, counting down.
AAGCGAGGATCGAGCGGCTCGCCGAGGACGGCGCGGCGGCCGCCGGCGGCGACATCCTGCTTCGGGTGAGCGGCAAGGCGCGCGCCCTGCTCGCGGCCGAGCGCTCGGCCCTCAACACGGTCCAGCATCTGTCGGGAGTGGCGACCCTGACCCGTCGCTACGTCGACGCCATCGCCGGCACCGGAGCGATCCTGCTCGACACGCGCAAGACCCTTCCCGGGCTGCGCGCCCTCGAGAAATATGCGACCCGGGCGGGGGGCGCCCGGAACCACCGAATGCGGCTCGACGATGCCGCGATGATCAAGGACAACCACATCGCCGTCGCCGGCGGAGTCGCCGAAGCCGTCCGCCGGGCGGGGGAGGGGGGGATCGAGCGGATCATCGTCGAAATCGACAATATCGACCAAATCGACCACGCCATCGCCGCCGGCGCCACCCATCTGCTGCTCGACAATATGGGCGAGGCGGCCCTGCGCCTGGCGGTCGCCCAGGTCGGCGGCCGGGTGCCGACAGAGGCGAGCGGCGGAATCTCGCTCGACACGGTCCGAGCCGCGGCGGCGACCGGGGTGACCTACGTCTCGGTCGGCAAGATCACCCAGTCGGCCCCCGCCGTCGACATCGGCCTCGACTTCGAGCCCGCCGCCTAGCCGCCGCCGCGGCCCATGATCTCGCCCTCGAGAGTGAGGGTCGAGGGATGGTGCCGGTCGAGCCAGCGCTTGACGATGCGAAGGTTGCGGCTGTTCGACTTGAACAGGAAATCGAAGGCGTCGCCGACCAGCGGGATGAAGCCGAGCGCGGTGTCGAAGGCGACGTTGCCGGTCATCCGGGCGAGATGGAATTTCGACATGCCCAGATTCCGCGCCTCCCAGATCAGCCACGCCCCCATCGCCGCGGTGACCACGTCGCCGAGCACCGGAACCAGGCCGACGACCGAATCGAGGCCGAAGCCGAAGCGCGTCCCGGGGACGTGGAAGGAGCGCTCGAGAAGCGCCTCCATCGCCTCGATCCGGCGCCTCACCGAGGCCGGATCGCGGCCGATGGGAAGCTGGCCGGCGGCGCGCTCGAACCCGCGCTGGTCGATGGGCGGCATGATCAGAAGTCCTCCGCGATCAGGGTCCCGGCCGGGTGGCGCGAGAAGAGGTTGGGGCGAAAGCCGGTCAGCCGGGGCGCGACCAGCGACCAGCGCACCGGCGAGGCCAGGGTGATGAACGGAGTCGCCCCGGACAGGATCGCGGCGGCCTCGGCGAGCCGGGCCTGGCGCTCGGCCTGGCTGGGCGCCACCCGGGCCGCCTCGAGCGCCTGGTCGGCGGCCGGATCGCAGACCCGCCCGGTGTCGCAGGCGAAGTGGCGAAGATACCAGCTGGCAAGCATCGCCGGAGCCACCGAATCGATCATCCGAAGCTCGGCCGGAGCGTCGGGCGCGACCCGGTCGGCCTCGACCCCGATCAGCCGCCAGTCGCGGCGCAGATAGGCGAAGATCAACCGGTAGCCGGGCCCCTGCGGCATGGCGACGCGGACGCGGATCGGCGCCGCCGGCGCGAGCTCGGCGATCAGGCGCCGCGCCTCGCTGCGGCGCTGCGCCAGGTTCATGTTCGCCCA
>DATMVG010000215.1:0-18074 GCA_035563315.1 Allosphingosinicella sp. | reverse complement strand
AAGCGGCGGTTCTGGACTCCGCCGCTATGCTCCGCCACGAGAGCTTCGACGACGTCCGGATCGAGATAATCGTAGATGCGCGCCTGGCGGTCGAGCAAGGCGCGCTTGACGAAATCGATGCTGTCGCCCTTGAACCAGCTCGCGTCGGGCGCCGAAAAGCCCTGCTTTTGCGCCTTCGCGACCTCCTCGGGGATGAAGCGCCCCATCACGTCGCGCAATATCTGCTTGCCGTCGCGGGTGCGCTGGAAAAAGCGGGCGGGCTTGTCGCCCGATTCGTTCTCGTTGAGGCGGGCGACCTCGGCGAGGTTGTTGAGCTTCATCGCCACCGGCACCCGCATGGCGAAATCGACCAGATCGTTGTCGAGGAACGGGACCCGGGTCTCGAGGCTGTGGGCCATGCTGAGCTTGTCCTCGACGACCAGAAGGCCGTGGAGGAAGGTCTTGGCCTCGAAGTAGAGCGAGTGGTTGATATAGCCTTCCGGGCCGTGAAGCGCGTCCTCATGGCGCCTGAAGACGCCGCGGAAGATGTCGCGCGTCGAGACGTCGGAGACGTCGCCCCACACCGGCGCGAACAGCCGCTTCAGCTCGTCGTCGTTGAGCATCCGCTGCCAGAAGCCGTAATATTTGTCGGCATAGTCCTCGAAGCTGTCGTTGACGACGGCGCGGTAGTAGCGCCACGGATAGCCGCCGAACAGCTCGTCGCCGCCGGCGCCGCTCATCACCACCTTGACGAACTTCGAGGCGAGCTTCGCCGCATAATAATTGGGATAGCTCTGGCCGACCCGAGGCTCCTCGATGTGCCAGGCGAGAGTCGCCATCGCCCGCTCCATGTCGCCCGCCTTGAGGACCATCTCATAATGTTCGGTCTTGAAGTGGTATGACATGGCCTCGGCCTTGGCGCGCTCGTCGAAGCCGAGCTCGATGCCCGAGGCCGAGCTGAGGTCGAAGCCGCAGGTGAAGGTCTTGAGATAGGGGAAGGAACGCGCGGCGATCGCGGTGATCGAGCCCGAATCCATGCCGCCGCTGAGATAGCTGCCGAGCTCGACGTCGGTGACGAGCTGGCGCGAGACGGCTTGGCGGAACAGCCGGTCGAGCTCCTCGCGATAGGCCTGCTCCTCGCCGGGCCGATCAGGCTCGCGGAAGTCGAAGTCCCAATACTGGGTGCGCTCGAGCTCCGGCCGGTCGTCGCCGAGATCGAGCAGCGCATAATGGCCGGGCGGGAGCAGCTCGACCCCTTCGAGCAGGGTGCGGTCGGTGAAGATGTTCTGGAAGGTGAAATATTCGAACAGGGCGCGCCGGTCGACGCCGGCGCTGAAGCCGGGAAGGGTCCTGAACGCCTTCTGCTCTGAGGCGAAGGCGAACAGGCCGCCGCGGCGGTGGGTGTAGAGCGGCTTGATTCCGTAGCGGTCGCGGGCGAGGAGCAGCCGGCGCTCCTTGCGGTCCCAGAGCGCCAGAGCGAACATCCCGTTGAACCGGCTCAGCCCAGCCACGCCCCACTGGACGAGCGCGTTCAGAACCACCTCGCTGTCGGTCCTCGAGCGGAAGCCGTGGCCGAGCGCCTCCAGCTCGGCCCTCAGCTCGCGGAAATTATAGACCTCGCCATTATAGTTGAGCTGGTAGCGGCCGTCGGCGCTGGCCATCGGCTGCCGGCCGGCGGCCGAGAGATCGATGATCGCCAGCCGGCGGTGGCCGAAGCCGACATTGCCCTCGATCCACTGGCCCTCGCCGTCGGGCCCGCGATGGGCGATGGCGTCGGTCATGGCGCGCACGACCTCCGGGCGGACCGGAGCGCCGTCGAGATTGATCAGGCCGGCGATCCCGCACATGGCTCAGCCCGCGAAGCGGCCGGAGTGACAGGCCTCTTCAGAGTGGAGGAATTGCTCGGTGAAGCCGGCCGCGGCGACCATCGCCCGGAACTCGTCGCGGCTGTAGCGCAAGGCAGCCTCGGGCGAATACCAGTCGAAATTGACCAGCCGCGATCCTTCGAAACCGTGCTCGGGGTTCCAGAAGCACTTGATGAAGTTCCAATAGAGGAAGCGCTGGAGGTCCATTCGGCCGCCGGCAATGCCGAGCGCCGGCATCGCCGGGACGTCGATCGTCGCCTCGAGCTCGGCCAGGGTCCTGCCGAGGCGGGTGAGCTGCTCGCTGAGCGCCCACAGCTCGTCGCGCGACAGGCGCCGGGAATAGTCGCGGAAATATTCGTCGAGCAGCTCGCGAGGAAGCGCCTTCCTGGCATAGACATAGGTGTTGAGAGCGCCGCCGGGGGCGAGGATCCGGCGAAACTCGGCCAGGGTCAGCGGCGGATCCGCGGTGTGGTGGAGGACCTGGTCGCAGTTGATGAAGTCGAAGGCGCCGTCGCGGAACGGCGTGGCCGCGATATCGCCCTTGACGAACAGCATGTTGCCGGCGCCGGCGTGGCGGCGGGCGGCGATGAAGATGGCGTCGGAGAGGTCCATCGCCACGATCGTGGCCGCCGGGGCGAGGCGGGCGAGCCAGGCGGCCTTGTGGCCCGGACCGCAGCCGGCGTCGAGGATCCACCGCCGACCCGCCAGCGAAGCCGCCAGCTCGGCCTCGGATTCATAGCCGTAGCAATCGAGGTACCAGCGCAGCTGGAAGCGCTGCCAGCCGGAACCCTCCTCCTCGCCCTCGGTCGAGGCCCATTTGTCGGAGAAGGCGCCGGCGGTGTTGGCGGCATAATCCTCGCCGACCGCGGTCTCGGCGAGATAGACTCCGTCGACGAGCGGCAGCGGCCGCTCGAACAGCTCCGCCGCGGCGGCCTCCGCCACGGTCGCGATCATCGCGCCGGACCGGCGGCGGTTCGGCGGGCGTCCACCTCCGCCTTGTGCGCCGAGCGCCACGCGATCAGCCGCTCCAGGCCCTCGCGAAGGCCGATCTCGGCGGTGAAGCCGATCTCCGCGGCGGCGAGGGCGGGATCGCCGATCCGGTTGCGGACGAGCGTGGCGGCGCTTCGCGGCGCATAGAGGACGGGCCGGCTCGAGCCGGTGAGGTCGAGAAGCATCTCGGCCAGCGCCTTGAGCGAGGTCCGGGTGCCGGTGCCGACATTGTAGAAGCGGTCGGTCGAATCGGCGGCCATCGCCCGAACGTTGGCGAGCGCGCAATCCTCGACCGCGACGAAGTCGAACGCCTCGGAGCCGTCGCCGAGGACGACCGGGCTCTCGCCTCTGTCGATCGCGTCGAGCATCTTCATGATCACGGCGATATAGGCGCCGCGATAATCCTGCCGCGGGCCGTAGACGTTCATGTATCTGAGGCCGACATAATCGAGGCCGTAGCGATGGTGGTAGGCGCGGAGCATCGCCTCGCCGGCGATCTTGGTGGCGCCGTAGAAATTGCGGTTGTTGAACGGATGGTCCTCGCTCATCGGCTCAGTCACCGCGTCCCCGTAGACCGAGGCCGAGGAGGAATAGACGAGCCGCTTCACGCCGCGGCGGACGCAGGCGTCGATGACGTTGAAGGTGCCGCCGACATTGACGTCGAAGGCGCTGCGCGGGAATTCGTGGCACTGGAGCAGCCACAGAGCGGCGAAGTGGAAGACGCCGTCGGCGCCGTCGAGCGCGGCCTCGAGAATGTCGGACTGGAGGATGTCGCCGCCTATGTCGAAGATTCGGACCCGCGGATCGGCCAGCGCCGAGGCCAGGTTCTCGGGCCGGCCGCGGACGAAATTGTCGTAGATCAATATCTCGGCGACGTCCTCGCGGAGCAGCCGGTCGGCGGTGTGCGACCCGATCAGCCCGGCGCCGCCGATCAGCACCAGCTTGCTGCCATCAAGTCGCATTTTCGTCTTTCATTGTGAGGATGTGGTTGTCGCACACGAAGCGGGCCAGCGGGAAGGCGCTGGTGAAGGCCGGGGAGACGGCATTAAGCACGTGCGTCGAATGGGGTCCAGACTCGACGAGGAAGTCGCCGACCAGGCGGCCGTCCTCGAGGTCGAGCATCTGCGCCCTGATCCCGACCTTGTCGCAGGCGAGGAGATGGCAGGCGCGAAGCCGCGGAAGAAGCGCCCGGGCGGCGGCGGCGAAGCGGCGCTTCGAGTAGCGCCGCCCCTCACGCCAGGCGAGGCGCCTGAAGCCGTCGCGGCCGGCCAGGAAGCAGCCGCCGAGCAGGACGGCGATGCGCAGGAGCTCGCCCGGGGTGACGCCCCGCAGGCCCGAATAATTCTCCCGGCCGAGCGCCGGGACCGCCGTCGGCCCGAGATAGATGGTGCCGTCGATCGCCGTCGTCGTGTGGACCCCGAGGAAGGGCACCCTGAGGTCGGGCACCGGGTAGACGAGGTGGTTGAGGCGGATTCCCGAAGCCGGGTCGAGCTTCCAGTAGAGGCCCTTGAAGGGCAGCAGGGTGTAGCGGCGGCCGGCGCCGAAAAGGTGGGCGACGCGGTCCGCGTGGAGCCCGGCGGCGTTGACCGCGTGGCCGTAGGCGAGCGTCTCGCCTGCCCATTCGAGCCGGCGGCGGCGGGCGTCGACCGCGCCGAGCGAGCCGCCGCAGCGAAGCTCGATGCCGGCGGCGAGCGCCTCGCGGGCCAGCGAGGCCATGACTTCGGCGGGGCTGACCACCGCCGTGCTCGGCACCAGCAGGGCCCTTCCGGTCGCCGAGCGGACCTCGGGCTCGAGCCGGGCCAGAGCGGCCTCGTCGAGCGGCTCGGCCTCGACCCCGTTCGCGGCGGCGCGGCCGGCGAGCAGGTCGAGCTGCGCCGAATCGGCGGCCCGGGTCGGCACCAGCACCTTGCCGGGACGGCTCATGGGAAGCCCTCGGGAGCGGCAATATTCGGCCATCTCGAGCGCCCCGGCCGAGCACAAGCGGGCTTTCAGCGAGCCCGCCGGATAATAGATTCCGCTGTGCAGGACGCCGCTGTTGCGGCCGCTCGAATGGAGGCCCGGGCGCGGCTCCTTCTCGAGGACCATCACTTTGGCGCCGGGCTCGCGCCGCTTGAGCTCGCCGGCGACGGCGAGGCCGACGATGCCGGCGCCGATGATCAGATAGTCGGCCATCAGCGAGCGGCGAGGGCGAGGTCCACGGCGGCGGCGATTCGGTCCTGGACGGCCTCGTCGAGATAGGCGTGCATCGGCAGGCTGAGCACCCGCCGGGCCGCCGCCGCCGCCTCCGGCAGCGCGCCGTAGAGGCAGCGGTCGCGATAGGCGGGCTGGGCGTTGAGCGGCGCCGGATAGTGGACCGCGGTCGGGATCCCGGCCCGGTCGAGCGCGCCTCGGACCTCGTCGCGCCGGTCGACGAACAGGGTATATTGGGCGAAGACGCTGGTCCGCCCCGGCCGCTGGGCGACCCGATCGACGCCGAGCCCGTCGAACAGCCGGTTGTAGCGCGCCCCGGCCTCGAGCCGGCGCTCGACCTCCCAGCCGAAGCGGCCGAGCTTGGCGAGCACCACCGCGCATTGCAGAGTGTCCATCCTCCCGCCCACGCCGATCCGGCTGTGGTGGTAGCGGCCCGACTGGCCGTGAACCCGGATCTCCCGGCAGGCCTCGGCGAGCTCGTCATCGTCAGTGAACAGGGCGCCGCCGTCGCCGTAGCAGCCGAGCGGCTTGGACGGAAAGAAGCTGGTGCAGCCGATCGTTGAGAGGGCGCAGCTCTTGCGGTTGCCGTAATCGGCGCCGAAGCTCTGGGCCGCGTCCTCGATCACGGCCAGGCCGTGGCGGGCGGCGACGGCGTTGATCGGTCGCATGTCCGCGGGCTGTCCGTAAAGGCTGACCGGGATGATCGCCCGGCTCCGCTCGGTCACCGCCGCCTCGAGCAGGCCGGCGTCGAGGTTGCAAGTGTCGGCCTCGACGTCGACCAGAACCGGCGTCGCCCCGACCAGGACGACGACCTCGGCGGTCGCGGCGAAGGTGAAGGCGGGGACGATCACTTCGTCGCCCGGGCCGATGCCCAGCGCCATGAGGCTGATCAGAAGCGCCTCGGTCCCGCTCGCTACCGCGACGCAGTGGCGGGTCCCGGCATAAGCGGCGAGCGCCTCCTCCATCGCGGCCACTTCCGGGCCCATGATGAAGCGGCCATGGTCGAGCACCCGGGCGATCGCCGTGTCGATCTCCTCCTTCAGCCCCTGATACTGGCTGCGCAGGTCGACGAACGGGATCATCGCCGAGCGATCAGGCATCGGCCGTCCTTCAGCAGGTAGGACTCGCCGGTCGCCGGGCAGGCCGCCTCGCCTTCGCCCTCGAGCGGCAGATCGAGCTTCTCCCCATGACGGCTCATCCAGCCGGTCTGCCGCGCCGGCACTCCGGCGACCAATGCGTGGTCCCTGACGTCGCGGGTGACCACGGCGCCGGCCCCGACGAAGGCATGGCGGCCGATGTCGACTCCGCAAACGATGGTGCAATTGGCGCCGAGCGTCGCCCCCTCGCCGACACGAGTCCGGCGATACTCGTCCTTGCGCTCGACCCCCGCGCGGGGATTGCGAACGTTGGTGAAGACCGCGCTCGGCCCGCAGAAGACGCCGCTTTCGAGCACCACTCCGTCGTAGATCGAGACGTTGTTCTGGATCTTGCAGTCGTCGCCGACGACGGCGCCGCCGGCGACGAACACGTTCTGACCGAGCGTGACGTTGCGGCCGATCCGGGCCCCCGCGCAGACATGGACGAAATGCCAGATGCGCGAGCCTTCGCCGACCTCGGCGCCTTCATCGACGACGGCGCTGTCGTGGCGGTAATAGGCCATTAGCGGCGCCTCGCCGAGGCGAGGGGGTGGCAGTCTCCCGAAGCCGCCACCGGGGCGGAGGTCCTGATCGAGGCGACCGTCTCGATCGCGCAGCGGCTGGTCTCGAGGCCGAAGCCCCGACCGTCGAGGATCAGCTCGTAGCTGCGGGTGTGAAGATCGGTGAAGCCGCCGGAAAATTCCACCTCCTCGCCGTCGACCACGATCGAGCGGAACGTCCGCTGCCCGCCGGCGCGAGCGGCCGCGGGCAGGTCGTCGGCGTCGACCGAGAGGAACCATCGCACCCGCGCCCGCTCATATTCGAGGAAGCCGGCGGCCCGGCCCGGCCCGTAGAGATGCACCTTGCTGTCGGCCAGGGCGCCGAAGATGAAATGGAGCATGTCGAAGAAATGGACGCCGATGTTGGTGGCGATGCCGCCGGACTTCTTCTCCTCGCCCTTCCAGGAATAAGCGTACCATCGGCCGCGCGCGGTCACGTAGGTGAGGTCCACGTCGTGCTTGCGTCCGGCCGCCTGCTCGGCCTGGACGCGCTCGCGAAGTGCGGTGATGGCCGGATGGACGCGAAGCTGGAGGATGGTGCTCACCCGCCGACCGGCCGCCGCCTCGGCTTCGATCAGGCCGTCGATATTCCAGGGATTGAGCACCAGCGGCTTCTCGCAAATCGCGTCGGCGTCGGAGCGCAGCGCGAAGCGGATATGTGAATCGTGGAGATAGTTGGGCGAGCAGATCGAGACATAATCGATGCGGCCCTCTCCGCCCGAGCGGCGCAGCTTGTCGATGTGGCGGTCGAAGCGCTCGAACTCGGTGAAGAAGGCGCTGTCTGGAAAGTAGCTGTCGATGATCCCGACGCTGTCGCTTGGATCGAGCGCGGCGGCGAGACGGTGGCCGGTGGCCTGGATCGCCCGCATGTGGCGAGGCGCGATATAGCCGGCGGCGCCGATCAGAGCGAAATTCGTCATGACAAGCCGCTCACCGCCACCCGGTCGGAGTCCCTGGAGAGAAGGAGGAGCCGGTCCCCCGATGCGGACGGCCTCTACCACAATATCCCGCCGGTGCCAGTCCGGCGCAGAGCGGAAACCGCTTGCCAAGGGCGCCGCCCCGATGCTTGCGAAGGGCCGGGATGAAGCGGACGATCGTCATTTCAATCAACGCCTCGTGGAACGTCCTCAACTTTCGCCTCGGCCTCATCAAGGCGCTCGAGAACAGGGGCCACCGGGTCGTCGTGCTCACTCCGCCCGACGAATATAGCCCCCGCTTCGCCGCGCTCGGGATCGAGCACGCCCCGATCGCGATCGACAGCCTGGGCCTGTCGCCGCTCCGCGACCTCGGCCTGTTCGTCCGCTACCATCGCGAGCTGAAGCGAATCCGTCCCGACGCCTTCCTCGGCTACACCGCCAAGCCGAACGTCTGGGGATCGCTGGCCGCCCACGCGCTCGGGATCCCAGTCGTCAACAACATTTCCGGGCTCGGCACCGCCTTCATCGAGCGCGGGCCGTTGCGCTCGATCCTTTCCGCGCTCTATCGAGCGGCGCTGCGACGCTCGGTGGCCGTCTTCTTCCAGAATGCCGACGACCGCCGGCTCTTCCTTGCCTCCGGGCTGGTCCGGCCGGACCAGGCCCGGCTGCTCCCGGGCTCGGGGATCGATCTCGACCGCTTCAGGCCGGCGCCGCCGACCCGGGACGAGGCCGGAGCGTTCACCTTCCTGCTGGTCGGACGTCTGCTCTGGCAGAAGGGCGTTCGCGAGTTCGTCGAGGCCGCCCGGATCGTCCGGCGCCAGATGCCGGACGCGCGTTTCGAGCTGCTCGGCTTCCTCGACGCGCCCAACCGCTCGGCGGTCTCCCGCGAGCAGGTCGAGGCCTGGCAGGCGGAGGGCCTGATCCGCTACGTCGGGCAGACGGACGACGTCCGGCCTCACCTCCAGGCGGCCGACTGCATCGTCCTTCCCTCCTACCGCGAAGGCTTGCCCAGGGCGCTGCTCGAGGGCGCGGCGATGGCGAAGCCGCTGATCGCAACCGACGTCCCCGGCTGCAGCGACGTCGTCGAGGACGGCGTCACCGGCCTGCTCTGCGCCGTCCGCGACCCTTCGTCGCTTGCCCGGGCGATGCTCGGTATGGCGCGCCTGACGCCCGCCGAGCGGCTGGCCATGGGCCGCGCCGGGCGCGCGAGGGTGGAGGGCGCCTACGGCGAAGAGGCCGCGATCTCGCCTTATCTCGAGCTGCTCGACGGCCTCTTCGCCCGCCGCCGCTGAGCTCAATCGGCCTCGATGTGCCTTGCCGGCCGCTTCGCCGGCCAGCGCTTCGCGTTGCGGTCGGCGGCGACCCGGCCGATCGCCATCAGCGAGCAGCAGGCGGCGAAGATCGCGCTGATCGCGACGGTGCGCAGCGGATAATCGACCAGGCTGTGGGCGATGATCGCGGCCGACGCGATCGTCGCCGCGCGCGCGAAATAATCGGGTTCCGCGGCCCGCCAGATGGCGATCGCCCGGCGCGCCCACCAGGCGAGGAAGAGCAGAAGCACGGCCAGCCCCAGCAAGCCCGTCTCGAGCACGATCTCGATCCAGTCGCTGTGGACATGATTGATGTAGGTCGTCGTCACCCGCTCCGGATCCTCATAGGTCCTGTAGACCGGCTGGAAGGTGCCCAGGCCCGAGCCGAAGGGGAGATGATCCTTCACCGCCTCGAAGCTGGTCGTGAAGGTCGTGTAGCGCGACACGGCGTCGGTCTGCGCTTCGGCGCTGATCAGATTGTTGTCGAACCGCCCCGAGAAGACCGCCGCGACCGAGCCGGCGCCGAGCAGAAGGACCAGCGCGACCGCCCAGAGCGGAATCTTCCGGCCGCGAAGCATCAGCAGCAGCGTGGCGGCGGTGACGGGAAGCATCAGTCCCAGCCCGGCGAGCGAGCCGTTGATGGCGAGGCCGACGACGATCAGCGCGAAGAACCCGCCGAGGATGACGACGAGACCGGCCGACTTCTGGGTCGACCGGCGCCGGGCGCGTGCCGTCATGTAGAGGGCGCCGAGGAACGGCACCGTCGCCACCAGGAAGGTCGCCATGTGGTTCGCGTTGGAGAAGAAGCCGACGGTGACGCCGTAATTGGTGATTCGGTAGAGATACCAGGGCGAATCCTCGCCGCCGCCGATCTGCATCGCCCCGATCAGCACCGAGGCGATCATCGTGAAGACCAGGACCCAGGCGATCCAGCTCTCCCTGACTCCGAGCCTCAGGATCCACAGCACCACCGCGACTGCGGGCAGCAGCCACAGGGCCGAGGCGATGCTGTCGTGCGGCGCCAGCGAAAGCGGAAGCCAGGGCAGCGGCTGGCCGAGCAAGGCGAAGCCCTCGCGGACGGATTCGCGCCCCGGCAGCGCCGTCCAGAGCGCCGGCGGCAACGGGACCAGCTGGACCATAACGATGCCGATCGCCAGCACCAGCAGCATCAGCAGCCGCCTTCCCGCCCGGGTCGGCGGGGTGCGGGGCTGGAAGGCCAAAGCGACGAAGATTATCGGAACGGCGAGGAGCTGAAGCAGCACGTTGGCCCACAGCCCGGCGGCGCTGGCGCCGCCGAGGATGAGGCAAAGCAGCAGGTAGAAGGGCAGCAGCCCGGCGCTCAGGGCTTTCCTCATCGCAGGCCCGCTCCCTCGATCCGAAGCTGGCGGATCGTCACCTGCTGGTCGTCGGGAAACTCCACCGCCCTTCCGACCAGCCGCAGCCATTGGCCCGGGCAGCCCCTCGCCGGGACCGTGAACGCCCCCGAGACACGCTTCGCGGTGCGCCCGACCCCGGTGATCGGAATCTCCGCGAGCACCCGGTCACCGGGATGACAGGCGACCGTCCAGAACAGGCCGCCGGATTCGCTCTCGGCTTCGCCTTCGACCATGAAGCCGAGCCGGTACTCGCCGGGGTTCAGGACGACGAGCTGGCTGGCCAGGCGGGCGTCGCCGCGGCCGTAAAATTCGGCCTGCAGCGCGTTGCCGCGGCGTTCCGCGAAGCCGTCGCCGCTCGTCTCGAGGATCCAGTTGAACGGCGGCGGCCCGGGAAGGCCGGCAAAGTCGCGGTCGTAGACGCCGCCGGCGCGGTGAGCGCGGTCCGCGCCGGTGAGTCGAAGCCAGACCTCGAGCGCCTGCGCCGCCTGCCCGCGATCGACCATGGCGTCGACCAGCACCTGCTGCCATGCCGGTGCCGCCGCCATCGTCGGGCGGACCGGACCGGCGAGGGCGAGCACGGTCGCCGCGTCCGTCCCTTGGCGGGCGAGCTGCTCGAGCACCGCCTCGCGCAGCGGCGGATCGCCCGCCATGACCCGCCGGACGGCATCGCGTGTGTCGGGGTTGGCCGCCATCCGGGCAAGCTCGGCGGTGAGCAGCTGAGTGGTATCGGGAAACGACCGGGTCAGCAGCGCCATCGTCGCCGCGGCGTCGGCGGCGCGGCCCTGGCGGACCTGTTGGTCGAGCTGGAGAAGCAAGGCATAGCGCGATCGCGGATTGCGCCGGCTCGCCGCCGCGATCAGCCGATCGCCGGCCGCCTCGTCGCCGCGGGCCAGCGCCTTGCGCGCTCCGATCAGCAGCGGCACCTCGGACAGCGGCGCGCGCCGAAACGCCTCGAGCGCCGCCCGTTCGGTCTGCGGGCGCGCATCGCCGGTCCGCTGCAGCTCGTCAAAGGCTCCGTCGAGAACGACCGCGGGATGCCCCGGCGACAAGGCGGCGGCGAAGTCGGGCCCGATCTGGAGCAGGGCGTTCACCGCCGAATAGCGAAGCACGAGGAAGATCAGGAGGAGAGAGCCGACCGCGGCCGCGAGGCGCACCGGGAGGCCCGAGGAACGTCGAGCCGCGACGGCTTCCTCTCGTTCCGCTGCGGGCTCGGAGCGGCGCCGCGACGGCCGGGACCGGTCGGCCGAGCGGGAACCAGTCAAGGCGCCGCCCCGGACGAGGAGGCGGCGGAGACGGCGAGATACCAGCGCCGGTCGTCCTCGATGGCGAGCGCGGTCAGGACTCCGTTGCGGTAGGCGCCGGTGTCGACTCCGATCCGGTTGGCGCGCTCCTCGACCTCGTCGACGATGGTGTGGCCGTGGACCACGACCAGCCCATGCTGCTCGTCGTCGCTGAGGAAGGGTTCGCGGATCCAGCGCAGGTCGAACTGGTCCTGGTGGGCGAGGTCGATTCCGGGCCTGATGCCGGCATGGACGAACAGATAATCGCCGAAGCGGAAGGTGTCGGCGAACCCGTCGAGGAAATCGAGGTGCGCCCGCGGCATTCGGGTCCTGAGCAGCTCGACCGCGGCGGCCGGTTCCATGCGCTTGAGGGCGCCGGCATCGACGCCATAGCTCTCGACGCATTCGGCGCCGCCGAACTTGAGCCAGTCGGCGAGGATCTCGGGTTCGCCGCCCAGCACCCTCAGCAGTATCTCTTCGTGGTTGCCGGCGAGGAAGACCGGGGTGGCGAAGGCGGGCCGGTAATTGAGCAGCCGCTCGACGACGCCGGCCGAAGCCGGGCCGCGGTCGATGAGATCGCCGAGGAAGACGACGAAGGTCTTTCTCGGCGGGCGCGAGGCGGAATCCTCCTCGATCCGGGCGAGCAGGGCGTCGAGCAGGTCGAGGCAGCCGTGGATATCGCCGACGGCGTAGGCCCGGGCGCCGTCCTTGCCGCGCGGCGCCGGCCGCTGCCTCGAGCCCGAACCGCGCGCCAATCTCCTCAAGAAACTCATGCCTGCGACTATCCTGGAATGGGGCAGCCCGTCGCCCCGCGGCCCGCAACTAATTGGATGCGCACGGAGGAGCAAGGGTCTCGGGCACGAGGGCGCGCGGTTCGCGCCCGCCGATCAACGCGCTCCGTAGCCGCTAAGGATGATCCGGATCGTGCCGGCGAGGATCAGCAGGTCGAGCCAGAAGGAGAAATTCTTGATGTAGTAAAAGTCGTAATGGAGCTTCTCCAGCACCTCGTCGACGTCGGAGACGTGGCCCTGCTTGAGCTGCGCCCAGCCGGTGATCCCGGGCCGGACGATGTGCCGGTAGCGGTAGAAGGGAAGCTCCGACTGGTACCAGTGCGACAGCGGGATCGCCTCCGGGCGAGGACCGATCCAGCTCATCTCGCCCTTGAGCACGTTGATGATCTGAGGAAGCTCGTCGAGCCGGTAGCGGCGAAGGAAGCGGCCGACACGCGTGACCCGCAAATCCTCCTCGCCGGTCATCAGCGCCAGCCTGGGGTCCTGCCCGGCCTCGTTCTCGATCCCGACGTTCATGGTGCGGAACTTGATCATCCGGAACGGATAGCCGCGATAGCCCATGCGCTGCTGGCGGAAGAAGACCGGCCCCCTCGTATCGAGGCGGATGGCGAGCGCGATCAGAAGCCCGAACGGCGCCAGCAGCGGAAGCGCGATCGCCGCGGCGAGCAGGTCGGCGATCCGCTTGATCCGGGCATAGACGACGGCCGGGATGAGCGAGCCCAGGGTGTTCTCCGATAGATGCTCGATCGCGACCCGTCCGGTCAGCGATTCCTCCATCTGCTTGACGTGCATGACCAAGGTGCCGTCGAGCGCTCGGTCGGCGAGGAACCGCTCCCAGCTCTCGCCGAGGTCGGCGCGAAGGTCGGCGACGATGAGGTCGAGCTCGGCGCCGGCGACGTCGTGCCGGGAGAGGTCGACCCAGATCACCTCCGGAATGGCGGTCAGGCGGCCGGCGTCGCCGGCCGGGATGAAGCCGATCCGAAGCCGCTGGCGGCGGAGGTGGAAATAGACGACGTAATACCAGAAGATGCAGAGCAGGAAGCTGACCGAGAAATGGAGGCGGCTGTAATCCAGGCGCGCGAAGAAGAAGATCGCGAGCACCAGGCCGTAGGAGGCGGCGAAGGTCGGCAGGATGTTGTAGGCGGCGCGCACGCCGGGATAGCGCGACAGCCTCCTGAACCCGAAATAGCCGGCGGCGAGCGCGAAGATGGTTCCGGCGAGCGAATTCTGAAGGCCGGGCCAGTCGAGCTCGGCGACGGCGAGATTGACCCGCACCGCCCATGGCAGGAGCACCGCGACGAGCAGGCCGACGCCGAGCTGGAAGCTCGGACGGCTCCAGATCGCACGGCGCGAAATGGCGTAACTACCGGGGGCGACGGCCACGATTCAGACCTTGGGCTCCATGGGACGAAAGCTGGCTCGGGAGGAGCCGACCGTTAGGAACTCGCGACCGCCAAGTCCACTCCGGCACGAGGCAGCCGCCGCTAGGCTGGGCGCTGCGGCAACCCGTCGGCGATGTCGTAATAATCGCCCTTGTCGGCGACGAAGATGTGCAGGGCGAGGCGAGTCCGGGTGGGCGTGTCGAAGGCGCCCATGGCGACGGCGATCCTGCCCTTCCCGACCGGATCCCAGAACAAGGCGGAGCCGCAGACCGAGCAGAAGCCGCGCCTGACCCGCTCCGAGGAGGCGAACCAGGCCAGCTTGTCGGTGCCCTCGACGGCGAGCGAGTCGCGGTCGACGTCGGTCGACGCCCAGAAATGGCCCGATTGCTTGCGGCACTGGCGGCAGTGGCAGGCGTCGGGCGGCGACAGCGGAGCGGCGACCTCGAAGCTGACGGCGCCGCACAGGCAGGATCCTTTGGGCATGGCGAGACCCCCCGGCCGGACTGGTTTGGGCCGCAACCGTTGCCACGCGCGGGGCGGGACCGCAATCCGGGCAAATCGGACATTGCCGATCCTCGAAAACAGGTTAGCTAGCTTCCGACAACGAGGTGGCCTTGCCCGTGCGTCCGACCCTTGCCCGACCCTCCGCCGCGCTCGGCGCCCTCAGCCTCGCCGTCCTGGCGGCGTCGCTGGGATCGAGCAGCCCGGCGGCGGACTCCGCGGCGACGGCCGAGCGCCCCTGCCCGGGCCGTCCGGGGCGGGGGCTGCCGCCCGCCAGGCTCGGCGCCGAGGAGCCGCACCTCGTCCTGGACGAGAACTTCCCTGACCCGTTCGTCGCCCGGTTCGCCGGCACCTATCACGCTTACGCCACCGGGATCCGGACCGGCGGAGTCCAGCTCAACGTCCAGTTCGTCCGCTCCGCTGATCTGAGCGAGTGGACCGCCCCCGTCGAGGCACTGCCGAGCGCCAATCTGCCGGCCTGGGTCGACCGCGGCCATGCCCAGGTCTGGGCGCCGGAGGTGATGGAGATAGGCGGCCGCTACGTCCTCTACTTCAACGCTCGCCACCATCGCCTGACCCGGACCGAGACCCCGCCCGAAGGGCCGCGTGTGCTGCAAAGGCACTGTCTCGGCGCCGCCGTCAGCGACCGCCCCGAAGGGCCGTTCGTCGGCATCGACGAGCCGCTGGTCTGTGCCGAGCTTGCCGACGGGGCGATCGACGCCAGCCCGTTCCGCGACGGCGACAGCCTCTATTTGTTCTACAAGGACGACGGCAATTGCTGCGGCCGCGGCTCAGCGGTCTATGCGCAAGGGCTGAGCCCCGACGGACTCGCCGTCCTCGGGCCGCGCCACCGACTGATCGCGAACGACGATTCACCCGAACCGGTCGACGACTGGGAGTGGCGGGTCGTCGAGGCGCCGACCATGGTCCGCCGCGACGGCCGCTATTATCTGTTCTATTCCGGCAACTTCTTCGGCAACAAGAACTACTCGGTCGGCTATGCCGTCTGCGCCACCCCGCGCGGCCCGTGCCGGGATCCGGGCGACAATCCGATCCTCTGGTCGCACTCGCGTTCGCCGCTCATCGGGCCGGGTCATCAGACCCTGCTCGAACGGGAGGGCGCGACCTACGTCTTCTTCCACGGCTGGAACTCGGACCCGGACGGCGACGAGCGGCCCGAGGTCCACAAGCGCTGCCTCTACGTGAGCCGCCTTCACTGGGACGAGGCAGGCGGAGGCGGGGAGAGCCGGCCGCGAATCGTCGGCGGCAGGCCGGCCTCCCGCTAGTCGCGGCGAGGCGGCTCGGCGGCCGCTCTCGCGAGCCTTGCCGGTCTCCGCGGCTGCCGGCGGAAGAATTCCCACGCCTCCGACGGACCGTTGATCGCGGTCGTCGCTCGCCCGAGCAGCCGCGGCGGACGATAGACAGGCTGGGGAACGACATGGCCGCCGCCATGGACCGTCAGGAGCACGACCTCGGAGCGTCCCGGAGTCCGCCAGACCGAGCGCTCCACCCAAGTCCCGTCGCCGCGGCCGCTCGGCCGCAGGCGCGCGATGGCTGGAACGGCGGCGGTTCGGGTCCCGGCAAAATGGCGCGCGCTGTCGATCGCCGAGCGGACCGAGCCGCGGCTGGCGAAGCCGAACATCGACACCGTTCCCCCTTCATAGGGGTTGATCGGATCGCTGGTGCCGTTGACGAACATGATCGGCGGGGAGGGCGGGCGCGCCGCGCACACGGAATTGTCGGGGGTCGGCAGGCTTGCGCCGAACAGGGCCGCACCGGCGATCCGGTCCGGACGCTCGAGGGCCAGCCGCAACGCGAACTGGCCGCCGCTCGAGAGGCCCGCGACGAAGACGCGTTCGGGATCGACGCCCCGCTGCCTCTGCAGCTGGGACACCATCGCTTCGAAGAAGCCGAGATCGTCTATGTCGAGCCGCCGCGCCGCATAATCGGCGGCCTTTCGGCAATCGTTCCAGTTGCCCTCATGGCCGGCGGGATAAGCGACGACGAAGCCATGGCGGTCGGCCAGCCGGTCGAACTCGTAGCCGGTCTCGACGCGGATCTTGGCCGGGCTCCCCATCGACCCGTGGAAAACGACAATCAACGGCGCGCCAGCAGCGCGGCGCGCGGGCGCATAGACCAGATAGCGGCGCTCGAGGGCGCCGATCCTGATCGTCTTCAGCTCGAGCCGGGCGCTGAGCGGCGGCTCGGGCGGCGCCGGCGCGTAAAGGAAATAGAGCAGAGCGGCGGCCACCAGCGATAGGCCGCCCGCCACCCACATCAGGATGCGCAGGCTTCTTCTGATCCGGCGAGCCGCCATCTAGCCGGGCGCGGCCGCCGGCTCGGCTCGGCGGCGCAGTCGGCGGCTTCTGGCGAAACGAGAGACGAGCCTGGCGAAACGCAGGCGGAGCAGCCAGAACAGCATGAGGCCCAGAACGGCGAAAGGAGGAATGGCCAGCAGCGGCGAGCCCTGGACGAATTCCGGCATCACCCTTTGCTGGCCGAAGAAGAAGGCGCCGGCGGCAACGAACAGGGCCGTGCACAGCCGCCAGACATGCCGCGCGATGCGCGGGGCTCCGGAGACGCCGCCGCTCAGGATCACCTTGAGGTCGAGGGCGGCGGCCAGCGTGAACAGCCCGCCGAAAACGGCGTAACCCTCGGGTCCGTAGCCCGCGAGCGTGCCGGTCGCGCTGTTCGCGGCCAGGGCCGCGAGAAAGGCCGCGGCGGCCGCGCCCAAGGCGGCGGACAGGCAGGCGAAGATCTCGAAGCGTCCGACCGTCCCCGCCCGGCGCCGAACCGTCGCCCAGCCGGTTGCCACCAGGTACAAGGCGAAGAGGCCGGCGAGGGCGTCGAACCAACGCGGATCGCCCTCGACCGAAAGGAGGAAAGGCGAAACGGCCGCTCCGATCCCGGCCATGAACAGCATCGAGACGAAGAACAGGTTGCCGGCGAGGCGGTGGGCGCGCGACCCCTTGCGCGCCGCGAGCGCGGCGGCGCCCGAGACCAGCCCGACGGTTCCGCCGGCGATGTGGAGGAAGAGGATCGCCGCCGCGCCGGCGTGCAGCCACCAGGGACTGGCGGCGGCGACTTGAAGGCTGTTCATGGCCGCACCACCCGGACCGGCTCCGAGCCCAGGGACGCCTCCGCCAGGCGATCCGCGCGCGAGGGCCGCACCAGTTCGAGAGCGATCAAGGATGTTTCAGCCATTTCGGAAAATCTCCCTGCGGAAGCGACTTTCAGGTGCCTGCTCAGGCCGCGAGCGCGGATGCCTAGGATCGAGACATGGCTTCCCCCTGCGGTTTACCGACCTCCAATATGGTACATATCGACAAACGTCAATTTCAATATCGATATTCGATAATGACGCGGAGGCGTCGGGGGACTTTTTGCCGGACCGGTTGTCGACTTGACGTGCCGTCTGTAAGCGCGCGGGCGAACCACAGCCTTTCGGAGCTTCATGAGCATCATCGTCACCGGCGCCGCCGGCTTCATCGGATTCCACGTCGCCGACCGCCTTTTGGCCCGCGGCGAGAGCGTGATCGGCCTCGACAACGTCAACGATTATTACAGCGTCGCGCTGAAGCGGGACCGGCTGGCCGAGCTCGAGCGCCGCCACGGCGACAACTTCCGCTTCGTCGAGGCGGACTTCGCCGACGAGCGGGCGCTGGACGAGGCGCTGGCCGACGCCGAGTGCGGCCGAATCGTGCATCTCGGCGCCCAAGCCGGGGTGCGCCACTCGATCGACAATCCGCGCGCCTACGTGCGCTCGAACCTGGTCGGCCATCTCAACCTTCTCGAGG
>DATMVG010000214.1:0-9837 GCA_035563315.1 Allosphingosinicella sp. | reverse complement strand
CACGCCGACGCCGAGCGTCGCGGCCCGGGTCGGCCAGACCTTGAAGCCGCTATTGCCGGGCCGGAAGTAGAATTTCTCCTCGTAGCCGGGCCCGTCGGGAATGTGGCTCTTGCGGTAGACGCCCATGATCGCGCCGCGATCGTCGATCATGGCGAGGCTGTTGTAGAAATGCGGGCCGTCGGCCTCGAAGAAGCTGGTCGGGATGAAGATTTCCAGCTCGGCGGCGAGCCTCTGCATCGCCTGCACCGCCGGATGGCCGGCCGCGGGCCGGGCGTTGGCGAACAGGCTCTCATCCTCGGTGCGGCAGAAATAGAGGCCCTCGAACAATTCGGGCGGAAGCACGACGTCGGCGCCCCGGCCCGCCGCCTCGCGGACCAGCTCCGAGACGGCGCCGATATTCTCCCCGATGTCGTCGCTGAAGGCGAGCTGCAGGGCGGCGACGGTGATCTCGGTCATTTCTGTTCAACCTGCACTGGTCCATCAGTCCCTACTCAGGATCAGCGCAGGTGCAAGCGATCCCGGGTCAGAGCGGCACCTGCTGGCTGATGCAGTGGAAGCTGCCGCCGCCGGTCAGGACATGCCCGGCGCCGAGCCCGACGGCATCGCGGCCCGGGAACAGCGCTCCGATCAGCTCGACCGCCGCTTCGTCGTTGGCGGCGCCGTAGGTCGGCACGACCACCGCCGCGTTGCCGATGTAGAAGTTCATGTAGGAGGCCGCGACCAGTGCTCCGTCGCGCTCGACCCGGCCGGGCGAGGGCAGGGCCCTGACCTCGAGGCCGAAGGCGTCGGCGCGGTAGCGGGCGTCGGCATAGGCCTGCGCATTGGGGTCGTCGTGGCTCTCGGGGACCGGGACGGCCAGGACCCCCTCGGCGACGAAGCGGGCGAGATTGTCGACATGGCCGTCGGTATGGTCGCCCTTGAGCCCCTCGCCGAGCCACAGCAGTCGCTCGATGCCGAGGTCGTCGCGAAGCCGGGCCGCCACCGCCTCGCGGTCCAGGCCGGGGTTGCGGTTCGGGTTGAGCAGGCATTGCTCGGTGGTGACGGCAAGGCCGCTGCCGTCGACGTCGATCGCTCCGCCTTCGAGGATCCAGTCGCGTCGCTCGGCGGGGCGGCCGAGCGCCTGCGCCAGCCGAAGGCCGATCGAATCGTCGCCCTCCAGCGCGTATTTGCCGCCCCAGCCGTTGAAGGCGAAGCTCCGCGCGACCTTGCCGCCGCCGCCGCTCAGGACGAGCGGCCCGGTGTCGCGCAGCCAGATGTCGCCGAACCTCTCCTCGACGACGGTTGCGAAGGGCGCGAGCCTGCGCGCGGCCGCCGCCGCCTCGGCATTGGCGGCGACCAGCCGTACCTCCTCGCCGCGGCCGCCGGCGTGGACGGCGCTCGCGAAGGCCGCGACCTCCTCGCGCGCCGGCTCGAGATCCTCGCGCCAAAGTTCCACATGGCTTGGAAAGCCGATCCAGACGAAGGCGTGAGGCGCCCATTCGGGCGGTTGGCGGTAGATTGACACAGCGCCCTCACTAAAGTATAAACTATGACTCACTAAGGGAGTTGTACTAATGTCGCGATATCAGCCTCTAGCGGACTTCCTTGCGGGCAAGAAGGGCGATGTATGGGAGGCGAGCTTCGGCGAGATCGAGTCGCTGCTCGGCTTCCCGCTGCCGCCAAGCGCCCACAAGTTTCCCGCTTGGTGGGCAAACCAGGCGGGCGAGGGCCATAGTCAGACCAAAGGGTGGATGAGCGTCGGATGGCGAACGGCTGCACTGGACCGCGAGCGACGGCGGATCCGGTTCGAGAAGGCGGACAAGGCCGTATCGCCGCCAGTCTTGGCGGACGGCGGCGACAACGAGGCCCTGTTCGCCGAAGCGGCCCGATTGACGGGCATCGAAGATCGCGAGCGGCTTACCAGGGAGGCTCTTCAGGCCCTGATGGAGCGAGAGGCGATCCGCCACCTGATTGCGATGGGCGGAACGGCCCCCGATTACCGAGCTCCGCCTCGCGACCGTCCGTCAGCGTGATCCTGATCGATACTTCGGTATGGGCGGATCACTTCCGAGCTGCCGATCCGGACGTCGTGCGCCTTCTCGCCAAGCGGCGAGTGGTCGTGCACCGCCTCGTGACCGAAGAGTTGATTCTCGGTCACTTGCCGAACCGCGAGAAGACCGTCGCCATGCTGGCCCGGCTGCCACGGCTGAACATGCTTGATAGCGTTTCGACCATTCGGTTCGTTGACGAAAATGGGCTTGTCGGCGCTGGCCTCGGCCTCGTCGACGTCCACCTGCTCGCCAGTGCCGTTCTAAGGAGTGCCGCCTTGTGGGCGCGGGACAAACGACTCGCGGCCCAGGCGGAAAGGCTCGGCTGCGCCTGGACCCCCCTGAGCGGCTGACGTTGCTTTCGCCTAGCGCCCCGCGCCGGCGCGGGAGCGGTCGCGGACGGCTCGGAACTCGTCGCCCTCGTTCCAGTTCGGCCACGCCTCGGTCTGCGCGAGCTCGCGACCGATCCGGTAGAAGATGCGCAATTCCCTTGTCGCTCCCGACCAGTCCCAGGCGGGGTCGTACTCGTCGGCGGGGCCGTGATAGCGGCTCGCCCGATATTCGGCCTGCCAGGCATCGCCCGCCGCTCGGCCGCCATTGACGAGGTCGGGGCCGAGCTTGGCGTAGACCATCGGCACTCCGAGCTTGGCCATGCTGAAATGGTCGGACCGGTAATAATAGCCCGCCTGCGGCGACGGCTCGGGCGTGAGCGTCAGATTCTCGCCGGCGACGGCGCGCCGGAGATAGGCGTCGAGCTCCGACTTGCCGGCGCCGACCGCGTAGAAATCGCGGGCGTCGCCGTGCATGGTCAGGCTGTCCATGTTGATCCCGCCGGCGGTCCGGGCGAGCGGGAAGACCGGGTTGGCGGCATAATAAGCCGAGCCGAGCAGGCCCGATTCCTCGGCCGTCACGGCGAGGAAGACGAGCGAGCGTTCGGGCGGTCCGGCGCGCGCATGGGCCTCGGCGAGGGCGACCAGAGCGGCGGTGCCGGTGGCATTGTCGATGGCGCCGTTGCAGATCCGGTCCTCGCCCTCCTCGCGGCAGATTCCGAGATGGTCCCAGTGGGCGGTGTAGAGGACATATTCGTCGGGCCGGGTCGAGCCGGGCAGGATGCCGATGACGTTGCGCGAGGCGGCGGTTCGGATCGAGTTCTCGACCGCCACCGACGCGCGCAGGTTCAGTGGGACGGCGTCGAAGCCGCGCTGCTGGGCGGCTCGGGTCAGAGCGTCGAGGTCCTGGCCGGCGGCGGCGAGCAGCCGCCGAGCCGCCTCGTTGGTCAGCCAGCCGTTGACCGCGGTCTGGTCGGCCCCGCCCGATTGCGACTGCATGTAGAGCTGCGGCCCGGTCCAGCTGTTCTCGACCACGTTCCAGCCATAGGAAGCCGGAGCCGTCTCGTGGACGATGAGCGCGGCGGCGGCGCCCTGCCGCGCGGCCTCCTCATATTTGTAGGTCCAGCGGCCGTAATAGGTCATCGCCCGGCCATTGAACGGCCCTTCGAGCGTCTGAGCGCTCCAGTCGGGGTCGTTGACCAGGATCAGCACGGTCTTGCCGCGCACGTCGATGCCCTCATAATCGTTCCAGCCGCGCTCGGGCGCGTTGATTCCGTAGCCGACGAAGACGATCTCGCTGTCGGCGACCTCCACCCGCGGCTGCGCCCGATAGGACGCCCCGACGAAATCGGTTCGGTAATTGAAGGCGAGCGGCTGGGCGGCGCCCGTCACCCGCAGCTGCGGGTTGCCTTGGGCGGTGATCTCGACCAGCGGCACGTCCTGGTACCAGCTGCCCTGATTGCCGGGTTGAAGCCCCGCGCGCTGGAATTCCTGGGCAAGCAGGGCCACGGTCCGCTCCTCGCCGTCCGTCCCCGGCGCCCGCCCCTGGAATTCGTCGGTGGAGAGCTGCTGAGTCACGCGCTGGAGAGTCCCGAGCGAGATTTCCGGCTGCGTTTCCTGCGCCGGCACCGTCGCGCAGGCGACGAGGGCGCAGGAGGCGAGGATCGACAGCGCAAAATGTCTCATCTTCTGCCTCGTGATCGTTGGGGACGGCGGGTCATGGCAGCGCCGACCGATTCCGGCAACCGCCGCCCTCCTCAACGCCGCATCGGGAAAAAGGATCAGGCCGGGCCGCCTCCGGGCCGAGCCGCGCCGGGGTCGTCGGGCCGGGCGGTCGAGGCGCCGTTGCCAAGACCTGTTCCGAGGGCGTAGAAGGGCCCCAGGTCCGGGGGGGCTTACATGTTCAGAAGACTAATCTTTCTCGTCGCTCTGTCGCTGGCTTCGGGCGCTTTCGCGCAGCAGGGCGACGATCCGGCTGCCCTGTTCGGGGCGCGGCCCAGGATCGAGCAGATCGACCTCTCGCCGGACGGGCGCCGCGTCGTCTACCTCAGCCCGGGGCCCGGCGCGAGCACGATGGTGGTCATGCAGGAGCTGGTCGGTGCCGACGCCAGCGTCATCCTGCGCACCGACGGCAATCCCGAGCGGCTGAACTGGTGCAACTTCGTCGCCGACGACCGCCTGATCTGCGGGATCACGGTCCTTCAGCGCCGCGGCAATTTCCTGATCCCTTACTCGCGGCTGCTGTCGGTGGGCGCCGACGGCCAGGACGGCAAGCTGCTCGGCGAGCGCGAATCCTTCTTCGACGCCTATATTCGCCAATATGACGGGGCGATCATCGACTGGCTGCCGGGCGAGAATGGCGCCGTCCTGATGAGCCGGTCCTACGTGCCCGAGGCCGGGCGCATCGGGACCCGCATGGTGCGCACGGCCGAGGGACTCGGGGTCGACCGGGTCGACGTCCGCACCTTGCGCAGCACGACGGTCGAACGCGCCAACCCGAACGCCGTCCGCTATATCAGCGACGGCCGAGGCAATGTCCGGATCATGGCGACCCGGCCGATGCGCGGCGCGACCGGCCAGATCAGCACTCGGATCGACTATTTCTACCGCACCGGCGGCGAGGGCGGCTGGCGGGAATTCGGCCATTTCGACACCCTCACCGAGGAGGGCTCCTATCCGGTCGCGGTCGATCCGGTGCTCAACGCCGCCTACATCCTCAGGAAGCTCGACGGCCGCTTCGCGCTCTACCGGGTCGCGCTGGACGGCTCGATGGCGACCGAGCTCGCTTATGCCAACCCCCAGGTCGACGTCGACAATGTGGTGCGGGCCGGGCGCGGCGCCCAGGTGATCGGAGTCACCTTCGCCGACGAGAGCCGGCGAGTCGTCTATTTCGACCGGACCTATGCCGCCTTGGCGCAGTCGCTCGGCCGGGCCGTCCCCAACCTGCCGCTGGTCGACTTCGTCGAGGCCAGCCGCGACGGCAACCGCCTGCTCATCCATGCCGGCAGCGATTCCGACGCCGGCCGCTACTTCATCTTCGACCGGGCGAGCCGCAACCTCAACGAGATCGCCCTGGTCCGCCCCGAGCTCGAGCATGTCCGCCTCGCCCAGATGCGGCCGGTCGCCTATCCGGCCGCGGACGGCACCGCCATTCCCTCTTATCTGACGCTTCCGCCGGGGAGCGACGGGCGCAACCTGCCCGCCATCGTCCTTCCGCATGGCGGCCCGTCGGCGCGCGACGAATGGGGCTTCGACTGGCTTCCCCAATATTTCGCCCATCTCGGCTACGCCGTGCTTCAGCCCAATTATCGCGGCTCGGCCGGCTATGGCGAGAACTGGCTCCAGCAGAACGGCTTCCGAAGCTGGCGCACGTCGATCGGCGACATCGTCGCCGGGGCGCGCTGGCTCGCCCAGCAGGGCATTGCCGATCCGCGCCGGATGGCCGCGGTCGGCTGGTCCTATGGCGGCTATGCGGCCTTGCAGTCCGGAGTCGTCGAGCCGGACCTGTTCCGAGCCATCGTCGCCATCGCCCCGGTCACCGATCTGCAGCAGGTCAAGGACGATGCCCGGGTCTTCTCCAACGCCCGCAACGTCGCCGAATATATCGGCGACGGGCCCCACGTCGCCGAAGGCTCGCCGCTTCGTCACGCCGACCGGATCGCCGCGCCGGTGCTGCTCTTCCACGGCGACCGCGACCTCAACGTGCTGGTCGGCCATTCCCGGCGGATGAACGAGGCGCTTCGCGAGGCCGGCAAGCGAAGCGACCTCGTCGTCTTCCCGAACCTCGAGCACGATCTCGCCAACGGCGAGGTCAGGCGGCAGATGCTCGACCGGATAAGGTCGTTCCTCGCCGCCGCGATGGGAGGGCAATCGGGCAGCCGGGAGCCGGGAGCGACTCCATGAGAAAAGGCCCGGGCGCCGCCGCCGGGGCCTTTGTCCCGTCCGCGCCGTCGACCGCGATCAGCGCGAGTAGAATTCGACGACCAGATTGGGCTCCATGCGCACCGGATAAGGCACCTCGTCGAGCGTCGGAACTCGGTTGAAGGTGATCCGGGTGGCGCCGTCCGGAACGACGTAATCGGGGATGTCGCGCTCGGCGAGGCCCTGCGCCTCGACGACCAGCGCCATCTCTTGGGCCTTCGGGCCGAGCTCGACGACGTCGCCGACGCTGACCCTGGCCGAGGCGATGTTGAGCTTCTTGCCGTTGACCCGGACGTGGCCGTGATTGACGAGCTGGCGGGCGGCCCAGATGGTCGGCGCGAACTTGGCGCGGTAGACGACCATGTCCAGCCGGCGCTCGAGCAGCCCGATCAGGTTCTGCGAGGTGTCGCCCTTCATCCGGCTCGCTTCCTGGAAGGTCCGCTTGAACTGCTTCTCGGTGACGTCGCCATAATAGCCCTTCAGCTTCTGCTTGGCGCGCAGCTGAATGCCGAAATCGGAAATCTTGCCCTTGCGGCGCTGGCCGTGCTGGCCGGGGCCGTATTCGCGGCGGTTGACCGGGCTCTTGGGGCGCCCGAAGACGTTCTCCCCCATCCGGCGGTCGAGCTTGTACTTGGCGCTTGAGCGCTTCGACATGTCATCACTCCAATTCGCGTTCGAGTTGCCTGCAGCCCTCCTTATCCGAAAACCGGTTCCCACTTTCGGGGAGGGCTGTAGTCCCTGGCGCCGCACCGCCGGACCAGTCTGCCCCGACGGGCGGGGAGAGGCCGGCGCGGCCACCGCTTCACCAGGGGTGCGGGGCCAATTGCGAAGGCGGGCATGTGGCCGCTGAAGCGTCCGAAGTCAACCTTTCGGCCGTCCCTGCGAGAGCGCCCGCACGATCCCCCGAAGGGCCTGGATCTCGCGCGTGGACCAGCCCGCCTTGGTGAGGATGGTCCGGATCGTGTTCTTGGTCGCGGGGGTGCGGTCGGGCGGGTGGAAATAGTCGGCCGCCTCGAGGGCGTCGAACAATTGCTTGATCAGCCCTTCCAGATGGTCGTGCGGCGCGCGCGGCTCGGCTTCGTCGCCGAGCGTCGGCACCGACAGCTCGACCGCCTTGGACCATTCATAGGCGACCAGGATCACCGCCTGCGCCAGGTTGAGCGAGCGGAAGGCCGGATTGACCGGGACGGTGACGATCTTGCCGGCGAGCGCGACCTCGTCCGTCTCGAGGCCCGACCGCTCCGCGCCGAACAGGACCGCCGAGCGTCCCGCCTGGGCGTGGATCTCGGCCGCCGCCTCGTGCGGCGAGACGACCGGGACGACGAGCCCGCGCTTGCGGACCGTCGTGGCGTAGACGAACGGGCAGTCGGCGACCGCCTCCGCCACCGTCTCGAACACCCGCGCCCGCTCCAGCACCGCATCCGCTCCCGAGGCGGCCGGCCCGGCGCTCGGATTGGGCCACCCGTCCCTCGGCGCGACCAGCCGAAGGTCGGTCAGCCCGAAATTGAGCATCGCCCGAGCCGCCTTCCCGATATTCTCGCCAAGCTGCGGCCGGACCAGGACGATGGCGGGGCTCCGCGAACCGGCTGTCGTCTCCCTTCCCCGTCCGTCCCGAGTAGCCGTCGAGCTTGTCGAGACGGCGTATCGAGGGATCTCGCCGAATGCCGGCTTGCGCGCGGCCCTGCTGATCCGCTCCCAGTCCCCGGCGATCAGGCCTTCTTTCTTTTCTCTGGACCAGTTCTTGATCCGCAGTTCGGCGGCGAGGGCCTCGTCGCGCGTGGCGAAGGTCTCGCACCAGACCAGCGTCACCGGTCGCCGGCGCTTCGTGTATCCCTTGAGCTCTCCACGCTCATGCTGCGCCATCCGGACATCCAGATCGTCCGTATGGCCGACGTAGAAGCTGCCGTCGGAGCAGCGCAGCATGTAGGCGTAGAAGCTCATTCGGGTCCTTCGATACGCGCCCTCGGCAAGCTCGGTCGCTACTCAGGACGAACGGGGCTTGGCTCGGTCACCTCAACTCTCGCCCACGGACCCCGCAAAGGCCTCGAAATCCCTCGCTTCGCGGAAGTCCTTGTAGACGCTGGCGAAGCGTATGTAGGCGACCGGGTCGAGCGCCTTGAGGCCCTCCATCACCATCTCGCCGATCCGGGCCGAGCCGAGCTCGGTCTCGCCGCTGGTCTCGAGCTGGCGCTGGATCGAGGAGGCGAGGCGCTCGATGCGGTCGGGCGGCACCGGCCGCTTGCGGCAGGCGATGAGAATCGAGCGCTCGAGCTTGGCCCGGTCGAACGGCTCGCGCCGGTTCTCCGACTTGACGACGACCAGCTCGCGAAGCTGCACCCGCTCGAAGGTGGTGAAGCGCGCCGCGCAATCCTCGCACTGGCGCCGCCGCCGGATCGACGAGCCGTCCTCGGTCGGACGGCTGTCCTTCACCTGGCTGTTCTCATGGCCGCAAAAGGGGCAGCGCAACTATCCTCTCCCCTTCAGGGGAGAGGGAGGAGCCGCGTAGCGGCGACGGGAGAGGGGGCGGCGATTCAAGTCAGCCCCTCTCCCCTGAAGGGGAGAGGGAGTCATAGATCGGGAAGCGGGCGCAAAGCTCGCGGACCCGGCCGCGGGTCGCCGCCTCGACCTCGCCATTGCCGTCATGGCCGTTCGCCCTCAGGCCGTCGAGAACGTCGGCGATCATGTCGGCGATGTCGCGGAACTCGGCGACTCCGAAGCCTCGGGTGGTTCCGGCCGGCGAGCCGACCCGGATGCCGCTGGTCTTGACCGGCGGCAGCGGGTCGAACGGGACGCCGTTCTTGTTGCAGGTGATCGCCGATCGCTCGAGCGCCTCGTCGGCGTCCTTGCCGGTGAGGCCGAGCGGCCTCAGGTCGACCAGCGCCAGATGGGTGTCGGTGCCTCCGGCGACGAGGTCGGCGCCGCGCTCCTTGAGCCGGCCGGCGAGCGCCTTGGCGTTGGCGATGACGGCTCGGGCATAGGCCTTGAACTCGGGCTGGAGCGCCTCGCCGAAGGCCACCGCCTTGGCGGCGATGACGTGCATCAGCGGCCCGCCCTGGAGGCCGGGGAAGACCGCCGAGTTGATCTTTTTGGCGATCGCCTCGTCGTCGGTCAGGACCATTCCTCCGCGCGGGCCGCGAAGCGTCTTGTGGGTCGTGGTGGTGACGACATGGGCGTGGCCGAACGGGGAGGGGTGCTCGCCGGCCGCGACCAGCCCGGCGAAATGGGCCATGTCGACCAGGAACAGGGCGCCGACCTCGTCGGCGACGGCGCGGAAGCGGGCGAAGTCGATGTGGCGCGGATAGGCGGAGCCGCCGGCGATGATCAGGGTGGGCCTGTGCTCGCGCGCCAGCGCCTCGACCTGGTCGAAATCGATCCGATGATCATCGGCGCGGACGCCATATTGGACGGCGTTGAACCATTTGCCGCTCATCGCCGCCTTGGCGCCGTGCGTGAGGTGGCCGCCCGAATCGAGGCTGAGCCCCATGATCGTGTCGCCGGGCTTGGCCAGCGCGAGCATCACCGCGCCATTCGCCTGAGCGCCCGAATGCGGCTGGACGTTG
>DATMVG010000213.1:0-9324 GCA_035563315.1 Allosphingosinicella sp. | reverse complement strand
CGCAGAACAGCCAGACCGACGCCATGACGGCGAGCAGGCGTGGCGCGCGATAGCCATAGCCGACGAGCAAACCGTAGAGCCAATGAAGGGTGCGGGCGCCCCGCGCGATCCGCCCGGCGACCCGGAGCTGCTTCTGCTTGGCGATCGCCACCCGGCGCGCCTCGTTGGCATGCCCCATCGCTCGAAGCACCTCGATGAGCTGCTCCCAAGGCTGGGGTCGGAATTCCGCCAGGAGATGCTCGGGCAATTGCCCGGCGAGCCACTCGATCCGCCGCTTGCTGTCGCAGGGCGAGCTGCCCCCGATCCGGGAATAGGTGAGGCCGTCCAGAACGTAGCGGCCGCGAGCGGCCATCCACACCGCCTGCTCGTCGCACAAGTTGCCGATTCGGGCCGACGCCAGGTCAATGTTGCCGGAAGCCACCGTGACCG
The DNA here is from genome assembly GCA_035563315.1 of Allosphingosinicella sp. Taxonomy (GTDB): domain Bacteria; phylum Pseudomonadota; class Alphaproteobacteria; order Sphingomonadales; family Sphingomonadaceae; genus Allosphingosinicella. The sequence goes on along the minus strand of DATMVG010000213.1, from coordinate 8,895 downwards.
AGCGAAAGAACAAAGCCGACTCGACGCGCACGCCGTCCAGCGCCAGGGCGAAGCCGCTTTTCTTGGCGAAGCTTCCGCCGTTGCAATTGACGTCGCCGCGGATGACCGAGCCGGACATCCGGACTTCTCCCTCGGCCCGGAATCCGCGGTTGAGGAAGAGGTTGCTGCCGATCGTCGCGCGCTCGCCGAGCAGAGCGACGTCGTCGGGATTGCTGAAGGTGGAGCCGCTGCAATCGAGGTCGCCGCCGATGCCCGCGCCGATGAACCTGACCTCGCCGACAACCTCGCAGCCGTTTCTCAGGAACATTGCCCGGGAAAGGGTAAGGCGGTCGAAGTGGAGCGCCGTTCCCGCCGGATTCTCGAAGCGGCTGCCGCCGCAGTCGAGGTCGCCGCCGACGAAGGCGGCGATCAGCTGCATCGATCCGGTCACCTGGGCCTGCAGATTGACGTAGACGGAGCCGCGGACCCTCGCTCCGTCGAGGGTGAGGGCGTTGGTGCCGGGATTTTCGAAGCGTCCACCGCCGGCATCGAAATCGCCGCCGATGTCCGCGCCGATGATCCGCGCTTCACCGGCCAGCGTCATGCCCGCATTCAGGAAGACCGAGCCGGCGACCTTGATTTGATTCAGGAGCAGGGCGGGTGCTCGATCCTGCTCGATCCTGGCGCCTCCGAAATCGACGTCGCCGCCGACCGTCGCGCCGATGGCGACGACGGTGCCTTCGGCCACTGCCCCGTTGAAGTAGAGGGTCCCGCCAATATTCGCCCCGGTGCAGCCCAAGGCATCTCCGCCGCGGTTCAGGAAGGTGCCGGTTGAGCAGGTGATGTCGCTGCCGATCGTGGCGCCGTTGACGTCGACGAAGCCGAGCGAGCGGAAATTCAGGTTCAGGAACAGGCCGCCGCCGATCCTGGCCCGGCAAAGGATGAGTGCCGAACCCCGCCGATTCTCGAACAGGCCGCCGCCGCAATCGAGATTGCCGCCGATCCCGGCGTCGTGAAGCCGAAACTCGCCTTTCGACCTGAAGCCGTTGTTGAGAAACATGCTCCCGGCACAGCGAAAGTCGTCCCCGTTGAAGCCCCTGGCGAGATAACAGCCCTCGAGGTCGAGATATTTGAGCGAGGCGCGCCGCGCGTCGATCTGCTCGATACGGCATCGCCACAGCTCGAGCGGAAACGGGACGGTGGCGCCATCGAGCTGGAGCGTCCCGTCAAGCCAAGCGCCGCGCAGCCGCACGCCATGCTCGTGGACCGCCGCCCGGTCGTCGCCGCCAAGGATGAGGAAGCGAACGAACTTCGCCCGGACCCGATTGGCCGGCGCGGCGCGCTTCGGCACATTCTCGTGAAGAATGGCGACCTCGCCTCGGCGGCAGCAGTCGAGAAGAGTCGCTTCACCCGGCGACAAGTCGCCAAAGTCCCGGAGCGATCGCCCGTCCGCGAGGGTGGCGGCAGGACCGGTCATGGCCGGAGGCTGCGAGAGCGACCGCCGGTCCGCAACCCTACCCGCTCGATCGCCGGCCGGTCCTCACATGGAGCTTCCCGGCGACGAAGGGTCGCCTTCGCAATCCCCGCACTGGCCGCGCACCTCGATGACCGGGCGGGCGGGGGAGAAGCCCGCTTTCCTGGCGGCGGCGCGGACGCCGCCCGACAGGGTGTCGTCGTCGATATGCTTGGCCTGGCCGCAGGTGTCGCAGATCAGGAAGATGCAGTCGTGAAGGCAGTCGGGATGGTCGTTGGCGACATAGGCGTTGGCGCTTTCGACCCGGCTGGCGAGGTTGGCGCCGACGAACAGGTCGAGGATCCGGTAGACGCTGTTGGCCGCGACCCGGCGTCCCTGGTCCTTCGACACCCGCTCGGCGATGTCGTAGGCCGAAGCGGGACGATCGAAGCTGGCGAGCGCGTCGAACACGGCCGAGCGCATCGGCGTCCACTGCTCGCCCGACCGCTCCATCGTGCTTCGCGCGGCGTCGGCAAGGCCGGCGCCCGAATGGCTGTGATGCTCGTGCGGCATGAGGGAAATATAGGCCCTTCGCGGCGGCGGAACAAGCGCGGCCGACGCGGTCGGATCGGCCCGGGGCGGCGCGGCCCGAGCTTCCGGCCGGCGTTCGAGGTGGAGTCAGATCACCGCGCGGCGATTGAGGTCGTGGCCGAGCGCGAGGATGAGCACTCCGGCCACGGAATAGAGGGTGCTCGCGCCGCCATGATCCAGGGTCAGCGCGCCGCTCATCATGCCGAGGCCGAGGCTGCCGATCGCCGCCGGAAGCATGAAGCCGTGGTCGAGGATGCCGCGGCCGAGCCCGAGCACGCCCAGCATCAGAGCGACGATCATCCCGACCTCGTGGAAGATCGGATCGAGCAGGACGCCCCCGGCCGAGGCGAGCACCGCGATCAGCACGGCGCTGGCGATGCAATGGACGAGGCAAAAGCCCGACACGCCGATGGCGAGCCGGTCGATGCTCCCGTTCCTGATCGCACCCTGAAGCACGCGCGCTGGTCCTCCCGTGAGGCCGGCTTATGCCGAGTCTCCGAAAGTTACAATATAACATTTGCCGAATGGTTCCAAGTCCAGGCGAGAATCGACGGCGCCCAGTCAGCGAAGCTCCCGCCTGGCGGCGTCCGCGGCGACATCGCGGATCACCGCGGCGCCCGGCCTGATCAGCGCACGCTGGGCCAGATTGTCGCCTTCGCGCGGCCGCGAATAGCTGTCAGCGACGACCGCGACCACGACGGGGACGATGAAGCTGACGAAGCGCTCGAACGGGGTCCTCGAATCCGACCGGACCACGGCGAGGTCGCCAGGATCGTTGCTCGCGAAGGCATAGCCGGAGGCCGGCAGCCAGCTCCCTTCGCGGGCGGCGCTGATGACGTTGGGATGAAGGTCGTGGACGAGCCCCGGGGTCCAGACGGCCGTCGACAGATCGCCGGGCACCCGGAGCCGATAGCCCGGATTTGCGCGCCAATAATGCTCGCTCACATCCGAGTGGATATTGGCGTAGCGCGGATGAGCGAGGCCGACGGTCCAGGTCACCGGCGAGAGAGCGTTGGGATCGGTCCAGCGGAAACCGGCTTCGGGCACCCAGCTGCCCTCGGTGTCGGCGGCGAGCACATGGGGGAATTGAGTGTTCTCCATGCCGGGGGTCCAGACGACCCTCAAATCGCCCGAGCCTGGTCTCACCCATTTATAGCCTTCCACGGGGACCCAAAAGCCCTGCGCCGCGGCCGCGACCACGTGGGGAGCGTCGGATCGGGTGGAGCCTGGGACCCAGCGGACGCCGCGGGCCAGGTTCCCGGGCTCGATCCATTGGAAGCCCGGCTCGGGATCCCAGCTCGCCTCCGCCGCGCCGGCGACGACATGGGGATGATCGCGATGGGGCAGGCCCGGCACCCAGCTCACGCCCGCCGACGAATCCTCGGCGTCGTTCCAGCCGTAACCCGCCTCGGGGCGCCAGCTTCCGTTACCGAGATCAACGACATGATCAGGCGGTTGAGAGCAAGCATTGAGCAACGCCATCGCGACGATGATCAGGGCCAAGCCGAATGATTTCTTCACCAACCCCTCCGTCCGACCAGGACAATTGGCGAGATAATCGTCAATTTAGCTCGATTCGCAGGGCCGGACAATCTCGTTTCCTGAGCCGCCCGCAACGACCAGCCCCGCGAAACCGCCTTCGGGGGACGGCGCATATGCGGGATTGGCAAGGGCGGGGGCGGCGGCCATAGGGCGCGCCATGCTGTCCCGTCCCGCCGAGCCGCGGCCCCGCCCCCGCTCCGTCTCCGCCTGGCTGTGGTTCGTCGCCGGGATGGTGTTCCTGATGATCGTGGTCGGCGGAATCACCAGGCTCACCGAATCCGGCCTGTCGATGGTCCGCTGGGAGCCGATTTCCGGCGCGATCCCGCCGCTCGACGAAAACGACTGGCAGGCCGAGTTCGATCATTATCGGGCCACGCCGCAATATCAGATCAACAATAGCGGGATGACCCTGGAGGACTTCAAGACCATCTTCTTCTGGGAATATGTCCATCGCCTGCTCGGGCGACTGATCGGCCTCGCCTTCGCTTTGCCTCTGCTCTGGTTCTGGTGGCGCCGGGCGATTCCGTCCGGCTACGGCTGGAAGCTGGGCGGCCTGTTCGCGCTCGGCGGGCTGCAGGGGGCGATCGGCTGGTGGATGGTCCGCTCGGGGCTGGTCGACGTGCCCGAGGTCAGCCACATCCGCCTCGCCGTCCACCTGCTCACCGCTTTGCTCATCCTCGGCGCGGCGATCTGGGTGGCGATGGACCTGCGCCGAGGCCGCTCGCGCCTGTCCCTGCTCGCCATCTGGTCGTTGTGCGTCCTCTTCCTCCAGTTCCTGTTCGGCGCCTATGTGGCCGGGCTCGAGGCCGGCTATGCCTTCAACACCTGGCCGCTCATGGGCGGGGAGCTCTTCCCCTCCGAGGCGCAGCTGGTCGAGCCGTTCCTGCGCAATTTCGCGGACAACCCCGTGGTCGTCCAGTTCGTCCACCGCTGGCTCGCCTTCGTCGTCGCCGCCCTCGCCGTCTGGCTCGGCGTGCGCGCCTGGCTCGGCGGGCTGCGACTCGAAGGCTCGGCGCTGATCGCCGCGGTCGCCGCCCAGATCCTGCTCGGCATCCTCACCATCCTTTCCGGCGTGCAGATCGACATCGCCGTCGCTCACCAGGGCATGGCCGCCCTGCTGCTCGCCGCGATGCTGGTCGCCGCCCACCGCCTCGGAGAGACACCCTCATGAGCGAGCTTCCCCCCGGTTCGATCGCCAGCGTCTACGCCACCTTCGGCAGCGAGGAGGAGGCCGGCAGAATCGCCCGGATAGTGGTCGAGGAGCGTCTCGCCGCCTGCGCGAACATCCTCGGCGGGTGCCGCTCGATCTACCGTTGGAAGGGAAGGATCGAGGAGGCTGAGGAGATCGCCGCCCTCTTCAAGACCCGGGCCGGAACCGCCCCCGCGCTGGTCGCCAGGATCGCCGAGCTGCACAGCTACGACGTGCCGGCCGCCATGGTCTGGCCGATCTCGGAAGCCGTCGCCGATTACGCCCGCTGGGTCGCCGAAGAGGTTCAGGGGTAACATTTTACCTCCCGCCAAACCCGCGCGCTGCCTTGACTTTCCGGCCCCGCGCTGCCATTTGGCCGCCATTCGCGCCGCTCCTCGAAAGGGCGGCGCTGCTCATTTGCAAGAGGTCCCGGCCCATGAAGGCGCTGATGAAGACCACCAAGTCGGCCAAGCCGGCCGAGGTGGAGAAGAAATGGCATCTGATCGATGCCGACGGGCTGATCGTCGGGCGGCTCGCCACGATCGTCGCCAACATCCTGCGCGGCAAGCACAAGCCGAGCTTCACGCCGCACGTCGATTGCGGCGACCATGTCGTCATCGTCAACGCCGACAAGGTGCGCTTCACCGGGCGCAAGCTTCAGCAGAAGGAATATCACAAGCATACCGGTTATGCCGGCGGCCTCAAGAGCATCACCGCCGGCAAGGTGCTGGAGGGACGCTTCCCCGAGCGGGTGATCGAGAAAGCGGTCGAGCGGATGATCCCACGCGGTCCGCTCGGGCGCCAGCAGATGCGCTCGCTCCACCTCTATAACGGCGCCGAGCATCCGCACGGCGGCCAGAATCCCGAACTCCTCGATGTCGCGGCGATGAACCGCAAGAACAAGGTGGGTGCCTGATGTCCGATACCCGTCAATCGCTTTCCGACCTGGCCGAGCTGACCGAGGCGGCGCCGCCCGCGGCGCCCGCGGAGGGCGAAGCCGCCGCGCCTCAGCAGCCCGAGGCGCCGCGGGCTCCGCTTCGCGAGCAGGAGCTCGACAAGCAGGGCCGGGCCTATGCCACCGGCCGCCGCAAGGACGCCGTCGCAAGGGTCTGGCTGAAGCCGGGAAGCGGCAAGATCATCGTCAACGGCCGCGACCAGAGCGTCTATTTCGCGCGCCCGACGCTGCGCCTGATCATCAACCAGGTGTTCGATATCACCGAGCGCCGGGACCAGTATGACGTGGTCGCGACGGTCAAGGGCGGCGGCCTTTCCGGCCAGGCCGGAGCGGTCCGGCACGGAATCTCGACCGCGCTGAGCCGCTTCGAGCCGGCGCTTCGCCCGATGGTCAAGCAGGCCGGGTTTTTGACCCGCGACCCGCGCGTCGTCGAGCGCAAGAAATATGGCCGGGCGAAGGCGCGCCGCAGCTTCCAGTTCTCGAAGCGCTGACCGCCGCCGCGATGCAGTATCAGGGGCGGTCCGGCGACGGGCCGCCCTTTTTCCTTCTCCGGCGAGCGGCTAGGGATCGCCCGATGGACGGCAAGGCGTCGATTCGCTTCGACGACCCGCTCACCCGGCGGATCGTGGCGTTCCTCGAGCGGATCGGGATCGGGATCGAGCTCGAGCCCCTGGGCGACGACACCTTCCTGCCCGCCATCCAGGTCCGCGGCGGCGGGCTCGTCGTCGACCCGGACCGGCTGCAATGGCCCGGAGACCTGCTCCACGAGGCGGGCCATGTCGCCCTCGCCGATCCGGGCGCGCGCGCTTCCCTCGACAAGGTATCGGACGATCCCGGCGAGGAAATGGCGGCGATCGCCTGGTCCTATGCGGCCGCCCTGGAGATCGGCCTCGATCCCGCCATCGTCTTCCACGACCAGGGCTATCACGGCGGGGGACGGGCGCTGGCCGAGGGCCTCGCCCGCGGCGCTCTGATCGGGACGCCCTTGCTCGAATGCTACGACATGGCGGCGGATTCGTCGGCGCGGGCGCAGGGCGCCGCGCCCTATCCCCACATGCTGAGATGGCTTCGCTGATCGTCAGCGAGGCGCCGCGGCGCTCCGTTCAGCAACTATCAACCGATTGGGGATAGAAACGGGCCATGCGCGCCTTGATCCTCATCCCGCTCGCCCTCCTCGCCTCCGGCTGCGTCGCTCGCACCGCCGCGACCCTGATCTCGATTCCGGTAAAGGCCGCCAGCGCCGGGGTCGACGCGGTCATCACCACCCAGGCCGAGGCCGACCAGCGCCGCGGCCGGCAGATACGCGAGGAAGAGCAGAGGCTCGGCCGCGAGGCGCGCCGGCGCGACCGCGAGGCCGGAGCGGCCGCCGCCGGCCAAGTGCCGCAATAACGGTCCGCGCCGCTCAGGCGGCGATCGGCTCCGCCGCCAGCGCCTCGCACATCACCCGAAGCACCGCGCGCTCCGCGGCGATCCAGGCCTCGCCGGTCTCGGCGGTGAAGGAAGCCCCCAGGGCCGCTTCGAGAGTCGTCCGAAGCGCCTCCCCGAAGGCTCGATACTGGCGCTCCCCGACGCCGCGGCGAAGGTTGCGGATGGCCAGCCATTCGAGGACGGGGACGATCGGATAGAGGCGGTCGAGCGAGCCGACGATCTCCGCCAGTCCGTCGAACAGCTTCACTCCGTGGAGGGAAAGCGCGCCGGCGAACAACGGCCGGAGCGAGGGCTCGCGCGCGAAAAGCTCGGCGAAGAAGGCGCCGGCGAGGCGGTGGCGCTGCGGCGCCGCGGCCCGGAAGCTGTTCCTGACGAGCTCGATCTGCTTCGGCGTCATGGTATCCGCCCTTCTCTCCGTTGCGGCCGAGGCCGGTCGGGGCGGGAACTAGGCGCGCCGCGTTGCCGGTCTATGCCGCGCGGGCGGGCTTATTGTTTCAGTTGTGGCAGGAGTCGGCTTCAGCCGCGCTGCAGGTCGGCAAGGAAGGAGCGCACGCGCCGGGCGTTGACGCCGACGTCGCTGATTCCGACCCGGCTGATCGAGCGCATGTCGACGATCGAGCCCGTGCCTCCGTTCACCGGCCGGACCCTGACCACGACATTGTCCTTGAAGCGGAAGAAGAGGCTGGTCTCGACCGCTTCCAGGATGCCGCGTTCGGAATCGGCGGTGACGATCTCCCACCCCCGCTCCTCCGCCAGCGCCCGCGCGCGAGCGACGGTGTCGGCGACGCTCCACGGCACCCGGATCGTCGCGATGTCGCCATAATATTCGCGGTGGACCGCCTTCCACCTCTCGCGCGGCGGCAGCGCGGCGAGGCCCGGCCGGCCCATGTCGGGGACGCTCTCGAGATTATCGGCGCGCACGGTCAGCCGGTAGAAGCGCGGCCAATCCTCGAGGTTGGTGGAGATGTCGTGGATCGCGGGGACGGAGCGGGCGATCCGGACCTGGTTGGCCACGAAGCCGACGAAGACCGCGGCAACGCACAGGGCGACGAGGTTGATGAGGACCAGCCGGGGCTTGGCTCGGCGGGCGACGAAAGCGGCGACGATGGCGAGCAGGAGGCCGGCGATTCCGGCGAAGAAGGCGTAGCGCAGCAGGCTCAGGCCGGCGCGATAATCCCAGGCGCCCCGTCCGGTCCCGATCGCGGCGAGCAGCGCCACCGCCACCGCGCCGAAGCAGAGAATCGCGGCCAGCCCAGTCAGGCGTCCCGCCCAGCGTCGCTTGCGGAGTGCTTCCATGACCCTGTCCTCCAATGAAAGCGACGCCGCTATGCGCCTCCGCACCGGTCTCGACAAGCCCCGAAGGCCTGCCTAGATAAGCCGCGAAGCGGGCGTAGCTCAATGGCAGAGCAGAAGCTTCCCAAGCTTACGACGAGGGTTCGATTCCCTTCGCCCGCTCCATCCCGTGGCTCAGCGACAAATAGACCGGAAGCGGTCCGAACAGGTCCGCGACGAGCGGATCGCCGTTCGTGCCGAGCCGGGTGTCTCCCCACCATCGGCGCGGCGGAACCCATTGCCTCTGGTCGACGAGCCCGTCGGCGCAGCGCAGGAGCGCCGCGCCGACCATCGTGGAATCGCCCCGCCGACGCTCGAAGGCGAGGACGTTGCCGGAGCGAGCGCCGACGACCTCTACGGGCTCCCAGCTGCCCTGGGTCCATAGCCCGGCATGCCTCCGACGGAGCCGCAGGAGGCGGCGGATGA